>CAJAPZ010000106.1 GCA_903943955.1 uncultured Actinomycetes bacterium
ACAAGCTGGGGGTCACTGGTTCGAACCCAGTAACGCCCACTCTCGGTAGAAAGGTCCGTCTCGACGGGCCTTTCGTCGTTTTCGGGCCTCGTCGGTACCCTCCCAGCACGCGCACCACGACTCAGGAGACTCCCCATGCGCCCCCGCACCCTTACCGCCCTTGCAGCAGTTGGCCTCGCTGTTGCTGCACCTGTTGCCCTCGCGGGGCAGCAGTCCACCACCATTGGCACCGGAGCGAAGACCTGCACGCTGAAGCCCGGGGCCGACTGCCGCGGGGTGGTCCACCGCTGGACCGTCGAGCACCACGGCAACCTGAAGAAGGCGAAGTTCACGAAGGCCGACCTGCGGGGCGCAGACTTCCGGGGAGCGGACCTTCGCGGCGCAGACTTCCGTGGGGCGAAGTTGCGCCGTGCAGACTTTCGGGATGCAGACCTCAAAGGTGCGCGGTTCGACGCGTCATTCAGAAAAGGAAAGCAGGCGAACGGGGTCGATACTCCCGCCTGCGCACCGCTCTGCACCTACACGAACCTCAGCGGCGCGAACCTCACCGGGGCGTACCTCGATTACGCGATCCTCTCCTATGCGAACCTCACCAACGCGAGCCTTGCGTACGCGCAGCTCACCGGAGCGAATCTCACCAGCGCGAACCTCACCGGGGCGACCCTTATCTTCGCGAACCTCGCCAGCGCGACCCTCGCCGACGCGAACCTCACCGACGTCATCTGGAGCAACACCACCTGCCCCAACGGCACGGTGACGAACACGGGCTGCTGACCTCTCTCGTGCAGGCGTTCGGGTGAACCTGGGCGCCTGCGCCATTGGCGTGTTGGACAGCACGATCTCGCCAGCGGTGGGATGAGCCACTTCTGGGGGTGATGGTGCGTTTCTTGGTGGTCGTATTTCAGCGATATCGACCCCTATGGCCCCTGCCTCCCCAAGACGGCGGTGCGGGTCCTGGTGACGTCCCTGCGCTAGGTATCTCGTGGGCGCACCGAGGGCGCACGTAACACGCACTGCCTACCGCGCTCGCGGAGGAAAACGGCTTTCCCGTGGGGTTCCGTCGCCACGATGAGGCGCGCGATTTACGAACCCAGTAACGCCCACTCTCGGTAGAAAGGTCCGCGATCTTGCGATGACCAGCGGGGAGCGGTGTTGTTCGGGGTCCTTGGGGCGCTACTTAGAGAACGGCGATAAAGAACACGAAAAAGGCGACGATCACGAAGATCGAGACCGCAGCCAGCATGGGACGCCTGCCGTTGGGCGGGGGAACGCTCATGTGCAGGGCACGTGCATGCCGCGCCTCATCGTGTGATTGCTCAGGCCCATGTGGTCAACCTCCGGTACGGGTCCGCCAACGTGCGCGGACGTGGAAGGGGCGCCGCCGGGAGTGGCCGCCCCAGTGTCGGCGGGGGGATGGGGGCGTTCATTGCGGGGCAAGGTAACTCATGCTGGCGACCCCTGCCTCCCTTGCCGTTTCCTTACTCATCCCGCGAACAATCAGCGGACTCCCGTCACTCCCGGCTCATGCGCGGGTCATAGGGTCACCCCATGGATTCGACGGGGGAGACGAACTGATGATGAGCCGACGTGGAGCGACGCTAACCGGGGTGCTGGTGGCCGGGCTCACGGTGGTGGGTGGTGTCGCTGGAACACGGATCATCTCCGTCGGGCCGGCTGCAGCACCAGACACCTCTGCCGCAGCCGTGGCCAAGGCCGCCAGCGCACTGGGGTCGCCTCAGGCGGGGAAGATCCGTTCAATCGCCACGGGCGCGCCGTCATCGGCAACACCCACCAGCTATTCGCCGCAGCAGCCAGCGGCTCCGCAGGCCTCGTACTCGCAGGCCGCACCGGTTGCGGCAACCGCCACGTCCTGATCGGCGGCCGCGGGTGCAGGTAGCGTGCCCCCAATGCGCACCACGCGACTCATCGGTGCCGGCCTCATGGGCACGGCACTCATCGCCACTGGCGCTCTCGTGCGGGCGGTCAGCGGCGTGCAGGCCCGCGCCGCTGGAGACGTTGAGGGATTCCTCGCACTGCCGCCCGAGGAGCGCAGCCGGCGTCCGGTCGTCGCGTGCATCGGCGCCAGCATTGTGCGTGGTCGTGCGGGCGTGGACTTCGTGCGCATGCTGCGTGAGGAGTTCCCCGAGATGGCGTTTGCCAACGGGGGAGTGAACGGCCACGTGGCATGGGAGGCGCTGCAGGCGATGGATGACGTCATGGCCTGCGCCCCCAACGCCGCCATCGTCCTGATCGGCACCAACGATATCCAGGCCACATTGGCTCCCGACGATGGCGAGGCCGTCCGAAGCTCGAAGAATCTTCCACAGTTGCCATCACCCGACTTTTTCGGCGAGTGCCTTACAGCCATCATCGATCGTCTGCAGGCCGGGGGCACCCGGGTCGCCGTCTGCTCGCTGCCGCCGCTGGGGCAGGATCTGGCCGACCTCGCCAACGTGCGCACACGCGAGTTCAATCGGGTCATCGAGGTGGTGTGCGAGTCGCGCGACGCCACGTACTTGCCAGTAAACGAGCGGCTGTCGGACATCCTTCGCGATCATGCCCGCGACGATGGCCCGGCGTTCACCGGTTCATGGCGTCCAGGCCTCCAATCGCTCGTGCAGCATTTTGTGGGCCGCCGATCGTTCGACGACATCAGTGAGCAGCATGGAATGCTGCTGTCGCCCGACGGCGTGCATCTCAATACCGAGGGCGCGAGCGTTGTGGCCAACCTGGCAGGCGAGTTCCTGGCGGAGTGATCGCCGGGCGGGTACTCGCCGTGGCGTGACCAGCTCAGGCCGCGACGCGATGCCAGCGGCACGAAATGGCGAGGATCAACAGGACGTGGTGAGCACAGCGACCGCGGCCCATGAGGCCAACGCTCGTTCTCCCGGGCGCCGATCGGGCGCCGGGGGTGTCCCGTGGGTTTCGGGTCAGGTGGGCTTGCGGGCGATGGCGTAGAGCTTGGTGAAGTCGTAGGTCCAGCCACGGGGGCCGGATGCCTCGCGCATCTTCTGCTCCACCTGCGCCATGTACTCAGCCACGTCACCTTCGGACTGGTCACCGATGAGGTGGCCCGCCACCACACGCATGCGCTCGACGTAGGCCTCCACTGTGGTGTGGCGGATACGGCGTTCCATCCACACATCCTCAACCTCGAGGCCGGCCTTCAGGAGGTAGTCCTCCATCTCCGGGATGTCCCGCTGCACAGCGTCAAACGCCCCCAGCCACGTGTAGTTCATCGGCTCGAGGTTGGCGAGAATGTCGCGGTACGCCCGCTCACCACCACGTCCCGAACAGAGGATTGCAAGCACTCCGCCGGGCTTGAGGGTGCGCGCCATGGCCTCTGCCGCCGCCCACTTCTGTGGAAACCAGTGGTAGGCCATGGAACAGATGGCCAGATCGAAGGTGCCGTCGGCTACGGGCATGTGTTCCACATCGCCCTGGGCCAGTGTGATCTCCACCCCATCGATACCGCTGAGCTTCGCCTGGAACTGCTCAAGCATGCCCTCTGACGGGTCAACGCCGGTGATACGCGCTGGGCGGAACCGGTCAACCAGTGCCTGAGTGGCCCAGCCAGTGCCGCAACCGATGTCGATCACGTCGTCGTACTGCCCGGCGGGGATCGACATGATCAGCCGCTGCGCTCCGCCGATGTTGAACCGCACCGCATCGTCGTAGTCGCTCGCGGTGTCGGTAAAGCCCTCGGCGACGATGCTCGATTGGTCACTGCTCATGGGTCCTCCGGCGGTTTGACGAGCCGACGTTACCGGGCGGCTGCGGCGCGAAGCACAATGCGGGCGCAGCTGGGCTCGCCGTAATCCTGGTCGGGTGCTGCGGAGGCCACGCAGAAGTACAGGGGCCGCACCTGGGTGCGCGGTACACGCCAACGAACGGTGTAGATGTACTGGCTCGACATCGGGCCCATCACGGTCTCGAGCGAGTGCACAAGGCGACCGCGGTCGTCAACGATGGAGATGAACTCAGAGCTGGTGGGCGACGGACCGCTCACGCGATACGGAAGATTGACGGCACCGCCCGGGCGGCCGATGGCCCGCTGCGCGCGGGCCCGAAGGGCCGGGGCGGGGAGCACCACCGATGTGGGGGCCACGCCGTCCATGGTGTCGGTCGCCCAGGCAAAGATGGCGCTGGTGCGGGCATACACGCCGGGGGTATTCGCACGGGCGCACCCCTGCCCCCACGACACGACGCCGATCAGCACCGGGGCCCCCGACACCGATGTCACAAGGGGGCCACCGGAGTCACCCTGGCACGAGTCGGTGCGGCGCGCGGTGCCACCGGCACAAATCTCGAGTGACGGGCTCACGCCGCCCCCGAGGGCGATATTGCAAGCGCGCGCGCTGATGAGCGGGAGCGGTACCTGGCGCGCCACCACGGGAAATACCCCGGCATCCTCACCGGTGTCACCCCAACCGGCCACCGATGCGCGGGTGCCCGCGGCGATGAGTCCGGTCTGGTTGGGAGCCATCATTGGCACCGATGTTGCAGCGGTGGGCACCTCGAGCCTGAGCAGCGCGGCGTCGAGGGTTTTCGGGTAGCCAGGAAATACGGATACCTGCGTGACCGCGGTCTCTACTCCGAGCCCCGGGTCGAGCGAGATGGTGCCGGTGAGCACGTTGACCGTGGACGGAGCCACCGGTTCGCCGGCGTCGTTGGTCACGCAGTGCGCGGCGGTCAGTACCCATCCGGGGGCCACCACACTGCCCCCGCAGAACTGTCGTTCGAACGGGTTCTTGGTGCCCGGGGTGAGAAGCGCGGCGAGAAATGGCCAGTTGGTGGCAGAGGCCTGAGAGCCGCCCACGATGCGCGACTGCCTGCCGTTCGTCACGGCCGTCGCCGGTGCCGCCACGGCGATGAAGACGGTGAGCGCGACGCCAAGGGCAATCGCAGTGAGGTGTCGCATGGTCGAGCGGGGCGCGGGCTGGCGGGGCATCTGGCAGTCCTCACGAGGGGCACGGGGCAAATTTACGCTAGCGGGGTGGCTGGCACGTGGCAATGCCATTGGTCGGGAGATATCACTCGGGTACAGCCCGGTACCAGTCGTGCTCAGGGCGTGTGCGAGGGGGAGGGTGTGGCAGGTGGCAGCCGCGCAGGGATCGGGGGGGTCTCAAGCCAGGCGCGTAATGCCAGCACCACTGCCTGACAGCTGAAGGCCTGTGCTCCCATGCCCATGCCGTCGAGGGGGTCGGTGTACTCACGAAAGCCCTGCCCGTCCAGCCGCTGCTCGATGGCCTCTACCAGGGCGGTGGCCTCGGTGTACCGGCCCATCCGCAACAGGCCCGGCACGACAAACGGTGGCGTGAATGGCCACGACGGCCCCCGCCAGTACTGCGGCACAAACCGTCCGTCGCCTCGCATAAAGCTGGGGTCCGACACGCTGACCGACGGCACCGGGTGTGGCGGCCGGAATCGCTGGGGGTCGAGGATCCAGTCGTCCATCAGTCTGCGACTCACCTCGGGGGGCAGGTCGGGTAGCGCGATGGGGGCGATGCCCTGCCATACGTCGCAGGGCAGCAGCGATCCGTCGGGTGCACCGGTGCGGAAGATTCCCGCCTCGTCATCCCATAGGTGATCGACCATCGCCAGAGTGATCTCACGGGCGCGATCACGTGCACCGGGGTGCCCCATGGCGGCCAGACCGATGTGGCCGAGCGCCCACGATGCATTGACCAGCGGGCACGCCACGTTGAACCCTCCCGCCTCACGTGTGCGTGCGAATGAGAACCCACGTCGACGCGCCTCGTTCACCAGTACCGCAAACCCGGGGCCGCCATGGGCCCTCCATCCGAGCGGCTGGTCAAAGACCGGCGATGCGTCGCAGCCGGTTTCGTCGGGCAGGATCACCCATGCCAGGCCGGTGTCGTCGACCCGGTTGCGCTCGATCCAACCGTGGTAGCGGGGTATGGCCCGAAGGCCCTCGGCCACGAATGCCTCGTCGTGAAGACGCTCGGCGATCTCGGCCCACACCCACCCGATAAAGGGGGGCTGGATCGTGGCTGTGGTGAGGTCGCGGCGCGCGCGCACGTTGTAAAAGGCAGCGCGGGCGAGCCGGACGGGTGCGTCCCAGAAGATGGTGTGACCGATAAAGCCATCGGGCGTCTGTGCGGCAACCAGCGAGCGCACCTCGGTGGCCGCACGAACCGGATCCACCTCCGCCCAGGCCAGGGCATGCATGAGCGAATCCCAGAACCACTGGTACGGGTACTTCTCGCCGTCGGGGCACGTGTAGCCGTAGGCCACGCCATTCCGGCCGATTCCCTCGCGCCAGTTGGCGCCGAGCAGGGCGGTGGCCCCCCGGCGTACTCGATTGCGAACTCCAGTCACGGGGGCAGCATCGCGCATGCGGCGGCGTATGGACGCAAAAAGGCGGGTTGCCGGGCGATTGCTCGCCCGGCTCCGGTCTCCCGTAAGGGAGGCGGTCGGCGGTGGATGGCGCTGGGACCCCCCCGAGTCCCTGCACGTTCAAGGTCCCCCGACCTTGAAACATCCACCGCCCGCACCCGCCACGCGCCCGGACCCTTGTGGGGTGCCCGGAACACGGCAAGAGTTATACCCCGTTGAGATCCAGTTCCAACGTTCGAACGGTGATGTTTCAACAAACCCATTACACGTGTCATCAGATTCGTAACTATTTTGTCACCGCGTAGGGTTGCCGGCATGGCGTTGCTCCCATCCCATGGCGAGTTGCACACCACCGGCCGCACCGGCTGGCTGCGCGCTGCCGTGCTGGGTGCCAACGACGGCCTGCTCTCAACGGCCAGCCTGGTACTGGGTGTCGCGGCCGCAGGGGGCGACCGGTCAGCCCTGCTCACGGCCGGTATCGCCGGGCTCGCGGCGGGTGCCATGTCGATGGCATCAGGTGAGTACGTATCGGTGTCGTCCCAACGTGATGCCGAGCGGGCTGATCTGGCGCGAGAGGCGCAGGAACTCGAGGATGATCCCGAGGGAGAGCTCGACGAGTTGGCCGACATCTATGAGGCGCGGGGCATCTCCCCGGCGCTCGCGCGTCAGGTGGCGGAAGAGCTCTCGGAGGGTGATCGGCTCGTGGTGCACGCCCGCGATGAGCTGGGGCTGGATCAGAACGCGCTCGCGCGCCCGATCCAGGCGGCCGTGGCGTCTGCTGTGTCGTTCTCGGTGGGCGCCATTATTCCGATCGTCGTGTGTCTGCCGTCGTACGACAGCACTGCGCGCATCTGGACCATCGTTGTGGCGACGATCATCGGCCTCATTCTGCTGGGCGCCGTCGGTGCCCGGCTTGGCCGCGCGCCCATGTTTCGTGCTTCAGCCCGCGTGGTGATGTGGGGTGTGGCGGCAATGGCTGTGACGTCGGCCATCGGCGCTCTGGTGGGCACCGCCGTCTAGCCTTACCCGGCCGGGTGGTCAGTGCTGGCTGCGGTCCCGCCGGGCCTGCGAGCAGATGAGGTCGACGCGCAGGGCCACGGTGAGGGCATCCACCTTTGCCTCGCCTTCGAGGCGATCGGCCACATGCCAGGCCTCCTGCGACAGGTACTCAAGGCGTTCCACGGCGTCGGGCATCCCGCGCACACGTGCCGCTTCATTGTCGAGGTAGGTGAGGATCTCAGCCTGCTCATCCGGATGCCAGGTGGCACGCGCCCCCGGTCGCTCCGGGTTGCGGGCGATAAGCCACCACAGCACCGAGAGGAGCGGAAGTTTGAGTGCCACCACCACGAACAGCACGTAGGTGCCCTTGAGCCATGGTGGGCCACCGAGGTCTGGCGTGAGGACGACCAGCACGGTGCCGAAGATGGCCATGATCAGCGTGATGACGATGACGGGGACCACCCGCCGGGCGACGGGGGTGGGGGACGATCCGCAGAGAAGCCAACGCATCATAAGGTGTATGAGTAGCATCCCCCGCCGCCATGCACGTGATCCTTCCCGACGGAACCAAGCTCGAACTGCCCGACGGCGCCACCGGCTTTGACGCCGCCGCCGCGATCGGTCCCGGTCTGGCAAAGGCGGCACTTGCCGTGCGGATTGGCGACGAGATGCGCGACCTGGCGAGGCCCCTGGCCGATGGCGAGTCGATTGCGATCGTCACAGGCAAGAGTGGTGATGATCACCTGTACGTGATGCGCCATTCGGCCGCGCACGTAATGGCCGAGGCCGTCATGACGCTGTTCCCGGGCACGCGCTTTGGGTTCGGGCCGCCCATCGAGGACGGCTTTTATTACGACTTCGAACTCGACGCGCCAATGACCGAGGACGACTTCCCGGCCATTGAGGCCGAGATCAACCGCATCGCCAAGGCCAAGGCACCGTTTGAGCGCAGTGTCATGAGCATCCCCGACGCGGCCGCTTTCTTCGCGGAGCGGGCGCAGCCATACAAGGTCGATCAGGTTGAGGAACTCGGACGTCAGGGCGAGGTTGATGTGTCGCTCTATCAGGAGCGCGACTTCATTGATCTGTGCCGTGGCCCGCATGTGCGTAACACCGGCAACATCGGCCGGGTCAAGTTGCTGTCGGTGGCCGGCGCGTACTGGCGGGGCAGTGAGAAGAACCCGATGCTCACGCGGGTGTACGCCACCTCATTCCCGAGCCAGATCGAGCTCGACGAGTACCTGGAGCGCATCGAGGCGGCCAAGGCACGCGACCACCGCAGGGTGGGCCGCGACCTCGGAATCTTCTACTTCGATGAGGCCGGCCCCGGGTTCCCGTTCTTCCTTCCGAGGGGGATGGTGGTGATCAACGAGATCCAGAGCGCGCTGCGCAAGGAACTCGAGACCATGGGGTACGACGAGATCCGCACCCCCACCATGCTGAGCGACGAGCTGTGGCACCAGAGCGGCCACTACGACAACTACGCCGACAACATGTACTTCACCGAGGTTGATGGCCAGGGCTTCGCGGTAAAGCCCATGAACTGTCCCGGGGCCTGCCTGGTGTTCAGGTCCACCCGCCGCTCGTACCGCGAGCTGCCCCTGCGCCTTGCCGAGTTCGGGCACGTGCACCGGCATGAGCTGTCGGGCGTGCTGCATGGCCTGTTCCGCGTGCGGGCATTCACGCAGGACGACGCCCACGTGTTCTGCCGCATCGACCAGGTGCAGAGTGAGGTGCGGGCCATCCTCGACCTGACCGAGCGCTTCTACGCCCGGTTCGGTTTTGAGAACGTGCGCATGTACCTGAGCACGCGCCCCGAGAAGGCCACCGGCACCGAGGAGATGTGGGATCAGGCCGAGGAGGCCCTGCGCTCCGCCCTCGGTGATCGTGAGTACGGCCTGAAGGAGGGCGACGGCGCCTTCTACGGCCCGAAGATCGACATCCAGGTCACCGACACCATGGGCCGCTCATGGCAACTGGGCACCTGCCAGCTCGACTTCTACATGCCCGAGCGCTTCGGCCTCGAGTACACGACAGCCGACGACACGGTGGAGCGCCCGGTAATCATCCACCGCGCCATCACCGGCTCGCTTGAGCGCTTCCTGGGGATCCTGCTTGAGGACACCGGTGGCGATCTGCCGTTCTGGCTTGCCCCCGAACAGGCCCGGGTCATTCCGGTGAGCGACCGTCACGCCGAATATGCCGAAGAGGTGCGCGCGACACTTCGCGAAGCGGACGTCAGGTGCGGGGCCGACGTGCGGTCGGAGAGCATGGGCAAGCGCATCCGCGAGGGCGAGCTGGCCAAGGTGCCGTTCCTGCTCATCGTGGGTGATCGCGAAGTGGAGACACGTACTGCGTCGGTGCGCGCCCGCCATGGCGATCTTGATGGGGACCTGCCCCTCGTCGGCCTGGCGGACGCGCTCCGGGCGTGACCGATCCGCGGCGTCGCGCGTCGGCCGGCCTGTGCGACCACTGTGCGCACCAGCGGCTGGTGCCCACGCGCACATCGGTGTTCACCATGTGTGAGGCCCAGGGGCTTCCCCGCTACCCGGCGGTGCCGGTAATGCGGTGCAGAGGGTTTGCGCAGAAGGACGGGACCGAGCCGAAGCGCGAGGGCTGAGACGGCAGGGCCGACCGGGTCAGCAGGCCGGGGATCGTCACCCGCGCATCTCTGCAACGGGACGTCGGGCACCCGCGGCTATCCTCCTCGTGTGACCACGGGTATCCGCAACACCACCATCATTCTTGGTATCGCCGCGCTCGCGGTGGTGTGGGAGCGCGCGTTCTCGGTGGCTGTGTCGTCGATCTCGCAGATCATCTCGGTGCTGTTTGTGGTGGCCATCCTCGCGGCCGGCGTGCAGTACTTCAGGCGCAACCAGTTGGCCTGGCTGGTGCTGCGGCCGTGGCAGCGGGCGGCCGTGGTGCTGTCTGCCCTGGCCATCGCCTTTCTGGTGATCGCTGGCTATCCGCTGTTGGCCGACCGCATTACGCCCTTGGGCTATCTGGCACTCATCGCCGCGCTGGTGCTGCTCATCTGGTGGATCATCCGGGACAGCCGCAAGTTGTGATGGGCTGATCGCCCGATGTCACCGGGGCGGTCGCGAATCGGCACGAAGCACGCACCATGGGTGCGTGCTTCGCACATAGCGTCATCCCATGGACGGATGGCGGCGAGATGGACAGCGGGGGCAGGCAGCGGTGGAGTTGGTGGCGCTACTGCCGCTCATCGCGCTGGTCGCCATCGCGGGCCTGCAGGTGGTGGTGACGGTGCACCTGTGGGGTGCGGCGCACGAGTCGGCGCGGGCAGGCGCCCGTGCGGCGCAGGTGGGCGCGCCGTCCGGTGACGCTGCCCGTGCGGCGCTACCGGGATCCCAATCACGCTCCGCAGCGGTGCGGCTGAGCACGAACCCTGATGGATCTCACCGGGTGCGCGTCCGTGTGCCGGTGCCATCGCTGGCTCCGTGGATCCCCTCTCCCGCAGTTGAGGGCAGGGCGGAGTCAGGCCCATGATCGCCCCGCGCCGGGACGTGGGGCAGGCATCCATCGAGTTCCTGTCGCTACTGCCCGTCCTCGTGCTGCTGGCCATCGCAGCCGTGCAGGTGGCCGCCATGCTCACCGCTGCATCAGCCGCGCAGGACGACGCGCGCCAGCGTGCGGCGACGGCCACAGGCCCCTCCGGGACCATGGCAACGGTGACGGGATCCGCAGGCATGCCCGCCATGCCTGCACTCGGGCGCCGGTTCGACCCGGCCACCACGCGCGCGGGCGTTCGGCTTCCGTGATGGTTCGGATGGCGGACCAACGTGGCCAGGCGATCCCGCTTGTGCTTGGAGTGGTCGCTGTTCTGGTGGCGGGCATTGCCGGCACCGCGGTGCTCGGTGCCACTCGCGTCGCGGCGGGCGGTGCCCGCCTCGCTGCCGATCTGGCGGCGTTGTCGGCCGGCCGGGCGCTTCTCGACGGCATCCCCCGGGCGATGCTTGACCCATGGGATATCCGCCGCCGCCTCACCTCCATCGCCGACGCCGCCGCCGGGCGATCGGCCGCGGCATCGGGTTCTCAGGTGATCTCCCTGCGGCTTCTGGAGGGCGATCCGGTACCGACCCAGGTGGAGGTGCGGGTGCGCCGGGCTGCGCCCATGGGGCTGTGGGTCACCGCCACGGCGCGCGCCGGCCTTTCGGCAACGGCAGCGGCGCCCGCCGGTGGCCCGGTGGGGTGGGCGACCGGGGGTGGGTACTCAGGCCCATTGATGTATCGCGATGGCAAACCGATGTGCCCGGCCGTCGCGGCGGCGTTCGACCAGATGGACCGCGCTGCGCATGGGGCGGGCCTGGATCTGATGGTGGTGAGCGCATTTCGATCGGATGCCGAACAGGCGGTGCTGTTTGCGCGCCACCCCGACCCGAAGTGGGTGGCGCCTCCGGGGCGCAGTCGGCATCGCAATTCCACCGAGCTCGATCTGGATGTGAGTGGCGGCGTGTACCCGTGGCTCGTCCGGAATGGCAATGCCTTCGGATTTGTGCAGCGCTACTCGTGGGAAAGCTGGCACTGGGGATTTACGCCTGGGTGCGGCGGGGGGCAGCCAGGCGCCACGAGCGTTGCGGTGACCGCCCTGCCGTCGTGGGTGCCGGCGAGGTATCGCGCGCTCATCACATCGTCAGCCCGGGCTGCGGGCGTGGCCCCGGTGCTGCTGGCCGCACTGCTCAAGGCGGAGTCGGACTTCAATACCCATGCGGTGAGCGGTGCAGGTGCGCAGGGCATTGCGCAGTTCATGCCCGGCACGGCAGCGGGAATGGGCGTGCGCGACCCCTTCGACCCAGCGCAGGCGATACCCGGGGCTGCCCGGTTGATCGCGAGCGGCATCCGGGAATTCGGGTCGGTGCCGCTGGCCCTCGCGGCCTACAACGCGGGTGGCGGTGCTGTGCGCCGGTACGGGGGCATTCCTCCATATCCCGAGACCCGCGCCTATGTGGCCCGCATCATCGCGTTGGCGGGGCAGGGGGCGGCGCTCGGGGGCGCGGGGCAGGCCGTGGTACTGGTGCGTGCCGGTGATCTGCTGGCATGACCGGACCACTCGTATACTCGGGGGGATGGCAACCGCGCCGCTTCGCGAGCAGCTCGCTGCCCTCCCCGACGCCCCGGGCGTCTACATCTATCGCGATGCCTCTGAACGCGTGATGTACGTGGGGAAGGCCAAGTCGCTGCGGAAGCGCGTCTTCTCGTACTTCGAGGCCCCGGTGCGCCCGGGCGATGGCGATGTGACGTCGCATCCGGGCCCGAGGTCGGGCCTGCACCCCCGCACGGTCGAGATGGTGAGCCGGGTCACACGGCTTGAGGCGCTGGTGGTGAACACCGAGGAGGAAGCCCTCATCCTCGAGGGCAACCTCATTTCCACTCACCGCCCCCCGTTCAACGTGAAGTTGCGCGACGACAAGAGCTATCCCTACATCGGGATCAGCATGGACGAGGCGTATCCGCGGGTGTACTTCACGCGCGAGCGGCGTCGGCGTGACCGGGTGTACTTCGGACCGTTCTCGAATGCATCAAAGGTGCGCGAGACCCTGTCGCTGATCGGGAAGATCTTTCCCAGTCGTCCCTGTGAGGGCACTGAGCCGGGGCGGCCATCGGGGATCCCGTGTCTCGATTACCACATCAAACGGTGCATGGCGCCGTGCGTGGACTACATCTCAAAGGACGACTACCGAGGTCTGATCGACCAGATCGTGGCGTTTCTCTCTGGGCGCTACCGGGGGCTGGAGTCGGACCTTGAGGTCCAGATGAAGCAGGCCGCCGCCGAGCAGCGCTTTGAGGACGCCGCACTCTTTCGCAACCGCCTGAATGCGGTACGGCACCTGATGGAGCGCCAACTGGCCATCAGCGACTCGATGGGATCGGTGGATGTGATCGGCGTCGCGGTGGATAGCGACGGGGAGGCGGCCAACGTGCAGGTGCTGCAGGTGCGCGATGGCGTGCTGGGCGACCGGCAGTCATTCTTCATTGACCCCGCGGGTGCCACGGATCCATCGACGATCGTCGAGCAGTTCGTGCTCGAGTACTACGCATTGGGGCTTGCGATCCCGCCGCTGGTGGTGGTGCCCCAGGGCGTCGAGACCAACGCGATTGAGGCGCTGCTTGCCGAGCGTCGGCAGTCGGGCGTAGAGGTGCGGGCCTCGGAGCGCGGTGAGAAGCGGCGCATGCAGGAGATGGCAGGGCGCAACGCGCAGTTGGCGCTCGACCAGGACCGCGCCCGGGTGGCGCGAACCCGCGATCGGCGCACCGCCGCCCTGGGTGACCTGCAGGACCGCCTTGGCCTGGATGCGCCACCGCTGCGCATCGAGTGCTATGACATCTCGAACCTTGGGCCGACCTATGCCGTGGCGTCCATGACGGTGCTGATCGGCGCCGCCCCGGCGAAGGCGCACTACCGGTCATTCACCATGCAACACGAGGGCGACGCGAACGATTTTGCGCGCATGGCCGAGGCAATCGGGCGCCGCATGGCACGCCTTGCGGCCGGCGATGATGACCCGAGCCTGGGCGCCCGGCCATCGCTGGTGGTGATCGACGGTGGAAAGGGGCAACTGAGTGCGGCACTGAACGCGATGCGCGACGCCGGCATGGATGTGCCCATGGTGAGCCTTGCCAAGCGTATTGAAGAGGTGTTCGTGCCCGGACGGAGTGACCCGATCCTCATGCCTGAGGACTCCCCGGGGCTCAGGTTGCTGCAGCAGGTGCGCGATGAAGCCCATCGGTTTGCCCTGCGTCACCACCGCACCCTCCGTGGCAAGGGCATGACGGCAAGCGCCATGGATTCGCTGCCGGGCATCGGCCCCGCGCGCCGGCGTGCAATCCTGCAGCACTTCGGTTCACCCGAGCGATTCATGGCGGCGACCCGTGACGAACTGGAGGCCGTGCCCGGGCTGCCGCAGAAGGTGGCGCGTGATCTGTACGAGTTCCTGAACAAAACGGGCGCTCCAGTGGGCGGAAGACGACGGGTACCCAGGCCGCCGAGGCCATGAGCGGAGGTGGTGGCGAATGGAACTGACGATCATCACCGGGCTCTCCGGCGCCGGCAAGAGTGGTGCCATCGGGGCGTTTGAGGATGCCGACTACTTCTGCATCGACAACCTGCCCCCCCGCCTGCTTCCCGCCCTGGTTGATCTGTTCGAACTCGAGGGCAGCAAGGTGGAGCGCGCGGCGCTGGTGTGTGACGTGCGCGGCGGTATCTGGTTTGAGGACCTGGCGCGTGAGCTTGGCGAGGTGCAGAAGGCCGACGGCATCACTCCGCGCATCCTGTTCCTGGAGGCCTCGGATGAGGCCCTGCTGCGGAGGTTTCGCGAAACCCGCCGCCGCCACCCGCTGGCCGAGGGGGGAGAGGTGCTGCGCGGGATCGAGCGCGAGCGCATGCTTCTGGCCGACCTGCGTGATCGCGCGGATGTGGTGATCGACACCACCGGCATGACGCCGTGGGACCTCCGCGAGGCCGTGGCCCGCGAGATGGCGCCGGGAACGCGCCCCCACATGCAGGTGACCTTCTCGTCATTTGGCTTCAAGCACGGCGTGCCGCGCGAGGCCGACCTGATGTTTGACGTGCGCTTCCTGCGCAATCCCCACTACGTGGCGGAGCTCACCGCACGCACCGGGATGGAGGCCGATGTGGCTGCGTACGTGGCGGCAGACCCCGGGTACGCCGAGTTCATGGCACGTCTGGAGAGCCTGCTCGACTTCGTGTTGCCGCTGTATCAGGCCGAGGGCAAGCGCCATCTGGTGGTTGCGATCGGGTGCACGGGGGGCAGGCATCGCAGCGTGGCCATTGCCGAGGCGCTGGCAGCCCGGTACGAGGCAGATCTGGGCGCCACGACTGCCCACCGCGATGCGGGCAAGCCGCCAGAGGTGCGGGGCACATGAACCGTCCGCATGTGGCTGCCCTGGGTGGCGGCACCGGGCTGTCGTCGCTACTGCGCGGGCTGAAGCACCGCGACCTCGATATCTCGGCCATCGTGAGCGTGGCCGACGATGGTGGGTCATCGGGCCGCCTTCGGCGTGAACTGGGAATGCTTCCGCCGGGCGACGTGCGGAACGTGCTTGTGAGCCTGGCCGAGGACGAGTCGCTGATGGGGCGCCTTTTTCAGCACCGTTTCGCCGACGGCGACCTCTCTGGCCATCCTTTCGGCAACCTCATCCTTGCTGCCCTCACCGAAGTGACGGGATCATTTGACGAGGCAGTGCGGGAGTGCTCGCGGGTCCTCAAGGTGAACGGGAGGGTGATCCCCGGCACGCTCCAGCACGTGCGTCTGTGGGCAGAGCGCGAGGATGGCTCCGAATCGTGTGGTGAGACCCTCATCGCGTCGGGAGCCGGTGCCTGTCGGCGGGTGTGGCTGGACCCGGAGCCCTCCGCGCACCCCGACGCCCTCGCCGCCATCGCTGACGCCGATCTGGTGCTGCTGGGTCCGGGTTCGCTGTTCACCAGCGTGCTGCCACATCTGGCTGTGGGGGAGATCGCCGAGGCCGTGCGCGCTGCCCAGGGGCTGCGCGCCTACGTATGCAACATCATGACCCAGCCGGGCGAGACCGACGGCAAGGACGCCGTCCATCATCTGGACCGCGTGCTGGAGATGGTTCCGGGTGGTGTGGACGTGGTTGTCGTGCATGCAGGCGCACTCGATGGCCCTTCGGTGGCCCACTACGGGGCGCAGGGGCAGCAGCCGGTGGTCGTAGATGTGGGCGCGCTTGCCGAGCGCGGCGTGCGGGTGGTCACCGCCGACGTCGCCGAGAGCGATCGCGTGGTGCGCCATGAGCCCGAGCAGCTCGCCGACGTGCTGGTGCCGCTGGCCGCTGAGGGGGCCGCACGACGTGCGGAATCCGCGTCTGCGTACCCAGCCTGAATTGGTAACGGGACAGTAAACCTCCCGCTCATAGCGGGGAAAAGACGCCTGAATCGGCCTCCACGGAGGATTCGTAGCACTTGTGACGAATAGCGCGAGGCCCGTAGAGTGTCGTCATCACGACGGCTCGCTGTCGTGCTCCGTGCACCCACCTCATCTAATTTCGGGTCCACGGATTCCCTGTCCTATTCCATGAAGGAGCTCTCACATGGGTGCTCGCGCAAAGGCGATTTTTCCGCTCGCGCTGGTAATTGGAGTCCTCTCCTACCTGTGGACTGAGTTCTCGCTGAACTTCACCTTCCACTGGGTGACCGTGTCTGGCACGGATCTTCCTGGTGCTGTTGGCGTTCCGCAGAACTTCCACTTGATTCTTCCTACGGCGTTCATCGCGTGGGGTCTGTTCTTTGCTGCTGGTGGCGACAACGCCGCCTTCGGCAAGATCTTCCTGGCTTCACTGTTCGGTACTGTTGCAGCGCTCGTTACGATCCCGCTTGCATACAAGTCGGCAGCGTTCCCTGAGTTCTGGGGCATCGCCCTTTGGGTCGGTGTGTTCGCATTCGTCCTCGTGATGATCCTCATCGCGGGTGACTGGTACTACGTCGCAGGGACGTTCCCGGCATTTGCTGCCGTGTTCCTCTGGTGGGTCGCGACGGGTATGGACGGCTGGGCCCCCGCTGGCGCCGATGTTGATCTTGATGGCGCAGGCGCCGGTACGGCTACTGGTCTTGGTGCTTTCGGTGGTCTTGTTTCGACCCCGTGGGCATGGGTGTGGTTTGACACCTTCGTCACGCTGGTCTGCGGTCTTATCCTGGGTCTCATCTCGGGCAAGCTCGCAGCACTCCTCACCCCGAAGCCCAAGGAGGCCTAGGCCACACGGTCTAAGCAACCTTTGCTTCGCGCTCTGGGGGACCTTCGGGTCCCCCAGAGTCGTTTTTCGGGTGATTCGTCCCCGCCGTGGAGCCCCGCCACCGGTTATGCTCGCGCTCGCTTTCGACCAAGGGGAATCTGATGGCAGTACGCGTGGGCATCAATGGTTTCGGCCGTATCGGCCGGAACGTATTCAGGGCAGCGATGAGTCGCGCCAAGGGTGACGTGGAGATCGTTGCCGTCAACGACCTCACCGACGCAAAGACACTTGCGTACCTTCTGGCCTACGACTCGATCTTTGGCCGCTATCCGGGCACCGTGGAGCACGAGGGCGACACCATCATCGTGGACGGCACGCCAATCCGCGTGCTGGCTGAGCGCGACCCGGCCAACCTGGCCTGGGGCGATATGGGCGTTGACGTGGTGGTGGAGAGCACGGGCTTCTTCACCAAGCGCGACGACGCCGCCAAGCATCTCGCGGGTGGCGCCAAGAAGGTCATCATTTCCGCGCCTGCGACCAACCCCGACCTGACCGTGGTGCTCGGCGTCAACGACGACGCCTACGACCCCGCGACGATGCACATCATCTCCAACGCGTCATGCACCACCAACTGCCTCGGCCCGATCGCCAAGGTGCTCGACGACCTCTACGGCATCGAGCAGGGATTTATGACTACGACGCACGCCTACACGAACGATCAGCAGATCCTCGACCTGCCGCACAGCGACCTGCGTCGCGCCCGTGCGGCTGCGCTGTCGATCATCCCCACGTCGACGGGTGCCGCACGCGCCATCGGCGAGGTGATGCCGCACCTCAAGGGACGCCTCGACGGGTTCGCCATGCGTGTTCCCACACCGGATGGCTCGGTTGTGGACCTCGTGGCCACCCTCAAGGGCACGCCCGACGTGGACGAGATCAACGCGGCCATGAAGGCGGCCTCCACCGGCCCGATGGCGGGCATCCTCGGGTACTCCGACGACCCGATCGTGTCGCGTGATGTCGTTGGCGACCCGCACTCGTCGCTGTACGACGCCCCACTCACCATGGTGATGGGAAACCAGGCGAAGGTCATCTCCTGGTACGACAACGAGTGGGCCTACTCGTGCCGGGTGATTGACCTGGCACAGAGGCTTCTGCCGTAATGCAGCGCCCTGTCCAGGTGGATTCGCCGGGCCGTTCGTGGGCGGGGGAGCGCGTGCTCGTGCGTGCTGACCTCAATGCGCCCCTCGACGCCCGGCGGGTCACCGACGACGCGAGGATTCGCGCGTCGGTGGCCACCATCCGGTATCTGCTGGACAACGGCGCCGCGGTTGCGGTGTGTTCCCACCTCGGACGCCCCAACGGCCAGCGAGTTGACGATCTGTCGCTTGTGCCGTGCGCGGCGCGCCTGTCGGAGCTTCTCGGCCAGCCGGTCGAGTTGCTTGCCGACTGTGTTGGCCCGGTCGTGGAGGCCCGCGTGCGGGCACTTCAGCCCGGCGATGTCGTGATGCTTGAGAACCTGCGCTTCCACCAGGGCGAAGAGGCTAACGACGCGGCGTTCGCCGACCAGTTGGCCGCGGGCTTCACCGCGTACGTCAATGACGCCTTTGGGGCTGCCCACCGGGCCCATGCATCGACCGAGGCCGTCGCACGTCGGCTGGATGCCTGCGCCGGATTGCTGCTCGGCCGTGAGGTCGAGGTGCTCGGCGGGTTGCTCGGCGACCCCACTCCGCCATTCGTGAGCGTGCTGGGTGGGTCGAAGGTGAGCGACAAGTTGCCGCTCATCGAGAATCTGCTTGATACCTCCGACCGGATCCTGATCGGTGGGGCCATGTGCTTCACATTTCTGAAGGCGCTCGGCGACCCGGTGGGAACCTCGCTGCACGAGGACGAGGCGGCGCAGCAACTGGCGCTGCGCCTGCTCGACCGCGCCGGCAAGGTGAACTGCACGCTCCAGTTGCCCACCGACATCCTTGTGGCCGATCGCTTCAGCGCCGATGCCCACCTGCAGGTGGTGCCGAGCGATGCCATCCCTGATGGCTGGATGGGCGTGGATATCGGTCCACGTACCTCGGCTGCCTACCGCGACGTGATCGCGACCGCGGGCACCGTGTTCTGGAACGGACCCATGGGTGCATTTGAGATCCCACCCTTCGCCGATGGCACCCGCGCGGTGGCCGAGGCCATGGCATCGTCGCCCGCCATCACGGTGGCCGGGGGCGGCGACTCCGGTGCTGCGGTCAGCGAGATGGGTCTCGCCGATCGGTTCACCTGGGTCTCCACCGGGGGTGGTGCCGCGCTTGAGATGCTCGAGGGGGCCGTCCTGCCCGGCGTCGCCGCCCTCCCGGTCGCATGAGCGCCGCACGCCGCCCTCTGGTCGCGGGCAACTGGAAGATGCACAAGACCGGTCCCGAGGCGCGTGAGTTCTGCGTGTCCCTCGCAGCGCTGGTGAGTGACGCTGGCCCCGTGGATGTGGCCGTATGCCCGCCGTACACCGCGCTTGAGGCATCGGCCAGTGCGCTCGCCGGATCGCCCATCGCGGTCTACGCCCAGAACGTTCACGAGAACGAGAAGGGTGCCCACACGGGCGACATCAGCTCGGCGATGATCCTCGCCACCGGTGCCGACGGCGCCCTTATCGGGCACTCCGAGCGCCGGGCGGAGGGGGACACCGACGCCCAGATCGCCTTGCGGGTGCGCAACGCCATTGACGCCGGCCTGATGGTGGTGCTGTGCTGCGGTGAGTCGCTCAGCACCCGGCAGGCAGGGGAGACCGAGGCGTGGCTCACCCGCCAGATCCGATCGGCGCTCGAGCACGTACAGGCTGGTGACATCGCCCATCTGGTTATCGCCTACGAGCCGATCTGGGCCATCGGCACCGGCGAGACCGCCTCACCCGAACAGGCCCAGGAGGCCTGCGCGATCGTGCGTCGGGTGGCGTCCGAGACGATCGACGGTGAGGCCCTGCGTGTGTTGTACGGCGGCAGCGTGTCGGCTGCCAACGCGGCGGAACTGATGTCGCAGCCCGACGTTGACGGGGCGCTGGTGGGTGGTGCCAGTCTGGAGCCCGGGCCATTTGCTGCAATCGTGGCGGCCGCCAGATGACCGGGCCGCTCGTGCTCGTCGTCATCGACGGGTTCGGTATTGCCCCGGCGGGGCCCGGAAATGCTGTCACGCTGGCCCGTACGCCCGCGCTCGATGCCCTTGCGGCAGAGGGGTCGGCCACCACCCTGGTGGCATCCGGGCTGCCCGTGGGCCTGCCCGATGGCCAGATGGGCAACAGCGAGGTGGGGCACCTGAACCTGGGTGCCGGTCGTCGTGTGCCACAGATGCTGGTACGCGTGGATGAGGCCGTGTCCGCTCCCGGCGGGCTCGGCGCGGTGCCGGCACTGGCTGCCGCAATGGACCGGGCATCGGGTGCCACTCTGCACTTGGTGGGTTTGGTAGGCGATGGCGGTGTGCACGCAAGCCAGCGGCACCTGGTCGCACTGGTCGCGGCGGCCCGTGAGCGCGGTGTGGAGCACGTGGTGGTGCACGCAATCACCGACGGGCGCGACTCGCGTCCCGACTCCGCGCTGCCGGCAATACGTGCACTGGAGGCTGAGGGTGTGGTGGTGGGTACCGTGATCGGCCGGTACTGGGCCATGGATCGCGATCACCGCTGGGACCGCATCGGGCGTGCGTACAACGCCATGGTGCACGGGCGCGGGGAGGGCGCGGCGTCGGCATCCGATGCGGTTCAGCGCTCGTACGACGCCGGCGTCACCGACGAGTTCATTGAGCCATGGGTCATCGGCGACCCCGCTGCCGGTCGCATCCGCCCCGGCGATGCCGTGGTGGTGTGGAACTTCCGGCCGGATCGCGCCCGCCAGATCACCCAGGCGTTGGGTGACCCGCAATTTGATGGGTTCGACCGTGGGGGAATGGGGGCCTTTGGCGGCATCACCACCATGACCCGCCTGCGCGCCGAGTGGAACTACCCGGTGGCGTTTGAGTCGGAGAATGTGCGTCAGGGCATGGCCGAGTCGATGAGCATGGCCGGCCGGCCCCAGCTTCACGTGGCCGAGACCGAGAAGTACGCGCATGTGACCTACTTTTTCAATGGCGGACGCGAGGCCCCGTTTGAGGGTGAGGACCGCGTACTGGTGCAGTCGCCGCAACACGTGGCCACCTACGACGAAGCGCCCGAGATGAACGCCGCCGGAGTTCGCGACGCCGTGGTGGACGGCGTGATGGCGGGGACGCACGACTTTCTCGTGGTCAACTTCGCCAATGCCGACATGGTGGGCCACACCGGCGTCGTGCCGGCGGCCGTACAGGGCATTGAGGCCGTCGACCGCTGCATGGCCGACATCCGCGCTGCGGTGGCCGCACGCAATGGCCTGCTCATCGTCACTGCCGATCACGGCAACTCCGAATCGATGATCGAACCAGATGGCAGCGTGAACACCGCACACACCACCAACCCGGTGCCGCTCTGGATCGATCGACCCGG
>CAJAPZ010000107.1 GCA_903943955.1 uncultured Actinomycetes bacterium
GTGCTTTGCGCCAGGTCAGCCCCACCATCGGGGTCAGACCCCGGTGGGGGTCAGTCGCTGTCACAAATGTGCATGCGCTGCGTACGTCGCAGCGGGAGGTCGGTCTCTCGGGTAGGTGCAGCTTCTGCGGGGGTCAGCCGGCGCTACAAATGCGCACGCTTTGCATCAGGCCACCCACGGGCGTGGGGTCAGACCCCGGTGGGGGTCAGTCCCCGCTACAAAAGTGCACGCGTTGGGTTGGCACGTACTTGGCACTGGTGCGGGGTTGATTCGCCCTTTCTCCTCGGGCGCTCACGATGGTGCTGGCCTCTGCAGTTAGAGGGGCGTTCCTGACCGGAGGGTCACCCCGAGGTGCTCCCGCAGCATCAGGGCAGCGATTCGCTCCACCCCCGGGGCGGCGGCCGCCGAGACTGCGTCGGGGGCCTCCGCCAGCGGGCGTGCCAGCAGCGCGACAAGGGCATCGGCGGCTGCCGGATCGAGCGTCTCGGCCCCCGATCCGATGACGCACGATGGACATACCCCTCCGCCCGCAGCCGCTGAGAATCCCACGAGTGGAGGAGGTCCGCCGCATGCGGCACATGAGCCCAACTGCGGTACCAGACCGGAGACCGCGAGCAACTTCGCCTGCACCCCGAGCACGTACGGGTCGAGCCGGGGTGGTGTGTCGAGCGCGGTGGTGCG
Source organism: uncultured Actinomycetes bacterium (assembly GCA_903943955.1). GTDB lineage: Bacteria > Actinomycetota > Thermoleophilia > Miltoncostaeales > Miltoncostaeaceae > SYFI01. The sequence goes on from CAJAPZ010000107.1 coordinate 682, forward strand.
TGCGATCAGTGCAAGCGCCCGGGTGATCAGGTTGTACGGGGCCTCGGCATCCACCTGCTCGGGCACCACGCGCATGGCGATCTCCAACACCGAGCCGGCGGCCCGAAGGCGGTAGCCGTCCATCCAGAGACCCGCCCCCGCATCCACCACCTGCGCCGACCGGAGTGTGAGCAGGTCGCCCCGGCCCTCAGCGGCGCTCAAGTTGAGACGCACGCCCGGCTGGAGTCGCCCGCCCTGCTTCGAGGTGGGCTTTCGTGCGCCCTTTGCGATGGCCGAGATTCGACCCATTCCAGGCGTGAGCAGGGTGAGGATGGCGTCCGACTCGCCGTATTTCAGCGTGCGGAGCACCACCGCCTCGGTCTCGATCAACGCCACCGATCAAGTGTCGCACCCCGATCGGGGGCGGTACCCTGCCACCCATGCCCAAGGTCACTGTGTACTCAACCGAGCCCTGCCCCTACTGCCAGCGCGCCAAGGCGTTTCTCACGAAGAAGGGCATCGAGTTCGAGGAGATCATGATCCCCCGCACCGACCATGCCGGGCGCGACCGCCTGGTGGCCGAGACCGGTGGCTACTCGTTCCCTCAGATCATCATCGACGGACGCAACATCGGTGGGTGGGATGAAATGTCGGCGCTCGACCGCGCCGGTGAGCTGAACGACCTGTTGGCCTAGCGCGCCGTACGGCACCTACGCCGGGGGCGGCACCTGGCCCCCGTTGAAGACAAGCCCGCCGGGATTGGCCTGGCCGGTCGCAAAGGTCGCGACCCTCCCGGTGTTCCCCTGAATCGTCACGCTCTGAACCACCGCGGCCTGTGTCGGGGTGACGTACAGCACGCCGTTCGCGTCAAAGACCAGGCCAAACGGCGTGGTGAGCGGCTGCCCTGTCAGCACGAATGGAAGTGGCCGACCATCGGTCGTATACCGGTTGATGGTGTTGTCGCCCTGATTGGCCACGTAGATGTTCCAGTGCTGGTCAAAGGCGATACCCCGAGGCCGGTTCAGACCGGTGAGGAATGCGGGGTCAAGCACCTGACCCGTCGCTGGATCCACCTTCGCAACGGATCCCGTCGCGGCGCAACTGACGAGCAGTGCACTCTGGTCGGGCATCATCGCCATAAGCGTGGGCTGGCCGATACCACCCCCCGGCTCCACCAGCCATCCCGCCGTGCCCGAGGACGTCACCCGGTAGATGCCACCCTGGGCCGTGTAACTGCTTACAAACAGCGTGCCCCCGAAGGTGACCACGACGCCGACGGGGGTCGGAATGCCGGACGCGTAGGTGGTCACCGACATGTCGGTACCCACCCGCTGCACAGTGCCGTCATCCATCGCGGCCACGTAGAGGTTGCCGTAGCGGTCCCGACCCATCCCCTCGGGCCGGGCGATGACCCCGTTGAGGGGCATCACCGTCACGCGCCCGCGGGAGTCCATCGACCTGATGGAGTTGTCGTCGGAGTTCGCCGTGATCAACGGGAACGCGGGTGACTGGGGCACGGTCACCCACGCGGGCCAGATGGTGTCCGGCTCGTGTGCGAAACCGACGTCCGACTCCACCTTGAGCACCGCCGGGAACGCCCCGTCCGCGGGTCCGGGTCGCTCGCGCACCACCCCGAGCTTCGACCACTCGTCAACCATCATCGCCAGAGTCGGCGGGCCCGTGGGATGCGCGATGAAGCGCTCCCACTCGGCACGACGGCGAAAGGCCTGACGTCGCTCACGTAGCGACCGGCGCTGATCGACGACAATTTGGTAGTCGGCTGCAGTGAGCACGGCGTTCGGAATGCGCGCAGGCCAGAAACCCGGAAGCTGCGGAGACACCCGTTGGTAGCCATAGCGGCAACTCGACGAGTCGGCGTGCCACGGGGTGCCCATCCACTGCACGTACCCACCCGGACCGAGTCGGGACAGCGGACCAGACCGTGACATCGCAATCTGCGGTGTCAGCTCAGGGCCGTAGTCGGTGAAGTCGGGGCGTGTGGTCGCATCACGGAGCCGGAGATCATCAGTCCAGATCCAGTGCACGCGGGCAATCCACGGGAACTCCACGCCCGGATGGAATGCCCCGCCCAGGCAGGCATCAAGCGCGGCGCGGTCGAGGGACCGCGGCTGATCCCCAGCCGGCGTCGCAGAAAGTGAGGACGATGTGACGCCCGTGCCTGCGTCAAAGGCCCCCGCGGCCCAGGAACGGAGGTGCGCGTACTGCAGTCGTGTGAGGGCATACCACTGGCGCGCACTCGTCAGGTTGGGCGGCAGCATGACGCTGTCGCCATACATCTGCGGTTCGAGGTCGGGCTGCACCTCGGTGTACGCCGGGTCACGGAATAGGCCAAGCACGGACTGCCTGAAGCCCCGATTGGAGAGCGATGCATCAGCCAGTCGACGCTGAATATCCGGCCGTGCCCAATCGCGCTGTGAGCCGAACCCGTAGCGCGCGAGATACCCGGCGTTCACCCACTGCATGTCAGTCATCCGCAGGAAGATCGGCAGCACGTCGGCCACGAAGTCAGTGCGGCCCTTGGGCCGGCGACCGGCGCTGTACAGCCCCGAGAGCGCGGCGTCGTACAGCGTGGTGATGCCGCTCGCGATGCCCGGCGCGTAGTTGGGGCTCCCGCAGATCACGCGGGCTGGCGTGGCCTGAAATCGCCGGCCGCCAATAATCACAGTGGCGCGGACCGGTCCGTCGCACGTGTCGTCAATCCACCCCGCGTTATCGGCATACCCGGCCAATGGCGGCGCGCCGGGAGCCGAATATGCCCGCCCCGCGCCGGGCAGCACCACCAACCGCCCACTGCCGTCGGTCAGCACCTCACCGAAGTCGATGGGGACGTCTGCGAATGTGCCTCCTGTCAGCCGAAGAGGGGCCGCACCCGCTCCATGCACCTCGCGCGTCGTCGCAAGTGGGTACATGGACGCCCGATCCCCGACCCCGGGGTTCCGTAGTGACGTCGCCGTGGCCCCCGGCACGTCAAAGGCAACGTCGGTGCCGTACCAGTTGGCCTTGCCATTGCCCACAGTGATGCTCCACGTGATGTCCGCATCACCGGAGGTGATCTCGCCGAGCACCTGCCCGTCGGCGTCGTATGCGTACACGCGGAATCTCGCGGCCTGCTTCGCCATGGCCCCGCGGGCATCCTTGAACGGGCCCTCGGGTGTCTGCCCCGGCACTTCGGGGCCAAAGAAAAACGCGTCGCTGCTGTTGCCCACCCGGGCGATGCCGATGGCCGGATGAATGGCCACCCGGGCGATGCGCGCGGGATCCACCGAGGCCGATCGTGCCTGCGCACGCCCCGCAAACACCCCGGGCACCGATGCCGCGGCGGCGATGATGGCAGTGCGACGGAGGAAGTCGCCACGGGACAGGAGGCCGACCATTGAGACAGCCTGCCACGCCCTCACCTGACCCGCCCTATGTGGCAGCCTGCGTGCATGCCGACGACGGCCATCATTATCGGGGCCGGACCAGCGGGCTGTGCAGTGGCCATCGCCCTCGCGGACCGCGGCCATCGCGCCTCCCTCATCGGCGCAGCAGGCGTGCGGCGCACCTGGGCGGGCGAGACCCTGCCGCCGGGTGCCGGCGATCTTGTCACCTCGCTGTTCGGGGATCAGGTGCTCGACGACGCGGTACACAACCCCGCGTACGGGGTGCGGGCGGCCTGGGGGTCCGACGATCTGACCACCACAGACTTTATTGCCCACCCCGATGGCGACGGATGGCATCTGGACCGCGCCGCCTTTGATGCACGCCTCGCACAGACGGCTGCTGCTCGGGGGGTCGAGGTGATCACCGATCACGTGAGGACCGTGACGCGCGATGGCGATCAGTGGGAGGTCGCCGCCAGCGACCGGAGCCTGCGCGGCGAATGGGTCGTGGATGCCACGGGGCGGGGCGGAGGCCCATTCCGCAGCCTCGCAGGGGCGAAGCACGTCTATGACCAGCAGGTCGCACTTGTGGCCCTCGCGCAGCGCGGCCGGTCTGCGCTGGCCATGACCACCATCGAGACAGTCCCCGATGGCTGGTGGTACTCCACCCCACTCCCTGATGGCCGTGTCGTGATGGCCCTCGTGACCGATAGTGACCTCGCCCCCCAGGGCGATGCGCGCGCACCGTGGTGGCACACCAGGCTTCGAGCATCCCGGCATATTTCGCGGCTCGGTGAGTTCCCCTCAGCCACCCCCCCGACCGTCCACGCCGCGGGCACCGGCCATCGCGATCGCCTGTGGGGTGAGGGCTGGGCGTTGGCAGGCGACGCCGCAATCTCCTGGGATCCCCTTTCGTCGCAAGGGCTCGTCACCGCAATCCTCATGGGCTCGCGCCTCGGTGCCGCCATCGGGCGGTGCTCCACTGGCGATTCAGATGCTCTTCCCGAATGGGAGCGCGACTACTTCATGCTCCGCGACGAGCATCTGGGACTTCGAAGCTACTACTGGTCAACCGAGGAGCGCTGGATTGGCCATGCCTTCTGGGACCGCCGCCGGGGTGTCAGCCCTTCGTGAGGTCAGCGGCGGTGGGCACCCCTCGCACCGCGGTGGCCTGGCGCACCGCATCACGCACCGCGGCACTTGCCATCTCGGCCGCGGCGTTCCCCACGATGATGGGATTCGCCTCGGTCGCACCGGTCGCCACCGCAAATGCGATGTCGCCGTCAAGGGCCGTGCCGTAGGGAGCAATCGCCCTGGCCAGACCGGCGTGGGCCTGCCGTGCCACTTGAGTGCACTGCGCTTTATCGAGCCGCGCGTCAGTGGCAATGACCGCCAGCGTGGTGTTCGACATCTCAGCCAATCGATGATGCCGCGGCTCCTCCTCCATCAGCGCCCTGCGGGCATCAACAAAGCGCCCGTTCTCCCATGCTCCCGCGAGTACCTGTCCGTTCTCATCCAGCACATCACCAAATGCGTTGACGGCCACAAGTGCCGACACCGTGGCACCGCTTCGCAGGCGCACGCTCGCGGTGCCGATTCCGCCCTTGCACCAGTGGTCCCTGCCGTGGCACTTGCCGACGGTCGCCCCGGTGCCGGCTCCAACGCTGCCCACGGCATGCGGTCCGTCAGTGGCGGCCTCGGCGGCCAGGCGGCCCTCCGCTGCGCCCGGGCGGCGGGCATTGCCAGTGATGCCGAGATCGAACAAGGCGGCAGCGCTGACGATGGGCACCGTGGCGATACCCGTATCAACGCCCAGCCCCTGCTCCTCGCACCAGTGCATCACCCCGCTGGCTGCGTCCAGGCCAAATGCGCTGCCACCGGTAAGAAGGATGGCCGACACCAACGGGACGGTGGCCACCGGCTGCAGCAGGTCGGTCTCGCGCGATGCCGGCCCTCCACCGCGCACATCCACGCCGCCGACAGTGCCCTGAGGAAGGATGATGGCTGTGCAGCCCGTGCCTGCATCGGCATCGGTCCAGTGCCCCACGCGAATTCCCGGAACATCGGTGAGCATCAATCCCCCCCAAGCAGTGGCTGGCACTTTGGACACCAATAGGTACCCCGCTGCGCCACCACGCCCTTCTCGATCGTCGTCTGGCATCGCGGGCATGGCTCCCCGCGGCGACGGTGTACGCGGAAGAGATCCTGCATACCTCCGCGCTCCCCGTTGACGTCACGGTAGCGATCGAACGACGCTCCCCCTGCCGTGATGCCCATTCGCAAGCGGTCCCGGATCGCCCGGTGCAGTGCTGCCACCCGGGCGGCGGTGAGATTCCCTCCGGGCTCAGCGGGATTGACACGGGCCATAAACAGCGCCTCGTCGGCATAGATATTTCCCACACCCGCGACAATCCGCTGATCAAGGATGAGCGCCTTGACGCATGCGGTGCGCCCCCGCAGACGGTCCCCCAGCCCGCGTGCCGTAAATGCTGCCGACATGGCATCGGGCCCGGTGCGCCCGGCCCAGATGCGCGCCCTGCCCTCGCGTGGCAGAAACCACGCGGTACCAAAGCGCCGCGAATCGGCGAACGTCACGGAGCCGCCGCCCTCGATGCCGATCACCGCACGTGTGTAGGGCAGCGGCGGATCCGGAACATCGTCGCTCCACAACAACTGCCCGGTCATCCTCAGGTGCAGGGTGAGCGCCTCGTCCCCATCGAGCTCGATAAACAAGTACTTCCCCACGCGATCAATGCGCTCGATCTGCCGCCCCTCCAAGCGCTCGGCGAAGGCATCCGGCTCCCACGGGTCAACAAGCCGAGGATCGCTGACGCGCGCGCCGCGGATCGTGCGCCCCACCATGCGCTCTGCCAACTGGCGCCGGATCGTCTCGACCTCGGGCAGTTCGGGCATCAGGCCCCCGTGATCACCCACGCATCGCCCAGCAACTCCTCCGCCCGGCCGGCAAGCCAGTCGTCGGATGCATGGACGATCGCGATCGTCTGCCCTGCCTCAACCGATTCGCCCGGCCCCACCAGCATCTGCACACCAACGGCGTGATCGAGCACCTGATCAGGGTCCAGCCGGCCGCCCCCCAGCCAGCGGACAGCCGTCCCGATTCCCGCTGCGTCCACGTGATCCACAGATCCCGCGTGCGCAGCCACTACCTCGCGTTTCAGCAGACAGGTAAGGATCAGATCAGGCTCAGAAAGCGCAGCCGGATCGCCTCCTTGCGCCTCCACCCAGCGTTCGGCGGCGGCGAGCGCCCGCCCATCTGCGATGGCAGCCCGGGCAGCGTCGGCTCCCCCGGCGTCCAGCACGCCCGACTCCTCAGCGGCCCTACCGGCAAGCGCCGCCACCCGGTCCACGAGGTGCGGATCGCCCTCACCCAGCAGCACGCTGGCACCGGCAAGGATCTCAAGGCCCGGGCCGGCGACCCCAGCCAGCGGCACCGCGCGGAGCGTCGCCTCTGCATGCACGCGGCGGTGCCAATCTGCCCCCAACCGGGTGATGAGGTTGGCAGCGGCGGCGGCGTGCTGGGTATCGGCCAGCAGTCCGCCCGACCCACCCGGCGCCTCAACGACGACCGTCGTGGATCCACCGCTGACTGCCCGTACGGCTGCCGATACAGCGACCAGGGTGTCCCCCTCAGCCGTCGCCGTCGACTCGCGAAGATCCGCAAGGCGACGTTCCCCGGGAACAAGCCTGTCGCCGGGCTCGGCGATGACGATCCCGAAGTTGCGTGCTTGCAGGACATATTCCTCAA
>CAJAPZ010000108.1 GCA_903943955.1 uncultured Actinomycetes bacterium
CCCGACCCACCCCCGTTCATCACACCGAAGGCCAATCTGCGCGAATTAATAATCGCTGCAGGCGAGGAATGGTCGCGAGAGGTGCGAGGCACCTAACCACCGTGGGGTCAGACCCCGGTGGGGGTCAGTCGCCGTGACAAAAGTGCACAGGAGACCGGCTCACCATCAAACGGGGTCAGACCCCGGGGGGGGTCAGTCGCCGCGACAAAAGGCACACACAAGCGCGCAGGAGTGCGAAGCGCCTGCATGTGATCCGTTTTTCAGGCAGGGCAGCACCTGAGGGGCCGGCGGTGCCGGCCGAATTGGGGTCAGACCCCGGTGGGGGTCAGTCGCCGTGACAAAAGTGCACGGGTCGATCGGGGGCGATGGTGCCGGCCGAATTGGGGTCAGACCCCGGTGGGGGTCAGTCGCCGTGACAAAAGTGCACAGGCCGGCCGGGGGCGCTGGGGAGCCGACCAGCAGGCCCTCCCCATCGTCCCCGGCCTGCCCCGCCGGACGTCGCTAAATCAGACCGCCCTGGGCGATCTTCTTCAGGTCGAGCGCCTTTTCGAGTGTCGTCTCGTCCACGCCCTTCTCCCTTGCCACCTCGCGCAGGGAGCGACCGGTCTTCGTTGCGTCCTTCACGATCTCGGCGGCGAGGTCGTACCCGATATACGGGTTGAGGGCGGTGGCGGCGGCCAACGTGCCCTCCGCGTGCTTGTTGAGGCCCTCAAAGTTCGGGGTGATGCCCTCGACGCACTTCTCGCTAAATACCCTCACCGTGTTGGTGAGCAGCGAGATCGACTGCAGCAGGTTGCGTGCCATCAGCGGGATGCGCACGTTCAACTCGAAGTTGCCCTGCGTACCGCCGATGGTGATGGCGGTGTCGTTGCCGATCACCTGGGCGCCCACCTGCATGACGACCTCAGGGATAACCGGGTTCACCTTGCCGGGCATGATCGATGAACCCTTCTGGAGCTCGGGCAGGAAGATCTCGCCCAGGCCACAGCGGGGACCCGATCCCATCCAGGCGAGATCATTGGCGATCTTGATGAGCGAGACCGCCAGCATCTTCAGCGCGGCCGACGCCTCAACCAGACCATCCCGGTTTGCCTGCGCCTCGAATGGATTTGCGGGACCAGAGATGGGCAGGCCAGTCTCCGACGACATGATCGCGCGCACCATCTCGGCAAACTTCTCGTGCGTATTGAGCCCCGTGCCGGTGGCGGTGCCACCGAGCGGAATCATCCCGAGGCGCGGCAGCGTGTCGCTGATGCGGGCACGGCCCAGACGGATCTGTGCGGCATACCCGCCAAACTCCTGGCCAAGGGTCACGGGCACGGCGTCCATCAGGTGCGTGCGCCCGGCCTTGACGAGGTCCTTGAACTCCTCAGCCTTGGCCGAGAATGCCTTCTCAAGGGCCGCAAGGGCCGGAAGCAGCTTGTGCGTGATCTCGTCAAGAGCGGCGAGGTGAACCGCAGATGGGAACACGTCGTTGGAGCTCTGTCCCATGTTCACGTGGTCGTTGGCGTGCACGCCCTCGATCTCGCGGCTCGCCACGTTGGCGATGACCTCGTTGGTGTTCATGTTGGTTGACGTCCCCGAACCGGTTTGGAACACGTCCACCGGAAACTGGTCGTCAAACTCGCCGCGCGCCACAGCCATTCCGGCCTCTGCGACCGCGGTGGCGATGCCGGCCTGAAGCAGCCCCAGCTCGCCGTTGGCACGGGCAGCACCCGCCTTGATGCGCCCCAGCCAGTGAATCACCGGGGCCGGCACCGGCTCGCCCGAGATCGGGAAGTTGTCGACCGCCTTATCGGTCTCTCCACCCCACAGCTTCGCCATTCCATCTCCCTGTTTCGAATCAATCGCCGGGCGAGGCTACCAACGCACGGAGCCCGGTCCCGGGTTGCACCGTGCACGAGGGGCGAAGGTCACCCCGCCCCGGGGTCAGCGAAGATCAGCCAGGGCGTCGAGGATTCCCACTGCCGCCTGCACCCCGAGCCCCAGATGCGACACCCGCAGGTGCTCATCGGGTGAGTGGTACCCGTCGTCAGGCAGCGCGAACCCGCTGAGCACCACCGACGTCCCGCGGGCCGCCATTGCCGCCACCACGGGAATGCTGCCGCCGATCCCCACGGGCGTCACCGGCATACCCGTCCCGGCCTCGATTCCCGCCATTGCCGCCCTGATCACAGGGTCGTCGGGGTCGATACGACTGGCACCAGCCACCCCGAGCCCCTCAATCTCCAGGTCGCACCCCGCAGGTGCCGCCGCACGCAGCATCCCTTCGAGCACCGTCGCCAGATGATCCGCCGATGCCCCAGGCGGAACACGCATGGACAGCGTGGCCTCGGCCGTCGCGGGAATCGCCGTGGCCACCACATCGGGATTCCCCGTGCGTATTCCGTGCACATCCACCGCCGGCAGCATGGTGGTGCGCAGGTGGTACTCGTCGGCTGCCTCAGGATCTGCTGGGCGCCCGCCCGCCTCGGCAAGAATCCCGGCGCCATCCGGAAGCGTGCGCCAAGCCTCCACCTCAGCGGGGGTCGGTGCCAGCACGCCCTCGGAGAGCGCTGAGGGCACGCGACCATCCACCGGCGTGACGGCCGACAGCACGGTCATCAGCGCGTGGGCGGCATTGAGCGCCGCTCCCCCGTGCATTCCGGAGTGCAGGTCTGCTGAAGCCCCACGGACGCGCACCCGGTAGTACGCGAGCCCCCGCAGCCCGGTGCATACCGCCGGCCGCCCGGGGCCCACCATGGGTGAGTCGAAGATCACTGCGGCACCCGGCGGCCGGGGATCCTGGGCCACCCAGTCGGCTGCAGAGTGGCCCCCGCTCTCCTCCTCGCCATCCACCAGCACACGCGCGCGCACCCGTAGCCGCCCCGCGGCACTCAGGCGCTGAAGGGCCACCAGGAGCATGAAGAGGTTCCCCTTGTCATCGCTCGCACCGCGGCAGTACAGGTTGTCGCCCCTGATGGTGGGCTCAAATGGCGGGCTGGACCACAGTGAGGGATTCCCGGGGGGCTGCACGTCGTAGTGCCCGTAGATGAGCACCACGGGCGCATCAGGGTCGCCATTGCTCGGTGGCACCTCGCCAACCACGAGCGGATGCCCGGAGGTCACGATCACCTCGGCCATCCCGCCAGCCAGCCGAACCTCCTCGGCCACCATGGCCGCAGCGGTCTTCATGTCGTCGGCGTGCTGCGGCATCGCGCTGATGCTCGGCACGGCCAAGAGCGCCATCAGGCGTCCCATCTCATCGTCTGTCATACGGCGATGATAGAAACACCTGCATGACTCCACCCCGCGTACGTGTACTTGCCCTCCTCGCCACGGCCGCGCTCGCCGCATCGACACTCGCCGGCTGCGGTGGATCAGGAGGCGCAACCACCACCACGGCGTCGGATCCCGATGGTGTGGTGACTATTCAGACCGACACGGTGCTGCATGCCACCACGGGTGCCACTGGCAGCACGACTCCACCCCGCACCACCCCGCCCGCCGACGCAACCGCCACCTCGACCACCAGTGAGGATCCGGGGCTCGATGCAGATGTGGCCGCGCTCTCGGCAACCATCGACGCCACGCTCACGGCGCTACGTGGCACCACCGCCCTACCGGATGCCCCCGCCCTCGCCCAGACCATCACCAAGCGCACCGAGGCCTTCGACCGCGCAGTCGACACCATCGCCGGCCAAGTGGTCACGGGACAGCGTGCCACCGCCATACGGGCCGCCGTCGTAGCGGCTGCACCAGCAGCATCAGAGGCCTACCGCACGTTCGTGGATGCGGCACAACAGGCCGCCGACTCCAACAACTCCGCCGCGCTCGCCGGCGCAGAGCGCAGGCTTGCGACTGCACTCGGTGCGTTCACCGCTGCCCTTGCACGCCCCTAGGTGTCGTGCCTACAGAGGTTCCGAGTACGAGCGCCCCCGAGTGCGAGATGCTTGCCCCTCGGGGGCTGCGCGTTGTCGCTTCTTGCCCCAGCGGCACGAGCATTCCGCACCCGCTACCCCGTAACGGCTGCCTTGCGCGGTGCCACCTGAACCCGCTTGCTGAAGTGCGCCATCGCCGACGACTGCGTACGTGCGGTGGTCGTGATCACCCAGATCCCACGGCTCAGATGCACGGTGCAGGAATAGGTGCGCTTTGCGCTGATGCGCCGGATGGTGCATGTGCCAGCGGCAGAGTGTCCAGCCGGGCGTGTGGTTGCCCGCTGGGTGATGCGTGTGGCCCCTGCCGGAACAGATCCAGTGGTGACACAGGCGGTTGCCACGCAGTGCACCTTGCCGGTGACCGCCACCCTGGTCGCCTGTGTGATGAGTGTGTCTAAGGGCGCAGGTGCGGGACTCGCTTCGAATGCCGTGGCGGGCGTGGTGTCCGGTGTCGTGTCCGGTGTCGCTGCGGGGGTGACCGCACCCGACCCCCCGGAGGCGGTGCCGGTACCCCCGGCATTGGTGGCCGTGGCCGTGAACCTATAGCTGGTGCCATTCGTAAGACCCTCGACGGTGCAACCAGTAAGGGGGGCCACCACCGTGCAGGTCATCCCACCCGGGTCCGAGGTCACCGTGTAGGAGGTGACTGACTCACCGGTAACCGGGGTGATTGCCACGGCCGCTGATCCGTCACCGGCAACCGCAGTCGGGACCGCGGGGGCCTGGGGTGCATAGAGGTAGCGAGCAATGAAGACATCTTTGCTCCCCCCACTGACAAGGGGGGTTGTGCTTCCAAAGGTTGCGGTGCCCCGAAACTCCCCGATCACAATGGGTGAGCCATCCGACAGAGCGGCGATGCCCACGCCCTGGTCATCGCTCGTACCACCGGCCTTGGTGGCCGAGGCCCAACTGCCATCTGCGTTCATCTTTGCGGTGAACACGTCAGAACCACCCGCACTGGTGAGGGTGGTGCTTCCAAACGTTGCGATACCACTGAAGTACCCGGTCACGATGGACGAG
>CAJAPZ010000109.1 GCA_903943955.1 uncultured Actinomycetes bacterium
GGGGCTGCCTGGCGTGTGGCGCGTTCCGGTAGATGAGGGCGTGACCCCGGCCGCGGTGGCGCGGAGGCTCGACGCGCGCGCGGATGTGCGGTGGGCCGTCCGCGATGTGCCAGGCACCTTTGAAGCGCCTCCGAATGATCCGCTCTTCCCCAACCTGTGGGGCCTCAGCAACACCGGCCAGCAGGTGCAGGCCCCCGAGCCGTTCACGGGCCTGGCCGGCATGGATCTCGGGGCCCTGGGCGCCTGGGCCACCACGCAGGGGTCGGCGAACGTGTCCGTGGCCGTCGTGGATTCCGGGGCCGTCATGGACCACCCCGACCTGATCGCCAACCTGCGCGCCGCGGGGGCCCGCAACTTCATGCCCGGTGCCAACGGCACGGTCGATCCCGGCGCGGTTGGGGATACGGTCAATCACGGGACGCACGTGGCGGGGACCATCGGTGCGGTCGGCAACAACGGCGTCGGCGTGACGGGCGTCAACTGGACCGTGGGGATGACCCCAGTGCGCGTCGGGGACTTCATGAGTACTCCGCCCGCTGTCTTCCTGGAGGGTCTTGCGTACGCCGGCGAGCAGGCGCGGGTCGTGAACATCAGCATGGGCTTTGCGGCCGACCTCCTGGAGGCGGCCACCGACGTCATCGCGGCGAACCCGAATACGCTCTTCGTCACCGCCGCGGGCAACAGCATGAGCGACAATGACGCGACCCCGGCGGTCCCGTGCAACGTCCCGCTGCCGAACGTCCTCTGCGTGGCGGCCATCGATGCCGATGGCGCCCCGGCGACATTCACGAACTTCGGCGCGACGTCGGTCGACGTCGCCGCACCCGGGGTCGGCATCCAGAGCGCGGTGCCCAACTTCGCCACCGTGTTCGCGCCGCCGATCACGTCCAACGGGCTCACTCCGCCGCGGCCCACCGGCTGGATCCAGACGCCCGCGGACGAGTGGGAATGGGACTCGACCAATGGCATCGGGTATGTGGAACTGCTGAAGGTCCCTCCCACCGGAGTGGGGCTCGACCAGTGGCTCATCGAGGCGCCGGGGACCTTCTCTACAACCGGGCAGGCGTGCCGGCTCAACGCTTTCACCCGCGTCGTGCTGGATGCGGCCGACAGCCAGGTCTTGGGGCTGGCATACAAGGTCGGGAGCGGCCCGTGGCAGGTCCCTGCCGGGAGCACGACGACGGGCAACACCGAAGGTAGCTTCATCCCCTGGACCGTCAACCTTTCCGAGATTGACGGCGAGACCGGCGTCAAGTTCGCGTTCCTCGCGCAGAGCGCACGGGGCGCCGGGGCCTTCTACGCGGCTGTCATCAACCCCGAGGTCCAGTGCATTGCCCCGCAGTCAGCGGGCGGAAGCTACGCATTCATGAGCGGCACCTCGATGGCGTCACCGCACGTTGCAGGCGCCGCGGCCCTTCTGCTTGCGAAGAACCCCGATCTGACAGCGGCCCAGATGAAGCACGCCCTCATGTCCACCGCCGTGCCCATGGCATCACTTGCAGGCAAGGTGGTGACCGGGGGCCGGGTTGACGTGAACGCCGCGCTCGCATCGGTA
>CAJAPZ010000110.1 GCA_903943955.1 uncultured Actinomycetes bacterium
CCCGGCCGTCGCCGTGAGCAAGAACCAGGACATGGTGAGCCGGGTCGTCGGCAAGCCCGGCGTCATCCTCGTCTCCGAGGGCCCGTCATCGCGCGTCACCCAGATGCTCGCGAACGAGCGCAAGAAGACCGCCCGCTGGGTGCCGGAGATCCCGATCTACGAGATCCAGGTCGGCGACGAGCCCGGCCAGATCGGCCTCACGAAGCTGCAGAAGCAGATGACGAAACTGCCGCGCAACCTGCGCGGGGGCGAGATCACGAACGTGCGCCGGCGCCTCGATGCCGTGAGCACGGCAGGCGGCGGCCTGCCGATCCCGAAGGGGCCGATGCCGACAAGCTCGCGCTCGGTGCGCCGCCAGCGCTAGCTGGGCTGGCGTGCGATCGCGCCGGTGACCACGAAGGGGTGCCAACCACTGCCAACGTCCATGGCCTTCGGTGAGCTTCCGCTCGTCACGGGCGTCGAAACCCATATGGCGTCGGTACTGCCCTCGCAGGCCATGAGCACCTGAAGCGTGTTGCCCGTCTCATCAGCACTGATTCTCGCTCTCCCGGAAGCGCTGACACCGTGGATGACGTGATTCGAATCCATGGCGAACACGACCCTTGACGGCTGGCTCCAGCCACCGCCCGTGGCCTTGCCGGCCGCGCATGCAGCCGCATGGTCGCCGCAGTCACGCCACTCTTCCCATGCGACCCCGGCCTGCCCCTTCGCCTTTCGAACGGTGAGCCGGTACTGCCAGTCGACCTCCTGGCCCTCCTCGTAGCCAGACAGCTCGCCCAGCCACACGCCCAGCACATCCCTGGCCTCGGTGATCGGCCCCGACGACGGCGCCGCGCCCGCCGGCACTCCGCCGCCCACGGACACCGCCACCGCCACCGCTCCCGCAGCGACCGCGGCCAACGCCCGACTCGTGAACCTGCTCATATGAACTCCTCAACGTCTGCTGTGTGCTCGCCTTCACCATTGATGGCGCGCTCGGTGTCAGTGCTAGGCGGACTGGCGGACCATCGAACCGGTGACCGCGAAGGACTGCCACCTCTGAGCGTCCATGGCCTTCGGTGTGCTTCCGCTCGTCACGGGCATCGCGGTCCACTCGGATTCGGAGCTGCCCTGGCAGACCTTGACGAGGTTAAGAGTGCTCCCCGTCTCATCGGGGGTGAGCAACGCGATCCCGCTCATGCTGACGCCGTGGATGACGTGATCCGGGCCCATCGCGAACAGCACCCTGGCGGGCTGACTCCAGCCACCACCAGTGGCCTTGCCCGCGGCGCATGCGGCGGCATGGTCAGCGCAGTCACGCAACTCGCCCCAGGCGACGCCCGCCTGGCCATTGGCCTTCCGGAAGGTGAGTCGGTACTGCCAGTCGACCTCCTGGCCCTCCTCGTAGCCGGACAACTCACCCAGCCAGACCCCCAGCAAATCCTTGGCCTCGGTGATCGGCCCCGACGACGGCGCCGCCCCTGCCGGCACCCCGCCGCCAACCGCCAGCACCACGGCGAACGCCCCAGCACCGACCGCGGCCAACGTCCTACTACCGAATCTGCTCATCCGAACTCCTCAATGTCTGCTGGTTGCTCGCCGTCGGAATTGATGGCGCGCTTGAAACTCGACTGGCCATCAGGATCCGATGTCACCCGTGATCAGGGCAGCGAACCATGCTGCCGTACCCGGCGTATCCATAGTCGGGATACCACTTTTCGGACGTGAGTCTCGGGGCGGTCGGTGACAGGGCGGACGTCGTAGGGACCTGAACGACATCCTCCTCCGGCTGCCCGGCCGAGAGCATCACCGCCGTCAGGCCGTCCTCGCCCGGGGTCACCATGAGCGTGCCGGTAGCGCCAATGCCGTGCACGACACCCTTGGCATCCATCGCGAGCAGAACCCGTGACGGCGCAGTCCAGCCATCGCCGGTCACCTTGCCCGCCTTGCACTCGGCTGCATGGTCAGCGCAGTTGCGCCACTCCTCCCACGCCACCGCGGCCGACCCCTTCACCTTGCGGACGGTGAGCCGGTGCTGCCAGTTGACCGGCTGCCCCTCCTGGAAGCCGGCCAGTGACGTCAGCCATGCG
>CAJAPZ010000111.1 GCA_903943955.1 uncultured Actinomycetes bacterium
CACCGAGCGCATCAGACTGGGAATCGGGGTCACCGATCTGGTGCGGCGCAACCCGGCCAGCCTGGCGCAGACGGCCCTCACGCTCGACCATCTGACCGGCGGCAGATTCATGCTGGGCATCGGCACCGGCGAGCAGCTCAATCTGGGCCCGTACGGGATGACCAACGCGCGACCGCTCAGGAGACTTGAGGAAGGCATCGAGGTGATGCGCCTGCTCATGTCGGACCCGGGACCCGTGGACTACGCCGGCGAGGTATTCACGCTCGAGGGCGCCTGCATGGGGGTTCGCCCGCTGGGTGACCGCCCGCCGCCCATCTGGGTTGGCGCGCACCGGCCCAAGGGTCTCGCACTGGTGGGGCGCCTGGCAGATGGCTGGCTGCCCCTCGCCACAGATGTGGATGGCTATTCGGCCATGCTCGCGCAGGTGCGCGCGGCGCAGGAGGCCGCGGGCCGTGCACTTGGGGATGTCACCGCCGGGGCCTACTGCCGCGTCGTGGTGGCCGACTCGCGTGACGACGCCCGGGACGTCATCCTGAACTCACTGCTCTTCCGATTCATCGCGCTCACCCGTCCGTCGGAGGCATTCGAGGCGGCCGGCGTTGACCACCCGCTGGGAAAGGGTGTCTTCGGCATCACCGAATTGCAGCCCATGGCCATCAGTCGCGACGAGGCACTGGCACTGGCGGCAGCGGTACCCGATGAGGTACTGCTCGGCACCGTCATCCATGGCACACCTGACGACATCGCCCGCGGCGTACGTGCGCTCGCGCACGCCGGGGCCGAGCACGTGCAGCTCACGAACATGACACCGCTGTGCGACCCATCGCGCGCCGCCGCCAGCGAAGCACTGCTCGGCGAGGCAGTGACGACGATCCGATCAGGGGATTCCACATGAAGCGACGCACCGCACTTGGACTTCTGGCCATTACCGGAGCGGCCGGCCTCGCACTGACGGGCTCGGCGCAGGCCGCCAATATCGTCCTGGGTGGCTGGGGCAGCATCACTGCCGACATCGGTGGTGGTGCACTGGTGTGGAGCGACACCGCACCTGCCAAGACGGTCGCCTTCACCTACTGGCGCACCGACACCGGGCGTGCGGCCTTCGGCGGGTCAATCGGCAAAGCGACGGAGCCGGTGCTCATCCGTACCAGCGCCGGAATCTCCAACGGTGCACGGGTTCGGGCGACGGGAACGGACAGGGGCTACGTCACCATCGCCCCGGGTGCCACATATGCCGGGCCGGTCATCTGGTGTTGCGATTCCGAAAGCGCCGAGGTTGTGGTGTCGAGTGATGGCCGCGATGGCGCACCGGCGCCCGTTGGGGCCGGGCTCGATGGCACCCGCGTGCGATGGATTGCGGGCAGCGCATCGGGTGCGGTGCTCGGCAGCGCGAGCCCCGTGGAGGGTGATCTGCGCGCAACCTCGGTGTCGATTCCCGGTAACACGGGTCCGGGCCTCGCGTCGATCGCCACCGGCGTGGCAGCATGGGCCGAAAGGGGTGCCACGGCGATCTCGATCGGTATTCCTGGTGACGACGGTGTGAGCGGCATGCGCAGCGTGGCGCAGGGCGGCACCGTAAAGAGCGTGTTCGCCACCCCGTCATTCGTCGTGACCGTGGTGAAGAGCGGCCGCCGCGCCAAAGTGGTGCGTACACCCGTTGCCTCGGGCGCAGCGCGCACCGTGTGGAGCGGATCCGGAACTCCCGTGGTGGCTGCCGGCGGCAACGCAATTGTGATCGGCAGCGGAAGCAAAGTGTTTTCCAGCAGGGGCGGCGCCAAGGCCAGGGCCGCGGGCACCGCCAAGGGCGTCGTGGCCGCACTTGCCACCGACGGCACGCGCATTGTGGTGTTTGAGCGCATCACCAGAAAGGTCACCGTGAAGAAGCGCACCACGAACGTGAAGAGCACGGTCGGCCGCGTGCTGGGGAGCGTTCGATGAGGTGGTTGCGCGTGGCACTCGCCATTGCCGCCGCCGCCATCGCGGTGACCCCGGCCATGGGCGCCCAGATGGCAATGCAGGATGACCAGCTGCCCAACCTGTCGGGTGCCGCGCTCGAGCAGCGGCTCGACCTGCTGCAGAGCACCGGCACCACCATCACCCGTGTGGACATCCTGTGGGGCTTCGTTGCCCCCACGCGCCCGGCTGATGCATCCGACCCAGGAGACCCCGCCTACGACTGGTCCCGCTACGACGCCATCATCACGGGCCTGCGTGCGCGCGACATCACGCCCATCGTGGACTTCGCGTGGACACCCACGTGGGGGTCGTCCTCGGGCAATCGCAACGCGGCACCGCGCACGGCCGACGGCGCAGCATTTGCCGCCGCGATCGCGCACCGGTACAACGGCACGTGGCCCGACGGCAAGGGCGGCACCCTTCCGCTTGTGCGCCACATCGAGGTGTGGAACGAGCCCAACATCGCCACGTACTGGTACCCGCAGTGCCGGCGTCAGGGCGGGCGCTACGTGCTCGACTCGGCGCGGGCATACTCCGCCCTGCTGGCTGCCTCGTACGCGCAGATCAAGGCCGTGAGCCCCACGGCGATCGTCATCGGAGGCGTCACCGGCCCGGTGGGTGACTCCTCCTGCAACTCCGCCGACTCATCGGTGGGCACGCTGACGTTCGCAAAGGAGATGGTGCGAAACCGCGTGCCACTCGACGCGTGGAGCATGCACCTGTACCCAATCGGATCACCCACGCAGGCGTACTTCGTGCCGTCGTGGAAGACGATCCCGCAGATCCAGTCGCTGGTGGATAGGCTGTCGCCCGGTGCGCCCATCTACGTGACGGAAACCGGATATCACACGTCGTACAACCGCTATCACCGCTACTTCGTGAGCGAGTTCCAGCAGGCCTCGTGGCTCACGCAGACGCAGACGATGGCGAACCGGTATCCACGCGTGGAGGTGGCCATGTGGTTCAACCTTCAGGACAATCCGTACTGGACGGGCGGCCTCCTCCGTGATGACCTCACGCAGAAGCCCGCTTGGGGCGCCTTCCGTCAGGCGACCGCTGGCCAGTCGCGACCGGCGGAATGGAGTCGATGACCGACCACCGGGATGAGCGCACGGACGAGCGACTGGACGATGTCCAGGCGTACTACGACCGCATCGCGCCGCGGCTGCGCGCGGTGGAGCAGGAGAACTGGCACCTGCAGAGCCGCATGTCATGCGTGCTCGCCACAATTGACCAGCACGGTCCGGGGCCGGGTGGCCGCGTGCTCGACGTGGGCTGCGGCGGGGGATTCCTGCTGGAGGAGCTCGCCCGACGCGGGTACTCGGGTGTGGGAATCGACCTGTCGCCTGAGTCTGTGGAGATCGCCCGTACCCGCCTCACGGACCTGGGCGCTGCCGATCGCCTGGACGCCGTGGTGGGCAGCGCATATGAGCCACCCGAGGGGCCGTACGACCTGGTCACACTCACCGACGTGCTCGAGCACCTGGAGGACCCGCGTGCCTGCCTGCGTGCGCTGCGCACGCAGATGGCGCCTGGTGGTCTGCTTGTTATCTCCACGCCCAATCGCCGCAGCCTTCCCGGGGCCCGGCGCTGGATGTCGGAGCACGGCGTTCCCGGCATCAAGTTGAGCCTGGCCCCCATTGACAACTGGCAGTCGTGGGTGGATCTCGAGTCGCACGCGGCAGCGGCGGGCATGGTGCCGGTAAGCAAGCGCGGCATCTTCTTTCGCCCCGGCGGAAAGATTGGGTCGCAGATCGGTCGCGTGTACAAGTTCGCGTCGGTACGTAAGGGCGAGAAGAAACTGTCCGCCACCCCTGTGGGGCGCTTCGGCTTCTACATCGTGCTGGGCTTCCGGCCCCTTCCCTGATGTCTGATCGAGCGGCGGGTGGGTCCGCAGCCGCCCCCGGGCGGCGCGGCTGGATTGCCGGGGGCATCATCGCGCTGCTGCTGGTGGCGTTCGGCGTGTTCGTGCTGCCGTTCGCGTTCACCACGCCGCCGCCCATCATCACGCGCTTCACCTCCACCCTTCTGTTCAGCCCCGGAACGCCGGGGGCACGTGATGTGGCCCGGGTGTCCATACGGCTCAGCGAACCGAGCTCGGTGTCCATCGTGGTAAAGAACTCGTCGGGTGCTGTGGTGCGCACGCTCGCCGACGGTGCCGTGGTGCGCACCAAGACGCTCAGCGTGCCATGGACCGGCAACGGCGACGATGGCACCGCGGTGGTACCCGATGGCACCTACACAATTGACCTCGAGGCCCATGCCGGGCAGAAGAAATTCTCCAAGAGCCGCCGCATCGTGGTGGACACCACCGCGCCCGGAGCGCCGGGTCTGACTGTTCGCATCGCCGGCAACTCATGCGTGGCAGTGGTCACCGGACCGGACGAGCCCACGCGCCTGGTGGTGACCTCCCCAGCCACCGATGCCACTACCGACCCGCATACCCTGCGGGCGCAGGGCACGTTTACATGGACCACCCGCCGGGTGGCATCGGGTGCGCAGGCCATCATTGCCACGGTGAGTGACCCAGCGGGTAACACGGCGCGCACCACCCGCCCCTGCGCACCCGTGAAGCGGCCCGCGAAGGCCACTGCGTCTCCGGGAGCGCGCCCGTGAGCGCGGTAATGGTGCGCGAGGTCGCGGCCATCGCCGGTGCCGCTGGCATGGCCGTGATGCTTCTGCCGCGGGTTATCGGAGGTCCACTCCGCATTCCCGATGGTGCGCGCCGTGTCACCGGCCTGATCATTCTCCTCGCTGCGTGGATCACCATGGCGGCCACTCTGGTGCCGTCCGGAATCCAGGACCGCCTCGCGCGGCCCACGGGCGCCGTCGCAGCCGCAGTGGCCATCGTCATTGGTCTCGTGGTTGTCGCCTTCATTGGCAGGCATCTGGCCACCCGTACCTGGGTGTGGTTCCTGCTGCTGGGCCTCGCACTGCCTATTCGCGTGCCCATCTCCGTTGGGGGCACCAATGCCAACCTGCTCATCCCGCTCTACGGGGTGATCGTGCTGGGCCTCATCACCTGGGCGTGGCAGGCGCGCGGCGACTCCGGGTCGCGCCGCTGGACCAGCACGGTGCTTGATCTCCCGCTGCTCTTGTTCGCCGGCTTCACACTGGTGTCGCTGTGCTGGTCGTCAGACATCCCCCAGGCCGCCACCAAGATCACGTTCTTCTGGATCCCGTTCCTGCTCCTGTATGTGGTGGCCGTACAGTTGTGGCGACGGGGCCGCGCGCTCCCGGTGCTTGCCATCACCACCATGGCCATGGCAATCCCGGTGTCGCTCTTGGCCGTGGGCGAGTACATCGGCCGTGGCGTGCTGTGGAACCACCGCCTCGAGCAGGCCAACGTGTATAGCCGCTTCTTCCGGGTCAACTCGATCTTCTACGACCCCAACATCCTGGGTCGTTATCTGGTGCTGGCCATGCTCATCGGCGTGGCCGTGGCCTACCTGAAACGGGCGGATGGACGGGTGCTCATCGCCTGTGCCGTGGCCGAGATCATCTACGCCGCCGGTCTCACCGTGACGTTTTCGCGCTCGAGTGCGCTCATGCTGATGGTCGGACTGTTCATCATGTCGCTGCGCATGTTCGGGAGAAAGCGCGTGGTCATCGTCGCGGTCATCTTCAGCGTGCTCGGGTTCGGCGTGGCCGTGGCCGGATCGCATCAGGTGCGCGATGCCCTCACGTCCACATCGCGCCTGTCCAAGGTGAGCGAAGGGCGCTTTGACCTGATGGGCGGTGGGGTGGATTTGTGGAAGGCACACCCAGTGGTGGGTGGAGGCCTCGGTTCGTTCGCCACCGACTACTCGGCGCAGCTCTCGGGCGGCGAACTGCGCAAGACCCGCGTGGTCATCTCGCACAATGCGCCGGTCACCATCCTCAGCGAAGAGGGCGTCGTCGGATTCGCCCTGTTTACGTGGCTCTCGGTGCTGGCGCTGCTGGTGGGCATCCGTGCCGGCCGCGAGCGCGACGACGACGTGGGCGTGCCGGGCGCCATGATGCTTGCCGGGCTCGTGGGCATCTTCGTGCACGCGCTCTTGTACTCGGCGCTCATTGAGGACCCGTATACATGGCTGCTTGCGGCCGGGATCACGGTGGTTGTGGCCACGGCGCGAAGCAACGGTCTGCGAGGGCCCGGCACCGCAGAGGCGCCATGACCCTCCCGCCCCTGCGCGTGATGTGTCTGTCAAACATGTATCCCGGGCCGGGTGCACCCGACTACGGCGCGTTTATCGAGCGCATGTGCGACTGCATGGAGACCCGCGGTGCCCATGTGGAGCGCGTGGTCATCAACAGCCGCGCCTCAGGGGCACTTCGCACGCCCGCGAAGTACGCGCGCCTGGCCACGCAGGCCATGAGTGGTGCCGGTGACGTCGATGTGATTTGGGCGCACTACCTCTTTCCCACCGGCCTCATCGCGTCGCTTGCGGGACGCATGCGACGCACCCCCTGGGTGATCACCGCGCATGGCGGGGACGTGGCCAATCTTTCGCGAGGAACCATCCGCCAGTTGAGCAGCGGCGCCGTCTCGGGCGCCGCGATGGTCATCGCCGTGAGCGAGTGGCTCGCCGGGCGCATGTACGAAGAGGGCCTGCGACCCGAGCGGGTCGAGGTGGCCAGCATGGGCGTGGATACCGACCGCTTCCAGATCGGCGACCGACTGACCGCGCGCGCGCAGCTGTCGCTCCCCGCCGATGTGCCCATCGTCCTTGCTGTCGGTGGTCTCAGCGAACGCAAGAATCCCATGGGTCTTCTGCAGGCATTCGCACGCCTTCATGCCGATCGTCCCGATGCCCGTCTGGTTTTTGTTGGAGACGGGCCCCAGGCCCCGGTGATCGATGCCGGCGCACGGCGTCTCGGTATCCCAGGTGCCGTGTACAGAACGGGTGTGGTCCCCAACCGCAGCGTGACCGACTGGATGACCGCGGCCGACGTGGTGGCGCAGGTGAGCCTGGTGGAACCGCTGGGTGTGGCCGCGCTGGAGGCCATGGCAAGTGGACGCCCGGTGGTGGGAACATCGGTGGGCGGCCTGAAAGAGGTGCTGCCCGACGGCGTGGCGGGCGTGATCGTGGATCCACGCGATCCGGTGGCCATCGCGGAGGGGCTCGTGCGGATGCTCGACGCCGGGCCCGACCCGGAGACCTGCCGTGCGGCGGCCATGGAGCACTCCCTTACACACGAAACCGACCGCGTGCTGGGGATTCTGGCAGCGGCCGCAGGGCGCCCCGCGTAACGGACGGCGGCGGCGCTCCTGCTAGCGTCACCTCTCAGATGTCGGTACGCGTACCCACCGGGCCGACCGGCGCCCTCGGGGGTGTCGGCATCCGCGCCGCGGTCCTCGTTCTCGTCGCCGCGGTCGCCGCAGGCGCCCTCGCCGCGTACGCGCCGGTCCCGGGCGTGCTGCTGGCCGTCGCGCTTGTGGGGGTCATGCTGGTCCGGGGCCGCACCCTGCCCGAACTTGGCCGGGCCGCGGTGCTGGTGGCCCTCGTCACGGCGATCATCGGCCCCAACCTCGGGGTTCCGGGCCGCGCCGAGGTGTTCGCCTTCAGGTTGGTGGCCGTACTCATCATTCTGGGTATCGCCACCTGGCTGCTGATGGGCCGGGGGCTCCCGGTGCCCAATGGCCTTGGCATGCCCATGGCGCTGGTCGCAGGCTGGGTGGGCTGGGCGCTGGTGTCAATCAGCTGGGCAGGGTCCACCACCGACGCCATCCGCTGGACGACCTTTCTCATCATCAGCAGCGG
>CAJAPZ010000112.1 GCA_903943955.1 uncultured Actinomycetes bacterium
CACGGCCTCGGCCTCGAGGTCGAAGTGCTCAAGAAGCTGGCGAATCGCGGCGGCACCCATGCCGCCCTCGAAGTACTCGCCAAACCCATACGCCGACGCAAAGCGATCGCGCATCTCGCGAAACAGCTGGTCGTCGTTGATGACGTCGCGCGGCTTGATCGACTTGAACTTGGTCCAGGCCTCCTGGATGCGCTCCACCGACTCCTCGGTGTACCGCTCGTCGTCGCGCACCAGCGCGTCGGTCTCCTTACGGAGCTCCGACTCGATCGCCTTGCGCTCGGCGTCGCTGATCTCGCGCGGAACGGGTGGGGCGTCCGGGTTCTCGGGATCGCGCGTGTGCGCGATGTCCTCGAGCCAGAAGTCATCCTCCACGTCAAAGCCGGCGATCTCGCCCTCTCGGAGCCAGTTGACACGGCGTTCGAGGCGCTCGCGCAGCTCGGCGGCACGGATGTCACGGTCCGACACGTACTGCAGCACGGCCTCGTCAACCTGACCCTCAAGGGTCATGAGGTCGGCGTCGCGCTTCTCGACGTCCACCGAGGTGACGATGGATGCCGCGAAGTAGAGAACCTTCTCAAGTTCCTTCGGCGCGAGGTCAAGGATGTACCCGATACGGCTGGGGACGCCCTTGAAGAACCAGATGTGGCTGACCGGAGCGGCCAGATCGATGTGGCCCATGCGCTCGCGACGCACCTTGGCGCGGGTTACCTCAACGCCACAGCGCTCGCAGATGATGCCCTTGTAGCGGACGCGCTTGTACTTGCCGCAGTAGCACTCCCAGTCCTTCGTCGGACCGAAGATCTTCTCGCAGAAGAGTCCGTCCTTCTCCGGCTTGAGCGTGCGGTAGTTGATCGTCTCGGGCTTGGTGACCTCACCCGACGACCACTGGCGGATCTGCTTCGACGAGGCGAGGCCGATCTTGATTGCATCGAAATTGTTGATGTCGATCACGAGGCTGCCTCCGCATCGTCGCTACCGGCAGTGGCGGCGACCTTCTCGCCCTCGCCCTCGGTGGTGGCTGCCTTCGCAGCCTCCGCCTCGGCCTCGAGCTCCTCTTCCTCTGAAATGGGTGCACCGCTCAGGTCGATGCCGAGTTCCTCGGCGGCCCGAAGCAGGTCATCGTCCTCACGGGCTGCTGCCTCGACGCCGGTCTCGCCCTCAATACGGACGTCCAGGCCCAGGCTCTGCATCTCCTTGAGAAGCACCTTGAAGCTCTCCGGAATGGAGGGCTCCTGAATGTTCTCGCCCTTCACGATCGCCTCGTAGGCCTTCACGCGGCCCACGGTGTCGTCGCTCTTGATGGTGAGCATCTCCTGAAGGGTGTACGCGGCGCCATACGCCTCCAGTGCCCAGACCTCCATCTCGCCAAACCGCTGGCCGCCGAACTGGGCCTTACCGCCCAGCGGCTGCTGCGTGACCAGCGAGTACGGGCCTGTGGAGCGCGCGTGGATCTTGTCGTCCACCAGGTGGAGAAGCTTGAGCATGTACATGTAACCCACCGTGATGCGACCGTCGTACGGGTCACCGGTGCGCCCGTTGTACAGGCGGAGCTTGCCGGACACCCGGCGGCCCTCGTTCTCCACGCCCTTCACATTCATGTCGATCGGCTCGTCGGCGTGCGCCGCGGCCCACTCGGTGAGCACGCGGTCCACCTCGTCCGGGGTCGCGCCGTTGAATACTGGCGTGGCCACGAAGGTGCGCTGAGTCTTGCCGTCCTCGCCCTTGATCCAGCCGCGGCTGGCCGCCCACCCGAGGTGGGTCTCGAGGATCTGACCGATGTTCATGCGGCTCGGCACGCCGAGCGGGTTGAGAATCATGTCGATGGGCGTGCCATCCTCGAGGAACGGCATGTCCTCCTCGGGCACGATCTTCGAGATGACGCCCTTGTTGCCGTGGCGACCGGCCATCTTGTCGCCCTCGGAGATCTTGCGGCGCTTGGCCACGTAGACGCGCACCAGCTCATTGACGCCGGCAGACAGGTCATCCCCACCCTCACGGCTGAACGTCTTCACGTCAATGACCTTGCCGCTCGAACCGTGCGGCACCTTCAGGGACGTGTCGCGAACCTCGCCGGCCTTCTCCTTGAAGATGGCGCGGATGAGCTTCTCCTCGGCGGTCAGCTCGGTCTCGCCCTTCGGCGTGACCTTGCCCACCAGGAGGTCGCCCGACTTGACCTCGGCGCCAATGCGCACGACCCCGCGCTCGTCGAGGTCGGCAAGCGACTCCTCGGAGCGATTCGGGATGTCACGGGTGATCTCCTCGGCGCCCAGCTTGGTCGTGCGGGCGTCGATCTCGTACTCCTCGATGTGAATGGATGACAGGACGTCTTCCTTCACAAGGCGCTGCGAGATGATGATGGCGTCCTCGAAGTTGTAGCCCTCCCAGGACATGAAGGCGACAAGCATGTTCTTGCCGAGTGCCAGCTCGCCCATGTCGGTGGAGGAGCCATCGGCCAGCACGCCGCCGGCCTCCACCTTGTCGCCCACCTTCACGATGGGCTTCTGGTGGATGAGCGTTCCCTGGTTGCTGCGCACGAACTTCTCAAGCTCGTACTGGTCGTGCTCGCCACCCCGGACCTCAACGATGATGCGGGTGGCGTCCACGGCGGCAACGGTGCCGGCGCGGCGCACGACGACGACGTCACCGGTGTCCACGGCGGCACGGTGCTCCATGCCGGTTCCCACGAGCGGGGCCTCGCTCACCATGAGCGGGACGGCCTGACGCTGCATGTTGGCGCCCATGAGCGCACGGTTTGCGTCGTTGTGCTCGAGGAATGGGATGAGGGCGGTTGCGACCGACACGATCTGGTCGGGCGAGACGTCCATGTACTCGACGTCCTTCGGCGGCACGGTGATGGGCTGGCCGTTGCGACGGCACAGGACCTCATCCTCAAGCAGCCTGCCGGCCTTGTCGATCGCGGCGCTCGCCTGCGCGATGACGCGGTTCTCCTCCTGGGTGGCGTCGATCCAGACGACCTCCCACTCGGTCTCGTCACTCTTCTGCAGCTTGCCGTTCTTCACAATCCGGTACGGCGTCTGGATGAACCCGAACTCATTGACGGTGGCGTGCGACGAGAGCGAGCCGATCAGGCCGATGTTCGGGCCTTCAGGGGTCTCGATCGGGCACATGCGCCCGTAATGGGTCGGGTGGACGTCGCGCACCTCAATCGGGGCGCGCTCACGGGTGAGCCCGCCCGCACCGAGCGCCGAGAGGCGTCGGCGGTGGGTGAGTCCAGCCAGTGAGTTGGTCTGATCCATGAACTGCGACAACTGCGACGAGCCGAAGAACTCCTTCAGCGCCGCGACGACCGGACGGATGTTGATGATCGTCTGCGGGGTGATGGTGTCGGGGTCCTCGGTGCTCATGCGCTCACGGACCACGCGCTCCATCCGGTAGAGACCAATACGGAAGGCCTCCTGGATGAGCTCGCCGACCGTGCGCAGGCGCCGGTTACCGAAGTGCTCGTACTCGTCGAGCTCGTGCACCATCTCGTCGCGCGGCAGCAGGTTGCCGTCGGCGGCGAAGTCGGCGCTCTCCTCGTTGATGCCGTAGCGGATCGGCAGATCCACGAGGCGGCGGATGAGCTCCACGAGGTCATCGGTCATACCCGTACGCCAGCCGGTGAAGCGCGGGTTCGCGAGCGTGCGCACACCCGTGGATGCGTTGGGACGCAGGCGGGCATCGAGCTTGTAGCGGCCGACCTTCGTGAGGTCGTAGCGCTTGGAGTCGAAGAACAGTCCACGCGTGAGGTTGAGGGAGTTGACCTCCGTCGGCGGCTCACCCGGGCGCTGCTTCTTGAACACCTCGATGAGGGCGTTCTGCATGAGCTCCCCGGCGCGAAGGTCGATGCGCTTCTCAATGCGCTCGATCTCGCCCTCGATGCCAAGACGCACGTCGCTGGGCACCGTGTCGATGTCCTTGGCGTGCCCCTGCATCTCCTTCACCAGCGCCTCAAGTTCCTGAAGCGACTTGCTGTTGCCGCGGGCCTCGTCGCCCTCGGTGACGTCCTTCTCGAGTGTGCGCGCAATGAACGGGTTGATGCGCTTCTTGTCGGTCGGATGAGGGAACAGGTTGCGCACGTCGTCGCGCGTATAGCCCAGCGCAAACAGCAGCGTGGTGACTGGCAGCTTGCGCTTGCGGTCGATACGGACGTTGACGAGACCCTTCTTGTCCACCTCGAGCTCCACCCACGAGCCGCGGGCAGGCATGAGGTTCGCGATGAAGACCTGCTTCTCGCGATCCTTGGGCTCCATGAGATAGGCGCCGGGCGACCGCACCAGCTGCGTCACGATGACGCGCTCGGTGCCGTTGATGATGAACGTGCCCCAGTCGGTCATGAGCGGGAGATCGCCCATGAACACCTTCTGCCGGCGGATTTCGCCGGTCTCCTTATTGACGAATGAAACCTCCATCGTCAACGGGGCCGCGTAGGTCATGTCCTTCTCGCGGCACTCCTTGATCGGGTTATTCGGGAAGATGTCCGAGAAGGGCATCCCGGGCTCCCAGCCCCCGATCGTGTACGGACCGAACTCCACCATGAGTGTTCCGGTGAAGTCCTGGATCGGCGAGATGTCATTGACGGTATCTCGCAGCCCCTCGTTGAGGAACTGCTCGAAACTGGCTCGCTGAATCGCGATGAGATTGGGAACCGGCAGGAACTTCTCCATCTGGGAGAAGTTGTGCCGAACCCGAGCGGCGGTGGGCGTGCTCAAGTCGCGAGGCCTCCTGACATGAGCTCGGTGATGAACGGAAATGCGTCGCCACGCGCCATAGGCACGAACACACAGTGTGAGTGGGCGGCTAGCGGTGCGGGCACGTTGACGCTGCCACCGAATGGCGCCGCACCGGACGAAAGGCGCAAAGGGGCGACAACGGCGGAACGGGCATCATACACACTCCACGGGATTTCGCGTCCATACCCACCCGATCGGCACCGCGCCCGCTTTACACGACATACTCACGGGCATGTCCACGGACCCCCACGACACGACGGGGGCGTCACCGGCTGCAGCCATCACGGAGCGCCTGGTACCGCTTCTCGATGCCACCCACCAGGTGTGGAGTTCACCGCAGGAGCGGCGTCGCTTGCGCGCGTTCGGGTTCCGTCCGGCCCTCGAGAACAATGTACTCAAGCGGGAATGGCACGGCGTTCAGGTGCGGGTTGGTCCCGATGCGCTTCGCGTTGTGGGGGCCGATCACGAGGAGTTGGCGTGGCGCCCCGACGTCGGACTCACCCTCGACGGCAGCCCCTTTGAGGCCACGCCGCAGGGAATCGCGCTCGCCGATGCCGTCAATGGCCTTATCCAGTCGTATGAGCGCTGGATCGAGGCGCGTGAGGGTCGCGAGGAACGCCTGCGCCGTGGCCACTGGAGCGCAGCCGACAGGCGTCAGGTGAATGCCCTCGCTGAGACCAGGCGCCTGCAGCGCCTGCTCACAGAAGGAAACACCGGGAGGACCCGCCGGGGCTGACATCGCCGTGGCGGGTCCCTCCAGGTGGATCAGCCCTGCAGACCACCCGGGTCACCGGTGCGGCCGATGATCTTGCCACCGGCAACGTGGGCAAGATCCTCAAGCCAGCCGCTGAGGCGGGCGTAGTCCTTGTCGTCCGGCTCGAGGGTCGCGCGTGCGGCCTCGACCTCGGCAGCGACCTCCTCCACATTCGTCTTGTTGGCAAGGGACACCCGGTCCCTGAGCTTGCTCTTCACTTCGCGCTCGAGCGGCATATCCGCACCTCGTTCGGGGATGTTGATGAGGGCGCGGCGCACCCCCTTCACGGGATTGTGCGAAAACTCGCGGCGATCCGCCCCGGAACCGTTACCGGCCGATCACGATCGCGTGGCGCGCGCGGGTCAGATGCCCTGCCCGGTCGGTGGCATCGAGGGCCACCGCGTAGCGGCCGGGGGGCACCACGCCCAGCGGAATACGCACCGGACCAGTGGCCGCGACGTCTGTCACGCGGTGGATGGGACGGGGGGATGCCCCGGTGAGCGTGATGGCCAGACGTACCGTCCCGTAGTCCCGAACGTCCACGAGCGCGTGCGCGATACGTGGCTGCCCGGCTGCGATGCGCGGGACGGCGGCATCGGCCCGCTGCACGCGCAAACGACGCACCCGCGGCTTGCGGGAGTCCACCGAGACGTTCGTGCGGGTCATTCCCGTGTTGCCCACCCAATCGGTGGCCGATATCTCCACCACATGAGGGCCATCGGGCAGTCGCGCCCGGCCGATCGTGACCGACGGCGGGTTCTCGCCGCCACGACGCGCCACCTGGCGTCCATCCACCGACACCGCCCACTGCAGCAGGCGCGACGAATCCTGCACCGATGCCACAACGGGCAGCGGCGGCGTGGCAAATCGCGCTGCGAGAGCGATACGCGACGCCGCGGACAGGCTGATGACCGGCGGGTCCACATCCATCCGGATGCGGCCCGCACCAAACGACATGTCGGGCCCGGGGTCGCCCAGATCAAGCGCATCGCCCATGAGGAGCGACTTCGCCGACACCGAATCCAGTGGTGCGCCCGACGCCCGACGGGCACCGATGAGCAGCGCGAGGGCACCCGCCGCGTTCGGCGCCGCGTTTGATGTTCCGCCCACCGACTTCGGTCCCGTGGCGGTGCTCACGCGCGTATTGGTAGGCGCGACCACATCGGGCTTTATGCGACCATCGTCGGTTGGACCGCGCGACGAATACGCTTTGAGGGCGTTGTTCGACCAGTCCACCGCTCCCACGGTGATGGCGCTCTCGGCATCGCCTGGCGTGGGCACGCTGCCGGGAGCGGGATCGCCAAGGGCATCAAGCATGACCTCACGGGAGAACATTGTGAGGTCATCGCCCGGAGGCGGCCCGGCCGCCACGACGACGCGCAGGCGGAAGGTGCCGCCAGTGGGCGACAGGTAGTTGGTGATGCGCTCGGCCGACCGGGCACCGGTCATCTGGCTGTCGCGTGAACCGGCCACCTCGGTCCAGGTGCCATCGGCCTCGCGGCGATCAAGGGCCAGGTCGAGGTCGGAGATCTCGGCACCTTGGTCCTGGGGCCACGACAGCGCAAACGTGATCGGCGAGTTTGCCGCGGCGTCGAACGTCCACTCCCCGGTCGTCGGCCAGTCGAGCGTGTCGTCCTGGGCGGCATCCACCCACGGTCCCTGCCAGTGCTTCTCGGCGTAGTTGCCGGCGGAGTTCACCCAGTTGATCCCCGATGCACTCGCGCGATCAACGGCCTGTGCGGCGTCTCCGGTGCCGTCGAACGGCCCTTCGAGGAAGCTGTTGCTGTGCACCACGATGTCGGGGTGGCGCTGGATCAGCCAATCCACCGCCGCCTGGAAGTCCTGCTCCGTGTGGTAATTGACGAAGATGTAGGTGGCCTTTGGCGCGTAGTCATAGACCGTCTGCGCCACCAGCTCGCCGTGGTTGGTGAGGTTGCCATAGGCATTGCGCCCCGCGATGCCGTACGCCGAGTCGAAGCTCTGCATCTGGAGCTGCGCGGCACCCGGCAGTTCCTTTGCGGCCTGGAGTGCCGGTATGCGCATGCCACCGAAGCCCAGGTCGAGCACAGCGATGACAACACCCTTCCCGTCATCAGCGAGGGGCCGGAGTGCATCGGCACCAATGCGCTCGATGCCCTCCGACAGCACCGGTGCGCCCTTCGACCCGCCCGGGGCCGAGGCCCCCGGATCCTCTGGGTCGACGTCCGCATACGACGAAGGGGCGAGCGACGCGGCGGCGACGCCCGGAATGGCCCGAAGCAGCGGGATGCGCGCGCGCGAGGCAACGACCTGCAGATCGCGGCCGTTCCTGCGCACCACCCGGAGGGCCGATCGGCCGAGCGCCTGCTGCACCGCAACAACCTGACCGGGGGCCGCCGTGATGCTGATAGGTGCAGGGGGCCGCGGGCGCACTGCAGCGAGCACAGGTGCGGTGCCAGTACCGGTCGCCAGCAGTGCGGCGACCACGAGCGTGCCGCGCCTCATCGGCGCACCACCGTGCGTCGGAACGTGGTGATATTGCCCGAGGCATCCTCAGCCACCACCTGGATGCGGTGCCGACCGGAACGAAGCGCCGCAACCCGATAGCGCGCCAGAGGCCCGGCCTGGCGGCCGATCACACGGCCATCCACGCTGACGGCAACCGAGGTCATCGTGCCGTCGTCCATCGCGCGGGCCACAAGCAGGGGCCTCACGCCTCTGCCAACCGACACGCGTACCACGGGAGCGACAGAATCGACGCGCACCATTCCGCTTCCGGTTGACGCATCCGGCCCCTTGGCACCGACGTCGCGTGCCCGACCCAGCAGATCGGCCCGCAGCGTGGCGGCATCCATGGGCTCTCCCGCGACCATGCGCTGCTGGCGCAGCAGGGCAGCCGCAGCGGCGACGTGCGGTGTGGCAGCAGAGGTACCGGCGGTCCCCGGAAATGCGGGGTTCGCAGTGATGTATGTCGGCCCCACGATCTCGGGCTTCTGGCGGCCATCCTCAGTGGGACCGAACGACGAGTAGTCAGGCACGCCAAGGTCCGACCATGCCGCTGCACCGACCGTGAGCGACCCGACGGCGTCACCGGGGGTGGCCACGCTACCGGCGGCAACGGCCGCGGTGCCGAACCCGACCGTGCGCGAGAAGACATCAATCGGTACCTGGCCACCGACGGTCTGCCGCACCACCACGCGCCAGATGCCGCCGTCCACAGTCACCGGCGCTGTTCGACGGGTGGCGTCGGACAGCGCCACCTCAACGAACGTGCCGTCATCCAACTGGCGCTCCAGCGACACCGTGGCGTTGACCCCATCGCCGCTCCAGCCGATGCCAAACAATAGGGTCTCGTTGGGCTGCGGAGCGATTGGGATGACGGTGCCGGCAGGGTCGGCCACTCCCCGCCAATGGCGCTTGGCGAAGTTGCCCGACGAGTTGACCCACAGCACACCGGCCGCGGCAGCGCGGTCCACTGCGCGGGCGAGCGGGCCGGTGCCGTCGAACGGGCCGCCGAGCATCGAGTTGGAATGGGTCACGATGGGAATGCCATTCGCGGTGATCCACTCCACCGCCTGCAGGAACTCAGCGTCGGAGTGGTAGTTCACAAGCACAAGATGCGCGCCCGGTGCGGCGTCGTGCAGGATCTCGGCCATACGGGTTCCGTGTTGGGTGGGTATACCGAGGGAGTCGCGGCCGGCGAGGCCATCGGTGACGTCGAATGATCTGACGTCCATCTGGTCAACCGGCGGCAGCTCACCCATCATCGCGGAGGTGTCGAGACCGACAAAGCCCTGGTCGAGGACAGCGACCGTCTGGCCCGACCCATCCACCCCATGCGCCCACAGCGCATCGGCTCCGATACGGAAGACGCCCTGCGACACAACTGCCTGGGCGCACGTTGCCGTGGCGGCCAGAACAACGGCGGCCACGATGCTCGCGAAACGGGGCGACATGCAGCCCGGGACCTAATCAGACCCGGCGGGCGTCACGCGAGGAGCCGGGCACGGCGGACCCTACCCGGGAGCGCCACGCGGGCGCTCCCGGGTACGGAGAGAGCAGTTGCTACGAGAGGGTGGCGCTGCCGCCGGCCTCTTCGATCTGCGTCTTGATCTGCTCTGCCTCGTCCTTGGTCACACCCTCCTTGATGGCACCAGGGGCGCCATCCACGAGGTCCTTGGCCTCCTTGAGACCAAGGCCAGTGACTGCACGAACGACCTTGATGACCTGGATCTTCTTGTCGCCCGAACCCTCGAGCGTGACCGTGAAGGAGGTCTGCTCCTCAACGGCGGCAGCGGCAGCCGGTGCTGCAGCGGCCGGTGCTGCTGCTGCTGCGGCGCTCACGCCGAACGTCTCTTCGAGAGCCTTGATGCGCTCGGACAGCTCGAGGACGGAAATTGCCTTGAGCTCGTCAATCCACTCGTCAGTACTCATCGCCATGTCTTCAGTCTCCTTCAGTGGTCTCGTCGGCAGCCGGCTCGGCGTCCGCGGTGTCATCGGCTACCGGCTGCTGCGCGGCGTCCGTGCTGTCGTCGGTGGCCGGGGTCTCCTCGGCCACAGGTGTGTCATCAGTCGTGTCGGCTGCGGGTGCCTCGGCCAGAGCGGCCGGGGTATCCGGAGCGACGGGTGCGTCATCGGCGACCGGGGTGTCGGCTGCGGGTGCCTCGGCCAGAGCGGCCGGGGTATCCGGAGCGACGGGAGCCTCGGAGGCACGCTGGGCCTCGTATGCACCAAGAGCCCGGGCCAGGCCCGAGATGAGGCTGCCGAGTGCATTCGCCGTGCCCTGAATCGGGCTGGCAATGCCACTCACGAGGCGCGCGTAGAGCTCCTCGCGAGGCGGCAGGGCGGCGAGCTGCTTGAGCTCCTCGCCCGAGATGGGGGCACCGTCGAGGATGCCGCCCTTCATGGACAGGCGATCGTCGGATGCCTTGGCGAACGTGTGGATCGCCTTCGCTACGGCCGCGGCATCTCCATCTGCCCATACAAGCGCGGTCTGCCCCACGAGATACTCGAGGAGCGTCTCCGAGCCCGCTTCGGCGCACGCACGACGCGCGAGTGTGTTCTTGACAACCTGGAACTGGCCATTCGCCTCGCGCAACGTCGCGCGCAGGTCGTCAACTTCACGGACGCTCAGGCCATGGAATCCCGTCGCAATGACGGAGTCAGTTGCGTTGAGGCGCTCCGCGATATCCGCGATGGCCTCCGCCTTCTGTTCCCTGTTCAGTTCCTCACCTCCTCGTCTCTCCGCCGTGCAAGGGCGGGGCGTCGGGAGGCGACACGGGGCGAGATGCCCCGGCTGCTCCGTTGCTCCGTCCTCACACGGGTCGGGGCTCATGCCCCTGATTTATGGCGACCGGTTGGCCGCCCCCGTGATCTTCGGTCGGGTGCGTGTGGCGCGCGGCGGTCTAGGCCGTGGCCTCCTGCAGCAGGTCCGACGTGATGGCCGGGTCGAGATCGATCCCGGGGCCCATCGTCTGGGCGATGCTGATGGACTTGATGTACTTGCCCTTGGTCGCCGCCGGCTTGGCGCGCAGGATCTCTTCGAGCACCACGGCGTAGTTCTCGGTGAGCTGCTCCGGGGTAAAGGAGCGCTTGCCGATACCGAGGTGCACCGTTCCCGTACGGTCGGTGCGGTACTCGACCTTGCCACCCTGAATCTCGGCGACGGCCTTGGCCACGTCGAAGGTGACGGTGCCAGTCTTGGGGTTGGGCATCTTGCCCGAGGGGCCGAGCACGCGGCCGAGGCGGCCCACGGCCACCATCATGTCGGGCGTTGCGATCGCCACGTCGAAGTCGGTGAAGCCCTCTTCGATCTTCTTCACCAGGTCCTCGCCACCGACGAACTCGGCGCCGGCTTCTTCAGCCTCGCGGGCCTTGTCACCCTCGGCGAACACGGCGACGGTCATCTTGCGCCCGGTGCCGTGGGGAAGCGCGATCGTGCCGCGCAGCTGCTCATCGGCATGACGGACGTTAACGGCGAGGCGGAAGTGCGCCTCAACCGTGGTGTCGAAGCGGGCGACCTCCTGGCTGACCAGAAGGCGGAAGCCATCAAGCGGGGCGTAATTGCCGGCCGGGTCGATCTCGGCCTTGGCCGTGTCGTAGCGCTTACCGTGCTTGGCCATGTCTCTAGCCCTCCACCGTGACGCCCATGGATCGCGCGGTACCGGCGATCATGGTGATGGCTGCGTCGATGTCATTTGCGTTCAGGTCCTGCATCTTGGTCTCGGCAATCTGCTGCAGCTGCGCGCGAGTGATGGAGGCGACCTTGTCGCGGTGCGGCTCGGCCGAGCCCTTCTGCAACTTGATCGCGTCCTTGATCAGCACGGACGCCGGGGGCGTCTTCGTGATGAACGAGAAGGAGCGGTCCTCGTAGACGGAGATCTCAACGGGCGTGATGACGCCGCCGAGGTTCTGGGTCTGGGCGTTGAACGCCTTGCAGAACTCCATGATGTTGATGCTGGCACCACCCAACGCTGGGCCAACCGGCGGTGCCGGCGAGGCGCCCCCTGCGGGGATGTGGAGCTTGATGATCTGCAGGACCTTCTGCGCCATTGGGGCGTGACCTTCCGTCTCGGGGCCGTCTCAGGCGGCCCGGGATCATACATTGATGCGGCAGAATGACCAGCGGGAGCGAAAACGCCCGCCGATGCCGCGCTTACGTGAGCTTCTTCACCTGATCGAATGACAGTTCGGCAGGCGTCTCGCGGCCGAAGATCGACACGAGCACCTTGACCCTGCCCGACTCGGAGTTGATCTCGGCGATTTCACCGGTGAAGTCCGACAGCGGGCCGGAGATGACCTTGATGCTCTCGCCCACCGTGAACTCGGCACGCACCTTCACGCGCGTCTCGGTGGCGGTGTGCAGCAGGCGGTCCACCTCTCCCGGCGTCAGCGGCGGCGGGCGGTGGTCGTCGTTCTTGGTGGCGCCCACGAAGCCCGTGACTCCAGGGGTGTTCTTCACGAGCGACCAGGCGTCGTCGTCGCCCATGTCCATGTTCACCAGAACGTATCCGGGGAGCGTGCGACGCTCGGTCTGGATCTTCTGGCCGTCCTTATTGGTCTCGACCACCTGCTCCGTCGGGATGATGATGCGGCGAATTGAACTCTGGCGCCCCATCGTGACGATGCGGCGTTCGATGTTGGCCTGGACCTTCTTCTCGTGGCCCGAATACGTGTTGATGACATACCAGCGCAGCAATGAATCTCCTAGAAGATGGCGTCGATGAGCGCGCTCATCAGTGTGTCGATGACGCCGAGGTAAATCGCGACGACGGCGACGAAGATGATGACAACGGCCGTGGCTTGGAACAACTGTGCCCGGTTCGGCCAGGTCACCTTTTTCAGTTCGATGATGACTTCGCCGAGGAAGCGTCGGCTACGCCCCTCCTGCACAGACTTCGTCACCGATCCGGGCTTGTCGGTCTTTGGCTGGCGGCGGGGGCGTTTTTGGGCCTTCCGATCGCCGTCGGACTTCTTGGGCTTTTTCGCAGGGACGGGCGGCTCAGCGCCACCCGGGCCGGGCTCGCCGGAGTCCTGCCCCTTTGAGGGTCGGATACGTGCCATCTGTTCGGCGTCTACTCGTTCGTCGCGGTCCGGTGGACAGGGCCGGAGGGACTTGAACCCCCAACCCCCGGTTTTGGAGACCGGTGCTCTACCAATTGAGCTACGACCCTCTGTCCCGTATGCCGGTTGCCCGGCGGGAAATGCTTACCGCGTCTCTCGGTGCTCCGTGTGTCGGCCACACCAGCGGCAGTACTTCGACAGGGACACGCGGTCGGGCGTGTTGCGCCTGCTCTTATTCGACTGGTAGTTGCGCCTCTTGCAGTCCTGGCACGCCAGGGTCACGGCGATGCGCTGGCCGGTCTTGCCCACAGGAAAGCCTCCGGTTGCTTGCGGGGGCGGGAAGGTACCACAGCGCCGGGTCGGGGTTGTGCGGGCACGACCGAGGCCCGGTAGCCTCGCCCCATGACGACTGAGTGGAGCGACTGGTACGCCAACGAGGATCCGACCGCCTGGGTGCTCCCCCGCATCCTCCGTGGTCGGGCAGAAGCACACCCACATCGACCGTACATCCGGTTCGGTGACGGCGACTGGGTGACCTACGGCGAGATCGACCTTCGGGCCAACCGCATCGCCAATGCGCTCATCGCGCGTGGGCTGCAGAAGGGCCAGTGCGTGAGCACCCTCATGCCCAACTCGGTTGATCAGGTGGCGCTGTGGTTCGGCATTCTGCGCGCCGGGGGCGTGCAGTCGCCCATCAATCTTGCCTACCGCGGCGACTTCCTCTCATGGGTGATCAACCTGCCGGAGTCCAGATTTCTGGTGATCAGCGACGACCTGCTGGACCGTCTGGACCACGTGGCCGATGAACTGCCCCTACTGGAGCACGTGTTCCTGTGGTCGTCCGACGCACCGCATGGTCCCAACCCGAAGGTGAACTTCGAACCCTTCGCGGTGCTGGATGACGCACCGGACACCGACCCAGGTGTGGAGGTGACCTGGGTGGACGACGCGCGGGTGATGTTCACGTCGGGCACCACCGGCCGCAGCAAGGGTGTGATCAAGCAGCATGCGTCCGACTACTTCTCGGGCCGCACCTACAACGAGGTGTGCGGCGTCACCGAGGACGACATCTTCTACACCTGCCTGCCGCTGTTCCACAGCAACGCCCAGGTACTCAACTGCTACCCGGCCATGATCGCCGGCGCGCGCATTCAGGTATCGGCCCGGTACTCGTCAACCAACTTCTGGCGCGAGGTCACCGAGTGCGGCGCGACCATCCTCAACACGGTGAGCGCCATGAACTACTTCCTCTGGAATACCCCGCCGGGCGAGTACGACCGTGCGCACAAGGTGACGCGCATCATGGCCATGCCGGCGCCCAAGGACATCTACTACGACTTCAAAGAGCGCTTTGGCATTCGCTGGCACGAGGGCTACGGCCTCACTGAGACCGGCATGGTCACCTATGTGCCGCCGGGCATTGAGAAGCCGGGTTCGTGCGGCATGGCGAGCCCCGGGTTTGAGGTGAGCGTGGTGGAGCCCGGCACCGACTGGCCCGTGCCCAACGGCACGTCGGGCGAGATCGTGGTGGACATGAAGTTGCCCAACATCGTGATGCGTGCCTACGCAGGCATGCCGGAGAAAACCGCCGAGGACTTCAAGAACCTCAAGCTGCACACCGGGGATCTGGGGCAGATGGATGACGACGGCTACCTGTACTTCATGGACCGCGTGAAGGACTACATCAGGCGCCGCGGCGAGAACGTGTCATCGATGGAGGTGGAGCGCATCGTGGCGAGCCACCCGGGCGTGCTCGAGGCCGCAGCAGTTGGCGTGGCGGCCGGCGAAGGCGCGGGCTCCGAGCAGGAGATCCTCATCTGCGTCGTGCCGCGGGAAGGCGTGCCCGACCCGCATGAACTGCTCACCTACTGCGCCGACAAGATGCCCTACTTCGCCGTGCCCAGGTACGTGAGGTTTATGGAGCATCTGCCGAAAACCCCCACCGAGCGCGTGCGCAAGGTGGAGCTTCGTGACATGGGCCTCGGAGACGACGTGTACGACCGTGCCGTGGGCGGCCCCGAGGTCAAGGCCTGATGGACGACGAGCTGGATCTGGGCGAGGCCGCCGCGTTCATCCTGGGCGCCCGCCCGGGGCTCGACGAGGACGACGTGTGGACCGTGCTCAAGGAGATCGGCGACCCGCCAGTGCGAAGTGCCGACGGCATGGCCGTGGATCTCATCACGCGGCTGCACCCGGGTATCCGGGCCAAAGATGTGAAGGTGACGCTTGATGAGTGGCGCGAGTACGCGCGCCTCGCCGCGGAGAGCGACTGGGAGTAACGGCGGGGACCCCGCTGAGGTGGTCACCGGCCCAGTGGGTGATTGGTGGGTGGGGACCCCGCGGGGTTGTCACTGGCCCAGTGGGTGATTGGTGGGCGGACCACTTGCGAAACGTGATCGGCACGTGCGGGGGCCGCACGTGCAGGATCCCCGGCTGCGACGGTCCGCCCGCCATTTACCCGCTGGGCCTCCGCTCTTCTCCGCACCCCGCTCTCGGCGGATGGGCGACTTGCGAAACAGGGTCAGCATGTGTGGGGGCTGCGGGGTTGTACGGGTGGGGACCCCGCGGGGTTGTCACTGGCCCAGTGGGTGATTGGTGGGCGGACCACTTGCGAAACGTGATCGGCACGTGCGGGGGCCGCACGTGCAGGATCCCCGGCTGCGACGGTCC
>CAJAPZ010000113.1 GCA_903943955.1 uncultured Actinomycetes bacterium
GAGGTCGGCAACGGCAAGTGCGATGGCTCCCGACCCGGTGCCCCAGTCCACCACCCGCCCGCCCTGCGGCGCCATCTCCACCACCACGTCAACGATGACCTCGGTATCGGGACGCGGCACCAGCACGTCGGGCGTCACCTCGAGGTCGAGACGGCCGAATGCGCGGCGCCCCGTGATGTGGGCCACCGGCACCATCTCGCCGCGGCGCGCAATGAGCGCTCGGCAGGCGGCGAGTTCGTCGGGCGTAAGCGGGCGCTCGCCCTCGGTGTAGAGCGCGATCCGTTCCAGGCCCAACGCATGGCCGATAAGGATGTCCGCATCAAGGCGCGGGGTGTCAGACCCCTTGTCGCCGAGCCACTTCGCCGAGCGATGTACCACCTCGGCGATGGTGAGGATCTCTGGTGTCGCTCTGCCGCCCCGGGCGGAGCCGGGATTCACCCGTGACTCGTCGCTCATGTCAGCCACTCCCCTTCGCCGGGCGGCACGGGGGCAAACCCAGTCAGTCGTTGCTCGCGGCGGCCAGGTCGGCTTCCTGCTGCTCCAGGAGCAGACGGCGCTCCTCACCCTGCAGTGCGTCGGTGATCGCCTGCAGGTGCCCCTGCAGTACCTGCTCCTTGAGCGGAATGGTCACGCCGATGCGGTGGTCGGTTACGCGGTTCTGGGGGTAGTTATAGGTGCGCACTTTCTCGGAGCGGTCGCCACTTCCCACGTGGGCCTGGCGGGTGGTCCGGAGTGCGGCCTGCTGCTCGGCCTGTGCCTTCTCGAGGAGGCGGGCGCGCAGCACGCGCAGCGCGCGCTCCTTGTTCTGAAGCTGGCTCTTCTCGTCCTGCATCGACACGACGACGCCCGTGGGGATGTGGGTGATGCGCACGGCCGAGTCGGTGGTGTTCACGCTCTGGCCACCCGGGCCGCTGGAGCGGTACACGTCGATCTTCAGGTCGTTCTGGTCGATGGTCACGTCGACCTCATCGGCCTCGGGCAGCACGGCCACGGTCGCAGTGGAGGTGTGAATGCGCCCCTGGCTCTCGGTGGCCGGAACGCGCTGTACCCGGTGCACCCCGCCCTCGTGCTTAAACACGCTGAACGCGCCGTCGCCCTTGACCGCGAACGTGGCCTCCTTCACGCCACCAGCGTCGGCCTCGCTCACGTCGAGCAGTTCCACCTTGTACCCACGTGCAACGGCGTAGCGCTGGTAGATATCGAGCAGGTCGCGCGCGAACAGCGCGGCCTCCTCGCCGCCGGTGCCGCCGCGGATCTCCACGATCACGTCGCGGGAATCATTTGGATCGGGCTCGACCATGGCCGACCGGATGAGCGGCTCGAGCACGTCCACCTCTGCCTCAGCCTCTTTGAGAAGCGCCCGGAAGTCGTCGTCCTCGCCCTCGGCCAGCATTTCGCGGGCCTCCGTGGCGCGCCCGGAAGCATCGCGCCACCGCACGGCCAACTGTGCGGCGTCTTCGAGTCCGGAATACCGGCGATTGAGGTCGGCGTAGCGCGTGCGGTCGGACGCCACCTCAGGGTCCGAGAGGGCCTGCGACAACTCCGCACGCGTGCGCTCTACCTGGGCCACCAGGCCCGCAACTCCACCGCTCATGTCAGCACCCACAGGGGAGCGGGCGCGTCATGCGCGCCCGCGGCGACTAAGGCTGTGCCTGCTGGCGCTTGCGGTTGAAGCGCTCCACGCGGCCACCGGTATCCATGAGCTTCTGCTTGCCCGTGTAGAACGGGTGGCACATTGAGCACACTTCCACGCGGATCTCCGGCGCGGTGGAGCGGGTGGTGAACTCTGCGCCGCAGGTGCAGCTGACCTTCGAAACGACGTACTCAGGGTGGATCTCGGTCTTCACGTTCCCTCTCGATGCTCGTTCTGTGCGTGGCCCGGTCGGTGCCACGGAGGCGGCATGATAGCGCGGCCGGGGCCGGGCCCCGACCGCGCGGTCATTCCATTGTTCAGCCCTTGCGCGCGTTCACCAGCTCAGTGAGCTTGGGGAGGATCTCGAAGAGGTCGCCCACCACGCCGAAGTCGGCGAACTGGAAGATGGGGGCGTCCGGGTCCTTGTTGATCGCGATGATCACGTCGGACGTCTGCATTCCCACCTTGTGCTGCACCGCGCCCGAGATACCGCAGGCGATGTACAGGTTGGGAGAGACGGTCTTGCCGGTCTGGCCCACCTGATTGGGATGGGGGTACCAACCGGCGTCCACGGCCGCGCGCGAGGCACCAACGGCAGCGCCGAGGGCGCTTGCCAGGGTCTCGACAACGGCGAAGTTCTCGGGAGCACCGAGACCGCGACCGCCGGAGACGATCATGCTGGCCTCCTCGAGGCTCACCTTGCCGGCTTCGGCAGGCTTGCGGCCGGTCACCTTGGCGGCCAGCGACGCGTCGGAGATCTCCAGCGTCACGGCGACGACCTCCGCAGTGCCACCGCTCTCAGACGCCGCGAATGAGTTCGGACGCACAAGCGCGATCTGCGGGCCATTCACCCACTGGGAGCTGACCAGGTTCTGGCCACCGAACGCCGGGCGCACAGCGCTGAGGGTGCTGCCGCTGGCGACGAGGTCGATGGAGTCGCTGTTCAGACCGGCGCCGAGGCGGGCGGCCAATGCGGCTGCGGTGTCGCGACCGAGCGAGGTGCCACCAAACAGAATGGCCGAGAAGTCGTTCTCGGCCTGGAGCGTGGCGATGACGTCGACGTGCGGGGCGGCCAAGCCGGTGCCCAGTGCCTCGTGATCAGCAACGAATACCTTCTCAGCGCCGTGGGCGCCGAGGACGGCCGCGGCGTCAGCGACGCCCGAGCCTGCGATGACGGCCGTAAGCGGGCCGCCGATGGAGTCCTTCAGTTCACGCGCCTTCGAGAGAATCTCGAGACTGACGCGACGTGTGCCGGTGCCCTGGGGCTCGGCGACGAC
Source organism: uncultured Actinomycetes bacterium (assembly GCA_903943955.1). GTDB lineage: Bacteria > Actinomycetota > Thermoleophilia > Miltoncostaeales > Miltoncostaeaceae > SYFI01. The sequence continues at coordinate 2,911 of CAJAPZ010000113.1, forward strand.
GAGGATGCCTGCCATTTGAAGAGGTCCTTTCGGTCCGAGTCGGGTTTAGACGAGCTTCTTGTCGATGAGGAAGTCGAGGATCTGCTGGGCACCATCGCCCTCATCCGTGACCACCACACCTGCGGTGCGTGCCGGGGGCGTCTCGACGCCCACGACCTTCGTCTTGGCGCCGGCCTCGCCGACGTCTGATGCAGCCACGCCGATGTCGCCAAGCGACTTGACGTCCTGCGGCTTCTTCTTGGCGCCCATAATGCCCTTGAGCGACGGGTAGCGCGGCTCGTTGATTGCCTTGGTCACAGAGACCACGGCTGGCAGCGGGGCCTCCACGGTGTCCACGCCATCGTCGCTCTGGCGCTCGATGGTGATGGACGATCCGTTGACGGCGATCGAGTTGGCCGAGGTCACCCAGGTGCGGCCGCTGACCTCACCGAGGGTGGCCGTGAGCACGCCCGACCGGGCGTCGGTGGCCTCGGCGCCCAGCAGCACCAACTCGGCGCCCGTCTCATCGATGGCCTTGGCCAGCGCGCGGGCGGTGCCGAGGTAGTCGGATCCCGCCGCGGCGGGATCGCTCACCAGCACAAGGCGATCGGCGCCCATAGCAAGTGCCTGGCGCAGCGACTCGACGGCCTTCTCAGGGCCGAGCGAGATGAGAATGACCTCATCGGCGGTCCCGGCCTCTTTCAAGCGGATGGCCTCTTCAACTGCGTACTTGTCAAACTCGTTGAGCATGCGGTCGCCCTCGGTACGGACGAGGCGAAAGGTGCTCGGGTCTATCCGCTTCTCAGCGGTGGTGTCCGGCACCTCTTTGACGCAGACGGCGATCTTCACGAAGGCTGGCTCCTGGGAGTGGACTCATGCCCGGCGATCAGACCCCTCGAAGAGGCCCTCGCTCTTGAGCGGACGCGTTCCGCTCCGGGGCGCGGGGAAACATACCAGCGCCGCGGGATTTCGCCGCCCCTACGGCAACCAATCGCATTGAGCCCGGCGGCAGCCATCCCAGCGATCAGCCCCCGGGCCACACCGGCGCACGCTTCTGCAGAAACGCCTGCATGCCCTCACGGCGCTCTGGGTCGCCGAATGCCCGCGCGAACTCCTCAAGTTCGTGTGACAGCCCCGGCGCCGGATCGCCGAGCGCCATGTTCACCAGCGCCTTCGCACGGGCGACGGCAGACGGCGAACGCGTGGCGATCTCGTCGCCAATCGCAGCAGCGGCGTCCAGAAGGTCGTCAGGCGCATGTACCGCCGTCACCAGGCCGTTGGCAAGGGCCTCGTCGGCGGTGACCATGCGCGCGGTCAGGATCATCTCTTTGGCAAAGCCCTCCCCCACCACGCGGGCCAGCCGCTGCGTACCACCCCAACCGGGCGCGATACCCAGTGACACCTCGGGCAGCGCGATCCGCGCGGCGTCAGACGCGATACGGATATCGCAGGCCAGCGACACCTCGCAGCCGCCTCCCAATGCGAATCCATTGATGGCGGCGATGACCGGTACCGGACAGGCTGCGATGGCGTTACACAGGCCGTGGCCCGCTTCGGCAAATGCACGTGCGCCCGCCACGTCGAGATCGGCCATCACGGCAATGTCAGCGCCCGCGCAGAACGCACGGCCTGCACCGGTAATGACGATGGCCCGCACCTGTGGGTCGTTGGCGGCGACGTCAAGGGCCACCACCAATTCCTCGATCATCTGCGGCGACAGCGCGTTGAGCGCCTCCTGCCGGTCGAGCATCACAAACTGCACGGCCGCGCGGCGCTCAAACGCAATGCCCATGCTAGGCGGCAACGCGGCCCTCGAGGAACGAGACCATCTCGTCCACCGGGGCGCCCGGGGTATACACCGCAGCCACGCCGAGCGCGCGAAGCTCGTCGGCGTCGTCGCTGGGGATGGTGCCGCCGACGATCACCAGCACGTCGTCGGCACCCTCGGCAGCGAGCAGATCCATTACCCGCGGTACCAGCGTCATGTGCGCACCGGAGAGAATTGAGAGGCCCACCGCATCGGCGTCCTCCTGCACAACAGTGGCCACCACCTGCTCGGCAGTCTGGTGCAGGCCCGTGTAGATCACTTCCATGCCGGCGTCACGAAGCGAACGGGCCACGATCTTGGCTCCGCGGTCGTGGCCGTCGAGGCCGGGCTTGGCGATAACAATGCGAATCGGACGTCCCATAGGCGTCAAGGATACCTCCTCTGCGGGCACGCCAGCCGCGCTGGCGACCTCGGTCGGCTGGTTCGACCGCTGCTCATGCAAAGCCGGGGCAACGACCGATGTGGGGAGTGGCACCATTCCCACGCAGGCGGCGGTGGGTGTTGAATGCCGTTGCTCCTGATCACCCGACCCGAACGGATACCGCCCGATGGACGTCACCAAGAGCCGCACCGCCGACCCAACCCGCATCCGCGCCGACGTGGTGGTGATCGCGGTGGCCGACCCCCCGGGAACGCCGACCGGGCCGCTGGCCGCGGTCGACGCAGCACTCGGTGGGCTCGTGTCGTCGGTCATCAAGGATGGCGAGGTCACCGGCAAGGCCGGACAAGTGCGCGTGCTGCATACGCGTGGAGACATCCCCGCCACGCGCGTGCTGCTGGTGGGTGTGGGTGCCGATCCCGACCGCGCCGCCTGGGCCGCGGCCGGTGCTGCTGCTGCCCGGGCCGCACGCGACCTGGGTGCCGCCAAGGCCGCGCTTGTGGCCGGTGACGATATTGATGCCGGCGACCTGCGTGCCATGGCCGAGGGTCTTGCCACCGGCGCGTGGCGACTCGATGCATTCCGCTCGGGCAAGCGCGACGCATCGCAGGGACGCCCATCGCAGATCGTGGTGGCCGGGACAATCAAGCCCGCTGACGTCCTGCGGGTGCAGGCCACCGCCGAGGCCATCGGGCTTGCGCGCGAGTTGTCGGAAACCCCCGCCAACCACATGACACCACGAATGCTGGCCGCGCGCGCCGAGAAGGTGGCCGCAGGCTCGCGCAACCTCTCAATCGAGGTATTGGGGCCGCGCGAGCTCACGCGACTGAAGGCCGGAGCGCTCATGGCTGTGGCGCAGGGGTCTGCCGAACCCGCCGCCATGATCGTGATGCGCTACCGCCCGTCGAAGGGTATGAAGAAGGGCAAGGAGGTGCTCGGACTCGTGGGCAAGGGCGTTACGTTCGACACCGGCGGAATCTCCATCAAGCCGTCCGCGGGCATGGAGGAGATGAAGATGGACATGGCCGGTGGTGCCGCGGTCATTGCCGCCATGGGCCTGATCGCCGAGATGCAGGTGCCCGGCGAGGTGCTTGCGGTGGTGCCCACCACCGAGAACATGCCGAGCAGCACGGCAATGAAGCCCGGTGATGTGTTCACCGCGATGAATGGCAAGACCATCGAGGTGACCAACACCGACGCCGAGGGCCGCCTTATCTTGGCCGACGCCCTCACGTACGCATCGTGCAAGGGCGCCACGCGCATCATGGACATGGCCACTCTCACGGGCGCCATCGTGGTGGCAATCGGCGACGTGTACGCCGGGCTGTTTGGCAGCGACCCCGCATTCACGCAATTGGTGAGAGATGCGGGTGAGGACACCGGTGACCTGTGCTGGCCCATGCCGCTGCACCCCGGATACGACCCACTGGTCAAAAGCGCGGTGGCCGACCTGTCCAACTCGGCGAAGAAGCGCCAGGCGGGTGCCGTGTACGCCGCGCGCTTCCTGCGCGACTTCACTGAGGGCAAGCCCTGGTGCCATGTGGATGTGGCGGGCACGGCCATGAACGGCGACCATGCCACCGGGTTTGGCGTGCGCCTTGCCGCCGACGTGGCCGAGCGCGTGGCACGCCTCAGGTGAAGCGCCTCTTCACGCTCATCCTGCTGATGGCGGTTGCTGCCGGAGTGGCAATCCTGCTCATGCGCACTGTTGCCCGTACTGAGGTCGTTGATCTGTTCAGTGCGCCTGCACCAGTGGCCGACGTGGCGATCAATGTGGACACCGGTGGCATCTCTGTTGATGGCGGGGTCGATTCGGCGCTCACCGCGCGCATCACCCGTGGCTACGCATTCTGGGGCCCCGACGTCACCACCACGGCATCCGGCGGCAAGGTGACCATGACCGCCAACTGTCCGCTGCTCGGCGTCATCAGCGGCTGCTCCGCCGATTTCGACGTGATGGCGCCCGCCGGCGCGATCGTGAATGTGCGGAGCACGGCCGGGTCGGTGATGGTCACCGGGACATCCGGCACCGTGACAGCCAGCAGTACTGCAGGTGGTGTGGCGGTGATCAGGTCACGGGCAGCCACGATCATGGCCTCGAGCACGGCGGGTGACGTGCGGGTGGAGGCCACCACCGCGCCCACCCGCGTGCAGGCCACCACGTCGGCCGGCGATGTTGATGTCGACGTGCCGAAAGGCGCCTATCGCATTGATGCCAGCGCGGGCGCGGGAAGCGTGAGCATCGAGGGAATCACCCGCGACGACACCGCCCCACGGTCGATCACCGCCAGCGCATCAGCCGGCGACGTTCACGTCGTGGGCCGATAGGGCCCGGCGGCGCTACCGCTGGTCGCGGCGGTTGTGGCGGCGCATCAGGAAGAACGTGATGCCGGCACCAAGAAGCGCCGACAGCAGGATGACCACGATCAGGCTGGTCTGGGTGTTGAACACCCACCAGGTCACGTCGACTACCTGTGAGTTGGCGATGATGAACCACACAAACAGCACCGCGGCCACAATCACCGCGATCATCCTCGGATTCGTGCCGCCGCCGTCCCGTGAGGGCGACCTTTGATCGTCGTTGCTCATGTGTTCTCTCTCGGGCCGTCGTGGTCCGTCATGGTGTCAGCGGCGGCGGACGGATCGAGTTCACGGGCCACCACGCGCGTCACCAGTGAATCAAGGGCCGCCTCATCAATTCGGGCATCCATTTCGCGGGCCATGCGCTCCATCGCGAGGGCGCGCAATCTGCGGCGCATGCCGTCGCGGCGGCGGTCGGCCAGCGCGTCGCCCTCAGCCAGCGCGGCTCGGTGCGATTCGATGCCCTCCCACATTTCGGCAATACCATTGCCGTCAATCGCCTGGGTCATGAGCACCGGCGGTCGCCAATCATCTGATGGCACCAGCGACAGCGCTGTCTCGATCTCGCCGGCCAGGATGTCGGCGCCGGGACGGTCGGCCTTGTTGATGACGATGACGTCGGGGATCTCCATGACGCCGGCCTTGATCGCCTGAATCGCGTCGCCGCTCCCGGGGATGAGCACCAGCACCACGGTCTCGGCCAACGCTTGCACTTCGATCTCGTTCTGCCCGGATCCCACGGTCTCGATGATCACCACGTCATATCCGGCGGCGTCGAGAATTTCAACGGCATCGCCCGTGGCCTCCGATAGGCCACCCAGGTGCCCCCGCGTGGCCATCGACCTGATGAACACGCCGTCGTCCAGAAAGTGATCCACCAGGCGGATGCGGTCACCCAGCACCGCGCCGTGGGTGAACGGGCTGGTGGGGTCAACGCTCACGATGGCCACCGTCATGCCGATATGGCGAAGGTGGCGTACAAGCGCGGCCGCAAGCGTGCTCTTGCCCGCGCCCGGCGATCCGGTAATACCGATGCGCATCGCCCGGCCGGTGACCGGGTGCAGTGCCGCCATGACCGCACGGCCATCCGGCCCGAGTGACTCGGCCATTGAGATAGCACGGCCGATGGCACGGCGCGTGCCAGCGCGTACGCCTGCAATGACCTCCTCGGGGTTCACGCCACCTCCATCAGTGACTCGGCCATGGCGGCCAGCAGGCGATCAGTCTGGTCGGGTGTACCCACCGTAATGCGAAGGGCCCCGGGGGCGCCAAATGCCCCGGCAGGGCGCACGATCACGCCCCGGGCGGTAAGCGCGGCATCCAGCGCGCGCGCGCGATCCACCCCAACCTCCATAAACAGAAAGTTGGCCTCGGACGGCAGGGGTTTTAGGCCCAGCGCCCGCAGACCGGCATCCATGCGAGCACGTTCCGTGCGGGCCATCGCCATACGCGGCGGCAGGTGTTCGGCCGCATCGGCCAACGACGCCACCGCGGCGGCCTGGGCGAGTGCGTTTACGTCAAAGGCATTGCGCACGGGAGTGAGGGCCGAGATGAGATCGGGTGGGCCTGCCATCCACCCCACCCGCATTCCCGCTAGGCCATATGCCTTGCTGAAGGTGCGCATCACCACCATGGGCCGGCCATCGCGCAGCATCGCCACACCATCATGTGCACCGGCGGGCAGGTACTCGAAGTAGGCCTCATCGAGCACCGGCAGCACGTGCCCCGGCAGCGCATCGAAGAACGCCGCCAGATCCCCGGGATCCACCATGCCGCCCGTGGGGTTGTTGGGGCTCACCACAACCGCCATCTTCGTGGCAGGCGTCACGGCTGCCAGCAGGGCGTCGAGGTCGTACGCACCATCGGCGCGCAACGATGCAGGCACCCAGGTGGCCCCCTGCATCATCGTGCCCTGACGGTGCGAGATAAAGGACGGCCAGCACATGGCCAGCTCGTCACCCGGATCAAGCAGGGCCATGCACAGGATTTTGATGAGGCTGTCCACCCCATTGCCCACCGCGATCGCCGCTGGGTCGATTCCGTGCAGATCGGCAAGCGCGTCCCGCAGCGCCCATGCCCCGGGGTCGGGGTACAGGTTCTGATCTCGGGCCGCGGCGGCAATGGCGTCGATGGCGGCCGGAAACGGGGGCAATGGCCCCTCGTTCGATGCCAGCTTGACCACCTCGACGTCACCCAGTTCGCGTCGGATGTCCTCGAGTGGCCTCCCTGGCACATAGGGCTCCACGGCCTGGAGCGCCGGTCGGAGGATGGCGGGGTCGAAGTAGGGCGCGTCAGTCACTTTTTGGAGGCTACACTCGCCGCCGATGCCGGAACTCGATGATCTGGGGCTGTTTCCGCTTGGCCTCGTGCTGCTGCCGGGCGAGCGCGCACCCCTTCACCTGTTTGAGCCCCGCTACCGGGCGCTCCTGGCCGACTGCGTGCTGGACGATCGCCCGTTCGTCATGCTGCTGGCCCACGGCGAGGGTGCCTCGGCCATCGGGTGCACCGCGCGCTTCACCGGCCTCGGGCGGCGGTTCGCTGATGGTCGAATGAATGTGAGCATCATCGGCGAGCGCGTCGTGCGCTTGCTCGAGGAAACCTCCGGGCGCCTCTATTTCACCGCGTGGGTTGAGGGCGTGAACGACGACTCCGATGTGGGGTCCGACGAACGTATTGCGGAGGTCCATGACCTCTTTCAGCGTCTGGTGAACGAGATCGCCCCCACCTCACCGCCGCCGCCCATTCGCGACGACATCCCGCTGTCGTTCGCAGTCGCCGGGATGATCGAAATGCCGGCGGAGCCCAAGCAGGATCTGCTCGAGTGCCGCGACGAAGACCTTCGGCTGGGGATGGTGTGCACCATTCTCTCGGCCGCGCTCGATGGAGCCGACCGCGAGCGCATTGCTGCCGCACGCGCCCGCACCAACGGCAAGGTCGCACTGCCGTGAGCACGCCGGTCGCGGTGGCCGCGGCCCGGCGTATCGCCTGGGTGGAGGGGCCAGATGCCGAGGCGCTGCTGCATGGCCTGCTCACCGCCGACGTTCTTGCAATCCCAGTGGGTGGCGGCACGCCGTCGCTGGTGCTCGACACCCGGGGCCATCTGGTGGCACGCATTCACGTACACCGCGACGCCCCTGATGCCTTCACCCTGCTGCTCGACCCGGCACCGGCGCCCGATGGCATGGCCGTCATCGCCGCCCACCACGTGAGCGAGGACGCCGAGGTGATGGGCCCGGAAGATGTCCAGGTGCTGGTCATCACAGGTCCGGCCCCTGATGCCGACCTCGCGGTGCCGGGGGCGATCCCCGGAACCACCGAGTTGGTCACCGACGACCCGGTGGGTCTGGCGGCCGAGTTGGGTCTTGCCCTTGCGCCCCCGGAGTTTCTCGAGGCCATGCGTATTGCCGCTGGCATACCCGCCATTGGCGTGGATACGGGCGCGACGACCCTGGTGCAGGAGGCCGGGCTCGACGAATTGGTGTCGTTCGACAAGGGCTGCTATCTCGGACAGGAGACCGTCGCGCGCCTCCACTACCGCGGCCATGCCAATCGCAGGCTCGCGCGCATCGCCCTTGACGCCTCCGTGCCGGTGGGCACCAACTTCCGTGCCGGAGATGCCTCGGGCGGCGCCGCAACCAGCGTGAGCCCACTGCCCGATGCCACCTGGATGGCACTGGCCATGGTGCGCCATGAGGTGCCCGATGGTGCCGAGGTTGTCTTTGACAATGGCGTGGCCGGCCGCGTGCTTCCCCGCGGCGAGTGATGGTCGGTCGGTCGCCGATGGCCGCTGGGCTCGCCATGCCCAATGCTACGTTCAGGCCATCATGAGCATCCAGCGAGACGCGCGCGCGAGAGCCGCCCGCCAGTCGGCCATCGTGCGCCTCTTCTACGACCGTGAGGGTGACCTGCGCACCACTCGCGTGCTGGTCGTCGTCATGGTGATGGTGGCCGTCATCGTCGCCGGTACGGTGGGCGTGTCGTTTGCGGGCGCGTCGGCTGGACCCGAGACCCTCGCCATCGGTGCGCTGATCGTGTTCCTCGGCCTCAAACTGCCATTTCTCGGGCTGGTCTTCTGGATCATCATGCGTCAGGGCAACGGCGACGCCCACAATGATTGGTCAGATCGCGAGCGCGACGAAATCTTTGCGTACCTTGCGAATCAGGCCCGGGAGGCAAAGGGGCGGCCTGACGAGGCGGAGCGCCTTCAGTGGCTCACCCGCGAGGCGTGGCTCATTGCCGACACCGTCCCCGACGAACACCGTGCAAAGGCCGTTGCCCTAGCGGTGGAGATCGGTGCAATGCGCCCGACCCCATCCGGAACGACGGCGCCGGGCTGATTCGCGGCGACCCCCGCGGCCACCGTGGCCGACGGGATCAGGCGAACACGATGCCGTCGTCCAGGTCGCCCTTGGCAAGGGATTCGACCACCTTGTCGAAAGCCAGCGAATGGACCGCGGCAGAGATCTCCGCGGCAGGCCCGACGAGCGCATCGGGGTGGCGGGCCTGCATCGACACCCGACCCACGAAGCATGTCTTGATGCACACGGGGGCCCCGCCCTTCATCACCTCGATGTTGAATCCCCACAGCGTGTGGGCATCGTCGGTGAGCGACGTGCGGGGCGGCTCTGCCCGCAGCACGTAGGCCGCGCCCTCTATCTCCACTTCACGCGTGTTCACAGCTCGATGACCTCTCCATGCTCGTCCACTCCGAATGCCCCTCCCCCACGCCGCGGATCGCCTGCGGCCTCAAGTCCCCGCTTGCCCGAACCCACCGCCGATACGCCGCCGAAGTAGAGATTGGCCTCAGTCCACAGGCGCAGGTCGAAGCCGTCGGCCCGGAGTGCCTGCACGGCGTTGTCCGGCACACCGCCCTCAACGTCGAGGCCACCGCCTTCGTGGTGAATACGTGGTCGCGCAACCGCGTCACATGGCAGCGCGTTCCCGTCAACCAGATCGGCAACCACGGCGAGGATGGCAGACCGCAGCCGGTTCGAGCCGGCTGAGCCGAGCGATGCCACCGGTCGGTCGCCATCAATGATGAGCGTCGGGGCCATCATCGACGTCATCCGCACCCCTGCCGGCAGCGTTCCGAATC
>CAJAPZ010000114.1 GCA_903943955.1 uncultured Actinomycetes bacterium
CCGGTATTCGCAATGGTGAAGCTGCGGCAGAAGCCTGTTGCCCACGTTGAGTCACGTGTGAATGTGGCCGTGAGCAGGGGTGAGCCCTGAACAGGCACCGGGGGGGGTGTTGGCGTGGGCGCCGGGGTCGGAGTTGGCGGGGGAGTTGGGGTGGGGGTTGGGGTTGGGACAGGGGTTGGGGTAGGCGCAGGCGTTGTGCCGCCGGAGGTACCTGAGGCCCACGTCACCACGATGTTGGAGAGCCCCGGTGCGCCCGTGGCGCAGAGCCCGGTGTCGGAATAGGTGGCCCCACCCGCCGCCTGGGCCCAGGACGGAAGGGCAATGGAGCGCGATGCGCCCGAGCCCGCCACGGTGCCGTTCCAGGTGCTGGTGACGGCAGCGCCAGTGGGAATGCCGAATGAGATGCCGGTGAGCCCGACTGCGGTCGTCCCGGCGTTACGCACCAGGAACTTTCCGCACCAGCCACCGGACCACTGCGAATCGATCTGCACGCTGATGCTGATGCTGCCGGGCACCGGGGCAGGGGTGGGAGTCGGGGTAGGTGTGGGGGTTGGAGTAGGAGTGGGGGTCGGGGTAGGTGTAGGTGTGGGTGTTGGCGAGGGAGCCGGGGTGGTGCCGGCCCCATAGGGGATGGCCTCACGCTTGATGAGCGACGTGAGCAGTGCCATCTTCGCGGGGTTCACGGTGTTCCAGTCGTCCTGCAGCACCCCGCCGGTGTCACCCGAGTTGGGGTTCCAGGCCCAGAAGGTCCAACTGATGCCTGTGCGGCCCATGTAGTCGGCGAACTGGCGGATCCAGCGGCCCTCGGTGGTGTCGGTGCCCACGTTCTTTGCACCGAACTCACCCACCAGGATGGGGGCGGTGCCCGCATCGCGGATGTATCCGAACCCCTTGGTCCAGCGGTCGGCGAGGATCGTGGTCATGTCGGGCGACGAGAACCACGGCTGCGCGAATACCCCGGGTCCGTACTCGTGCGGGGAGTACACAAGGTGGTTGGCCACCGGCAGTCGTACCGGGTTCTGGCGTACGCCTTCGAGGTTGCCGCCCCACCAGTTGCGGTCGAGGTTCTGCCCGCCCGCCACCGGGCCCTCGATGCCCTCCACCAGCACCAGCCAGGTGGGTGCCTTGGCCTGTACAGCCGCGCCCGCCCGCTCAGCGGCCCGCCGCCAGTCATTTGCCTGGCCAGTGCCCCAGGTGGCCTCGCCGTGCGGCTCGTTCTTCAGGTCGGCCCCCAGCACGGTGGGGTTGCCCGCATAGCGCGTGGCAAGGGCGCTCCACTGATTGACCCAGTCGTCTTCGGTAAACCCGCCCGTGCCGTACCAGAGCGGCGACATGAAGCTGTCGTCTGCGCCCGAGTGGTTGTCGAGGATCACCCCGAGCCCCTGACGCCCGGCCTCGGCGATGATCTCGTCCATCACCTGCTGTGGGGTCTTGCCCTGCAGCGCAGCGTTGCGCCCGTTGGCGTAGTCGATGCCCGACGTCGTGGTGCTCTTCAGCGCCTGAAGCGAGAACGGCAGGCGGATGACGTTGAACCCCTGCGCCTTGATCTGGGCGAGCATGTCGCGGTAGTCGCGGGTCCACAGGCCGTGGGGCGCATGGTTGGCGGTTTCAAAGCCAAACCAGTTGACGCCCTGCAGCACCACCTCGTGGTTGGCCTGATCGACGATCTGGCCACCGCTGGTGTGCAGTGGTCCCTGCACACCCAGGGCGGACCCTGCGGCGATGAGGGCGCCTGCGCTGGCAATGGCAATGAGTGCACGACGGGGTGTGCGGGCGATGGGCATGTGGGGCTCCTCCGTGGGGTCGCCATGGGGCGGCGATGACCCGGAAAGGCTCTCAACGAGGCATGAACGAATTGTGAGCCGATGAACCCACGGAACGGCGGATGTTCTGTCACGACCACGAGTGTTGTGCTGGAACACCCCGACGCGACCCGCGTGCCGGGGCCGCCTGAGACGCCCTCTCGCCACCGATGTGCTCGAGTCGCGGGGTGAGATCCCGGTGCTCCCGTGGTTGCGCCGCGTGATCCGTCAGGCGTATGGATGCTGCGAGCGCACGCCGGGAGCGCACGGCACCGCCACGGGGTCCGGGCGTCGCCTAGCCTTGATGGCCACCCATGGACATCATCACGCTCATCATCATCGCGGTGGCCATCGCACTCGACCCCCTCCCGCTGGTGCCATTCATCCTGCTGCTCACCTCCAAGCGGGGCGTTCGCAAGGGCGCGGCATTTCTTGTCGGCTGGCTGGTGTCGCTCTCGGCGATCGTGGTGCTCACCATCGTGGCCACGGGCAACACGCCGCCAGAACATGGTTCAGCGCCCGCATGGGTGGCCTTGATGGCCAAGCTGCTCATCGGCGTGCTGCTGCTGATTATTGGCCTGCGAAAATGGCGAACCATGTCGCGGCCGAAGAGGCCCAAGGCGCCACCGAAATGGCAGCAGGGGATCGACGACATGTCGCTCTGGTTCGCCGCGGCCCTCGCGCCCATCACTCAGCCGTGGGGCCTCATCGCTGCCGGGGTCACGACCGTGCTCGAGGTACAGGTGGGGTCGGTGTCGAGCGTGCTGGCGCTCGTCATGTTCGTACTTGTGGCCAGCTCCAGCTACATCGCGCTGCAGGTGGGTGCCGCTGTGCGTCCAGAGCGCGCACAGCGTGTGGCCACGGCAATGCGGGCGTGGATCGAATCTCACACGGACCGCGCGATCGCAGTCGGCGGAACCGCGATCGGTGCCTTTCTCGTGGCGTCGAGCACGTACCAGTTGCTCACGTAGCCCCCTGGGTGCACCTGCCCGCCCTGGGTCTGGCTACGCGGCGCACCCGGGGGGGTACGGGGCGGGTACCGGCTGCGCCGTGCGCGCCTTGATGGCCTCGATGCGCGTGACGAACCCGCCCGTTGGATCCACCTTCGCGTACCGGTCGTACACCGGCTGCACAGCCTCGCGCATGGCGGCTAATTGTGGCGACGTGGCGGTGCCGAAGTAGAAAAACCCTTCGCCGGCCTTGCACAGGTCGGCCATCAGGGTGCTGGCCGGGTCGGTGAGGATGTCCAGTGAGTCTGACGCCAGGCTCGTGGCCGCACGGGTGATCACGGCGCGATCGGCGGCAGGGATGGCGTTCCATGCGGCGTCACCCACCACCAGCACGGCCGGAAATGGCCACAGGTTCACATTGCCGCTCATGCAGGTGAGCACCTCGTAGAACTTCTGCGTGTACACCAGCCCCACGTTGGCCTCGATGGCGTTGAGGCGTCCATCCTCAACCGCGCTGGCCACCTTGCCGAGCGGCATGACAGTGGGAATGGCCCCGAGCGCCGTGATCGACTCCGCGAGCAGGTCGGACTGCACCGAGCGCATCTGCACGCCCACGAAGTCTGACGGCTCAATCAGGCAGCCATCCACCGCCGCAGGTTTGCGCAGACCGCCCTCGTGGATGGCGAGTCCGGTGAGCCCCAGCGCCTGCGTGCCCTTCAGCATCTCTGCTGCCAGCGGGCTGGTGATCACGCTGCGCTCCACGGCGTAGTTGGTGATGAGAAATGGCATCTGCAGTGCCTCAAATGACTGCACACCGACGCCCTGCCACACGGACGCCGACACTGAGCCGCCGTCAATGGCGCCGGAGCGGATCTCGGTGAGAAGTGCCAGGTCGTCTCCCCCTCCGTATGCGGCCGTGAGTGACACACCAACCTTCCCGTTCGACAGCGCCGTGACCCTCCGCGCGAATGCCGCGAGGGCCAGGCCATATGGATGCTGCACCGTGGTGACAAACCCCAGCCGTAGGTTGGTGCGACTGCCGACGGTGCCGGTGGAGTCCTTCATCACCGGAGTGGTCGCCTGAGCACCGGTCCCGTTGCCGGACGACCCGCAGCTGGTCATCAGCACTGCAGCGCCCAGTACGACGGCGCAGGCGGAGAGCACGGCGGTAATGCGGGGGTGAGGGCTCATTGCCGCGCCCACGCTACCGAAGCCGCGAGAGGATGGAGTCACCGGTACGCTTGTGCGGTGCGCGTTCCGCCCCTCCTCCGTCGCAGCACGGTCGCCGTAGCGCTGGTCGGCCTCGTAGTGCTCTCGGCGGGTTGCGGTGACGACTCGTCCACGCTCACCGGATCGGTGCGGGTAGCGGGGTCAACCACATTGCTGCCCCTCATGGGACGGGCAACCGAGGCATTCGCCGCCGATCATGTGTTGGCCCCGGTCAACGTACGCATGACG
>CAJAPZ010000115.1 GCA_903943955.1 uncultured Actinomycetes bacterium
CGTGGCGGGGGTGGCCTGATGCCCTGGGTCTCGCTGCTGGTAATCGTGCCGCTTGTCGCCGCCATCGTGCTGGCGATGATTCCGCAACGCGACCGCATGCTGGCGCGCACCATCGCACTGGCAGGCACCGGCCTCACCGTTGCCGTGTCGATCGTGGTGCTCGTGCTGTTTGACCGCGGGTCGGGGGCGCTTCAGCAGATTGACCACGTCGACTGGATCACGAGCCTGGGCATCTCGTGGGACCTGGGTGTGGACGGCATCTCAATATGGCTCGTGCTGCTCACCACCGTGCTGTTTACCCTCGGGATGATCGCCGCGTGCCAGCACCTGCCCGAGCGCGGCAACATGTTCCTGTCGCTGCTTCTGTTGTCGGAGGTCGGCCTTCTGGGGCTGTTCACCTCGGGCGACCTGGTGCTGTTCTACGTGTTCTGGGAGTTCATGCTCATCCCATTCGCGTTCCTCATCTGGACCTGGGGTGGTGACAACCGCAGACGTGCCGGCCTCACGTTTGTCGTGTACACGATGGTGGGGAGCCTCATCATGCTCGTGGCCATCATCTCCACAGCCCTCATCGCCCGCGACCACCTGGGCTACGTCACCTTCCTCATCCGTGACATCCAGGGCGTGCCGTTCTCGGGCACGGCATCCACCCTGCTGTTCGCCGGGTTCGTACTGGCCTTCGCCATCAAGTTGCCCCTGTGGCCATTCCACGGATGGCTGCCGCTGGCCTATGGCGAGGCGCCCATCGTGGTGACCGCGCTCATGGCCGCACTTATGAGCAAGGCCGGCGTGTACGGACTGCTGCGCATCGGCGTGCCGCTGTTCCCCGACGGCGCAAACACACTGCTCATCCCCATCGCCATCCTGGCGCTCATCGGCATCGTGTACGGATCGCTGCTCGCGTGGCGTGCGCGCACCATGCGCCTGCTCGTGGGTTACTCAAGCCTTGCCCACCTGGGATTCATCGTTCTCGGAATCATGGTGTTTGACCGCATGGCGGCACAGGGAGCCGTGCTGCAGATGATCAACCACGGGGTGGTGGTGGCCGCTGCGTTCACCATCGTGATGATGCTGGGACGGGGGACGGGTACCGAGGACATGGACCGCCTAGGTGGGCTGGCGAAGGGTGCGCCGCGATTGGCCGTGGCGTTCCTTATCGTGACCATGGCCGCGCTGGCCCTGCCCGGGTCGAATGCATTCGTCGGCGAGTTCTTCATTCTGGGCGGGGTGTTTCGCCAGTTCGCCTGGATGGCCGTCATCGCCATGGCCGGTGTGATCTACGCCGCGGTGTACATGCTGCGCATGTACCAATCGACGATGAACGGCCCGGTGAAGGGCGTTGCCGATGAGGGCCGGGCGACCGAGCTGCGCCGTGGCGACGCCATCGTGCTGGTGCCGCTCATCCTCATCATGTTCCTTATCGCGCTGTGGCCACGCGTGTTCGTGGATGCCAGCGCCAAGGCCACCGATCAGGCCATCGCGCCTGCACAGGTGGTTGCCGGGAGGCCCCTCATCCAGATCGCCCCATCCGCCGCTGCCACGCGGGAGCTCCCGTGAACGTCGTCGTCGGTATCCCGCTGTACGTCATGTCGGCCGCTGCCCTGCTGGCCATTGTGAGCGGCGCGTTTACATTGCCGCGCGACCTGCGGCGTCTGCCCGAGTGGATTGGCCTGTTGGGCGTCGGCATCTCCCTGCTCACGCTCATCGCCATGTGGGACAGGCCGCAGAGTGGCTTTGAGGGCGAGATCCGCCTCACGCACATGAGCATGCTCATGTCGGGAATTATCCTTGTGGCCACCCTTGCCACCATTGCGCTCTCCTGGGGCGAGCCGGCAGGCGCGGGCAGGCGCGGTGAGTACATCGGGCTGATCCTTGCCGCCGCGACCGGGATGATGCTCACCGTCACCGCCGGCGACCTGATCGTGATGTTCATCGGTATCGAGCTTTTGTCGGTGTCGCTGTACATCCTCTGCGCCATCGAGGTGACCCGTGAGCGGTCACTGGAGAGCGGGCTGAAGTACCTCATCACCGGGGCCATTGGCACGGCCATTCTCATTTACGGGTTTGCGCTTCTGTACGGCATGACCGGCAGCACGTCGCTTGACGTGATTGGCGAGCGCCTTGCGGACGCCGGGCCCCTTACGTCGCAGCCACTGCTCGTTGCCGCAATGGCGCTGGTGGCCGTTGCCCTGGGGTTTAAGGCGTCGGCCGTGCCGTTTCACATGTGGACGCCCGACGTGTATGAAGGCGCCCCCACTCCGATAACCACCTTTATGTCTACCGGCACCAAAGCTGCGGCCATGGGCGCCTTTCTCCTGGTGTTCACCGGTGCCGCCCAAGGGGCCATTGCCGACTGGCGGGTGCTCATCGGGGCCATCTCCGCCGCGTCGATGGTGGTGGGCAACATCGGTGCATTGCGCCAGACCAGTGTGAAGCGCATGCTCGCCTGGTCGAGCGTGGCCCAGGCGGGCTACCTGCTGATGGGCGTGGCCGTGGGCACCGCATTTGGTGCCGAGGCCCTCCTCTATTACCTCATCGCATACCTGGCCATGACCCTCGCCGCATTCGCCATCGTCATTCTGCGCGAGCGCGAGGTGGAGGATGGCGACCAGCTGGAAGCCTTCACCGGGTACGGCCGGCGGCGCCCGTGGGCCGGGGTGGTAATGACTCTGGCCATGCTGTCACTGGCCGGGTTTCCACCACTGGCCGGGTTCATCGGCAAGTTCATGCTGTTCTCGGCAGCCATCGACAGCGACATGCTGTGGCTGGCCATCGTGGGTGCCCTCGCCAGCGCGGTGAGCGTTGTGTACTACCTGCGCGTGAGCATTGTGATGTGGTCACCTGCGCCTGTACGCGATGTTGCCGAGCGCACTCTTCGCGTACCGCGCCCGGTCGCCGCCGTGGCCATTACGGGTGGCATGGCCATTATCGCCTTGGCCATCTGGGCGCAGCCGGTCATCGACCTGTGCCGCGACGCCGGGGCATCGCTCCTTCCCTAGTCGCCCTCAGGATGGGCGCCGGTCGGGTCAGGCGGGGCGGAGGCCCGGAAGCACGGCATCAACCACATCGGCCGCGATGTCATCCTTGAGATGCTGCTGCCAGATAAGCCTCTGGATGACCAACGGCCCAAGCAGCAACTGCGTGGAGAGATGAATGTCTGCATCTCTGCGGATCTCCCCCCGGGTGATGCCCACGCTGAGCATGTCGCGGATGACGGCGTCGAACGGGCCCACAATGTGCTCGAGGTACAGGGCATGAAGCCGGGGTGAGCGGGAGAGGTCGCCGATGGCGGCAGCGAACAACGGGCTGTTGTCACCGCGAAGCCCATTCACGAATGCGCCCAACACATCCACGAGGTCGCCGCGCACCGATCCGGTGTCGGGTGGCTCAAGATCAATGAGGCGCTCCATCAGCGCATCGACGATCAGGGACTCCCGATCAGGCCAGCGCAGGTAGATGGTGCCCTTCCCCACGCCCGCGCGCTGGGCCACAGCAGCAATGGTGCAGCCGGCCATTCCCTGCTCCACGAGCAGGTCGCGTACCGCCGACAGCACAACACCCTCGACGTCCGGGTTACGGGGACGGCCACGAAGGCGGCGGAGCGGGGGGCCGATCATGTCGGGGGACGTTGTCATCAGGCGATCATCCTCAACACAAATCGGTGGCCGGGCAGCGGCATGATTCCTTATGAAGGTGCCGGTGGGAAGGGGGATCGGTCGAGGCGGGGGCTAACCCGCCTTCGCATCGCGCTCGGCACCCCACCAGATGCGCGCCGCGATGATGACCATGACCGCTGCAAAGAGCAGGCGCAGGACATCCTGGGGCAGGTTGCTGGCCACGTATGCGGCGGCGAAGGCAGTAATGAGGGCCCCGGCGCCGATGATGGCTGCATCTGCAAGCCGCACCTCTCCCGACCTGCGCTGCTGCCAGGTGCCGAGAATTGCCACAGGGACGATGGCAAGCAGCGAGGTAGCCTCGGCCACCACCTGGCTGAGACCCAGCACAAGGGCCAGTGCCGGTACGAAGAGGATGCCCCCGCCCACCCCCGCCAGGGCAGCGACAAAGCCCCCTGCCACGCCGAGGATGGCGGCGATGACGTATGCGGTCATGGGTTCACCACCAGAAGAACAGCTGCGGCCACCAGCACGATGGCGAAGGCCCGCGAGATGACGACGGCCGACACGCGGCCCCGCACCCGCACACCCACAACCACGCCGAGAAGCGCGGGGATGCCGATGAGTGCACCGAGCACCCAGTTGACATCTCCCATAACGCCGTACGCGATCACGCCCCACAGGGCGATGATGCCGATGGCCGCCAGTGACGTTGCGGTGGCAGCCCGCGATCCATATCCGCACAGGAAGATGAGCAGTGGCACCATCACCACCCCGCCGCCGACCCCGAACAGCGCAGAGAACGCCCCCCCGGCTGCGCCCACGAGCACCAGGCGCCAGACGCGATCACGCGTGAACGTGCTGTTAGCCTCGCCCAACGTGACCACCTCCTCCGACCATTCGATCGCCGACATCGTAGGAACACTTCGCGACAGCGCCGCCGGTGCTGCCCTCCTGTTCGATGTCGATGGCGTGCTCGCCCCCATCGTGCCCCATGCCGGTGATGCCCGCGTGCCCGACGAGGTACTCGATGTGCTGGCACGTCTGCGCGACCGGTACCTGGTGGTGGGCCTTATAAGCGGACGAGCGCTGGCTGATGTGGACCGAATGGTGCCGGTACCCGGCCTCACCCGGGGAGGAAACCACGGGCTGGAGGTGGCGCCCCCGGGCGGCGACGCCGAAGTGGTGCCGCAGGCCCGTCCACATGCCCGCGCCATGCGCGCCTTTGTGGCCGCCCACCCGCCCAGCGTGCTGGAACCCCACGGTGTGTGGCTGGAGGACAAGGGCGTCTCGGTGAGCCTGCACCATCGGGAGGCGCCCGACCAGGCGAGGGCAGAGGCATTTCTCGCCGGGCCGGTGGCAGGCGCAGCAGTGAGCGCAGGGCTTCGCGTACGTCACGGGCGAATGGTTGTGGAGGTGCTGCCCGACGTTGATGTGGACAAGGGGACGGTTGTGCGCCAGATCATCCAGGTGTGCGGCGCACGCACGGCGCTGTACGTGGGCGACGACCGCACCGATATAGATGCCTGGCGGGCCCTGCACGACCTGCAGACCATCGGCGTGCTCGACCACGCCCACTGCGTGGTGGCCGACCAGCCCGAGGTTGGATCAGCAGTGCGCGCGGCTGCCGACGTGGCCGTTTCGGGCACCGGCGGCGTGCTGCGACTGCTTCACCAACTGGCCTCCTGACAGCCCGCTGCGGCCGGTGTTCCACCGGAACTTTGTGCGCCCCGATGCTCTTCTCGTCCGGGGTGGATACCCGGAGCCCGCTGATAGTGTGCGTTCGGTCAGAGGCCTGAATCGGAGAACATGCGCGGGCTCGGAACACGAGGCGGATTTATCGCAATGATCGTGGCTGGCGTGCTCGCTATCGCGGCGATTGCGGTGTTCGCGTTTTCGCTGGCCGGTGCCCGCCCCACGGTTGATCCACTGCAGCCCACGGCGGGCGGAGTGATCAACCCGGGCAAGCGGCTCATCGTGGTGGGCACCACGTCGGTCCCGATGAAGGACCTGCGCGTGACCCTCGATGGCAAGGATGTCACCGCGGCTGTGCGAGGCGCGAGCGATGGAATCGCCCTCAATGCACCGAAGCTCCGAAGCGGCGCCCACGCGATGACGGTCTCGTACTCCACCGGCAACGGCCTGACGGGTGGCAGCACGTCGAAGTCGTGGGACTTCACCGTTGATCGCACACCGCCCCGTCTCGTGATCTCCAGGCCCTCCGGGGACGGTGCCAACACGCACGCGGTGGCGCTGGCTGGCACCGCCACGCAGGACAGCTCCATCCGTATCACCGGGCCCGGTGACGGGCTCGCCGGCGCCGAGGCCACAGGGACCGGCGGGGCATGGTCCACCACCACGAACCTGCCCGAGGGCCGCTCGACGGTGAAGGTGACGGCCACCGACCTTGCTGGTAACACCACCACGAAGACCAAGGCGATCTTCGTGGACACCAAAGCCCCCACGCTGCAGCTTGCCGCCACCACCAGGCTGGCCAAGCTGACCACCACCCCGCAGCCGATTATCTATGGGAAGGTGGGTGGCGAAAACGCGGCGCTGCTCACCTACGGCGCCAGTATCAATGGCGTGGGCGTGGTGCAGATCAAGGGCACTGACGCATCCGCCCCGAGCACCTCGGGCCCAGCGTCGGGCACCATCAGCGGCACGGGACTGTCGCTCTCGGGCAACCGGTTCGCACTGGCTATTGGCCGCCTGCCCGAGGGCAAGAACACCATCACCATCTGGGTGCGCGACCGCGGTGGCAACACTGTGAAGAAGTCGTTCACGTCATTCGTTGACACGCAATCGGTGTTTGGTACCTCGCAGCTCACCGTGGGCGCGACCGGTGACGACGTGAAGCAACTGCAGGAGCGCCTCGGCACGTTGCGTCTATGGAAGGGCGGGGCCAACGGCACGTACAACGAGAAGACCGTCAAGGCCGTCACGCGCTACCAGAAGCGCTACCGCCTGAAGCAGACCGGCAACGTTGACGCAGCGACTCTCCGCAAGATGGTTGGTCGTATTGACATCTCGCTGAACAGCCGCAAGCTCACGCTCTACCGCGATGGGCGCGCATTCAAGACCTTCCGTGTGGCCATTGGCATGCCCGCCTACCCGACCCCCACCGGTAACTTCCGCATCGTGAACATGCAGAAGAACCCCTCGTGGCTGCCGCCCGACTCGCCGTGGGCCAAGGGCCTCGGCCCCGTTCCACCCGGCCCCGGGAACCCGCTCGGCACCCGCTGGATCGGCACCTCGGCACCTGCCGTGGGGATCCACGGCACCCCCGCCGACTGGAGCATCGGCAGCGCCGCCAGCCACGGCTGCCTGCGCATGCACATCTCCGAAAACGAGACGTTGTACGAGCTGGTCGTTGTGGGCATGCCCGTGGATATCCACAACTGACCGACGCGCCGCATGTGCCCGCGCTCTCTGCCGCAGACTTCGACGCGGAAGCGCTGGCCGCCGGGCGCCTGACGCTGGTGGACTTCTGGGCGCCGTGGTGCGTTCCGTGCGCCAAGATCGCGCCGCTGATTGAGGAACTTGCACGTACGCACGAGGGCCGGCTGACCGTGTACGGCCTCGACGTGGACGCGTACCCCGCCCCTGCGGCCCGTCACGACGTACTCTCCCTCCCGACGCTGATTCTGTTTCGCAGCGGAACCGAGGTGGCCCGACTCACTGGCACGCCGTCGGCCAAGAAGATCAACCGAGCGCTTGCGCCCCATCTGGAGTTGCCATGACCCAAAGGCCCACACCCCCGATGTACTTCAGCCTCCGCACTGTGCAGCCCTTCGCGAAGATGGAACTTCGCGCAGTGGAGGGTGAGCCCGGCGTTGACCTCACCATTGCCGATGGCACGGTCGTGGGCCTGCTGCTCCCCGACGTGCGCATGCTTTCGCGTCTTGATGAGATCTGCGAGAAGGTTGGCATCGACCCGTACGAGTGCTGGCGGCGGGTGCGCGGCGATGTGGACCTGTCGGTGAAGATCCGGGAGAAGATCAAGAAGTAGGGCCGTGCCCGGCGGGGGCCCGCCAGTTACCCGAGGGCGTTGACCAGTTCCCGGGCCTCATTCGCTCCGATTACCCCGGTCTTTACAAGGCCCACGTCGCCCGACGACTCGACGATGACCCCCGCGGGAACGCTCCAGATCGGCAGCGCCCCGGCCTCGGGGTGCTCGCTCAGGTCAACGCTCACGATGTCGTGTGATGCCCCAGCGGCGTCATCGATGGCACGCTTGGCCGGGCCGCAGCGGGGGCAGTTGGGGGCCGTCACGACGAGCAGCCATGGGCCCTCACCCTTGAGCGCGAACGCCTTCTTCAGGTCGTGGGCCGATCCGCCGCGGCGCACCAACTGCTTCCAGGCGATGCACCCGATGCAGATGCCGCTGATCGCCGAGAACAGGGCAACCGCAGCCACCAGGCCGGTGATGATCCAACCAGCCGTCGACGCGCCCGCGTACAGCAGCGCGATTGCCACC
>CAJAPZ010000116.1 GCA_903943955.1 uncultured Actinomycetes bacterium
CGGCCAGGCGCTGGTGGGCGATCTCATCTTCGCGATGGGGATCGGCCGCACGGACTTCCCACGTTCGAGCCATGACGACATGGTGCGCTCGCTGGCACGCGTATTTGACGAGGTGCCCGGCGACACGATTATCTATTCAGGCCACGACCGGTGGGGCGTGACCCTCGCGCAGGCTGAGCCCTACGCGCGGATGTTCATGTGATCACGCGGGATGAGGTAATCGCGGCGCTCGACCGCGTGCTCGATCCGGAACTGCACCGCAGCATCGTGGCCCTCGGCATGGTGGGAACGGTCGAGGTCGACGGCTCGCGGGTTGCAATCACGATCAAGCTCACGGTGGCCGGGTGCCCTCTGAAGGCTGAGATCCAGCGCCGGGTGAGCGAGGCCGTTGCGGTGCTCCCCGGTGTAGAGGGTGTGCAGGTGGGGCTCGACACCATGACCGACGCGGAGCGGGCCGGGGTGCGGGACAGCATCATCGGAGGGCCGCGGAAGGACAGCCCCTTCGGTGCCGACTCACGCACCACGGTGATTCTCGTGGCATCGGGCAAGGGTGGCGTGGGCAAGTCGAGCGTGACGTGCAACCTGGCCGTGGCGATGGCCGAGGCCGGATACTCGGTGGGCCTTCTCGATGCCGATGTGTACGGCTATTCGGTTCCCCGCATGATGGGCGCCGACCGGCAGCCGGTGATGATGGACGACCTGATCATCCCGGTGGAGAGCCACGGCGTGCGCCTTATGTCAATCGGCTTCATGACCGCCGACGACAACCCCGTGATCTGGCGCGGGCCAATGCTGCACAAGGCGCTTACCTCGTTTGTCACCGAGGTCTTCTGGGACGACCCTGACGTGTTGTTGGTGGACCTCCCGCCCGGGACCGGCGACGTGTCGCTGTCACTCGCCGGACTGCTGCCCTCGGCGCATGTGGTGGTGGTGACTACCCCGCAGCTCACAGCGCAGCGGGTGGCCCGTCGCGCCGCGGCGATGGCCGATCGGGTCGAACTTCCCGTGGTCGGCGTGATTGAGAACATGTCGTGGTTCATCGCCCCCGACACCGGGGCGAGGTACGAGGTATTTGCCGGTGGTGGAGGCGCGGCGCTTGCGGCCGACATCGGGGTGCCACTGCTGGGTCAGGTGCCGCTTGAGTCGGATGTCGCACGGGCTGGCGACGAAGGCCTGCCGGTGGTGGCCGCGCGCCCAGATAGCGCTGCTGCGAAGGAGCTTCGCGTCATCGCGACGAAGGTTGCACAAGCCGTGGGCCTCGCCCGCGCGACGGGGTAGACTTCCCCACGTTCCGGGACGCCATCGCGTCCATTGAAATCGAGCGCCCAAGGAGCCTCTGTTGGCATACGTCATCACCGAGCCCTGCATCGGCACCAAGGACACTTCCTGCGCGGACGTGTGCCCGGTCGACTGCATCCACCCCGCCCCCGGCGAGGACAACGCGGACACCGCGACGATGCTGTACATCGATCCGTCCGAATGCATTGACTGCGATGCCTGCGTCGAGGCCTGCCCGGTCGACGCCACTATGGCCGAGGACGACATCCCCGCCCAGTGGGGGGCATTCAAGGAGATCAACCGCGTCTACTTCGAGCAAGGCCACGAGGCCGGCGAGAAGATGGTGCAGGAGTTCCTGGCCGCCCGCGGCTAGCCAACCCCACCACGAGAAGAACACGAAGGGCGCCCAAGGGCGCCCTTCGTCGTTCCGAAGCCACCCCCCACCCCACCCCCGCTGACAGGCACCCTGTCCACAGGCAAGAAAGCCCATTGGAATGGGCGCCAAGGGTCGGAATGTCACGAATGACCACGTTCTGTACCGGGCGGCGCACATCGCGTCGCCAATCGCGTCGCCGAGCGGTTGGATATCCCAAACAGGCGACCGAGCGGATCCCCATGGCCCGAGACCGACGGAGCACGAAGGCGCGCTCGATCCATCATGTGACGACGCGGGGCAACAACCGGCAGGAAATCTTCCTCGATGACCTTGACCGCGTGATCTTCCTTGAGTGGATCGCCCGTGCAGTCGATCGCTGGGATTGGGGGCTCCTGGCCTACTGCCTTATGGACAATCACATCCACCTCGTCGTCGAGGCCGCCCCGGGAGACCTTTCCAGTGGATGCCGAGACGCGCTCGGTTCGTATGCGCGGCGGTTCAACCAGCGCCACGAAACGTCGGGGCACCTCTTCGGCTCCCGCTTCAATTCGGTGGAGGTTATTGACGATCGTCAACTGACCGCCGTGCTCCGCTATGTCGCTCTGAACCCGGTGACGGCTGGTCGGGTAGGGAGCCCCGCAGATTGGCCATGGAGTAGCCACCGCGCTGCAGTCGGTGACCATCCGGCTCCCCTGTTCCTCGACGTTACCCGCCTCTGGTCGTTGCTCGGACGGGATCCTGAGGTCGCCCAGCTCTATCTCCGTGCGGTGATCGCCGTTCAATAAGCCCATGGTCGGACGAGGCCATCAGCGCCTCCCGCCGAATGCGTCACGTCTCACGCAAGTCCAAGCCATCCAGGTGGTGGAATCCCGCCTGCGGACGCCGCTTGACCCCCTGTGGACAAGGTGCCTGTCAGCCGGGGGGTCAGTTGGGTAGCTGCGTCACGGATTGGGCACGTTCTTGCCGTTCTGAAGATGAAAACCGCTTGCGGACGCCGCTTGAGCCCCTGTGGACAAGGTGCCTGTCAGCCGAGGGGCTTCACGTTTCCCTTAGGGCCACTGCCTCGGCCTCGCGCAGGCCCATGCGGCACAGTGACAGCGCTGCCTGACGAACCGCCTCCCGCTCAGGTGCCGCCCGCATCAGGCGCCCGGCCTCGACCAGAACCGCAGCCGCCGACGTCCCCTCGGCAGCCCGCGCTGCCTGCGCCAGCAACGCACCGCATACCTCATCGCGTCGCACCAGCGCCATCTCGGCCTGGGCGGTGAGCGCCACGACCCGGATGGCATCTGCACGGTTCACGACCCCACCGGCCCGATCCATTTGAGCAGCGTCTCGCCGAGCACCCCGCGCATCGCCGTGTCGTCCCATCCGGCTACACGCGCGGCCACACCCACCAGATGGAGTGCCTGTGCATGATCCCCATACGGGCGGTCCGACCCGAACACGATGCGCTCGGGCCCCAGGGTCACAAGGTCGGGCAGCGCTGCGATTGAGCTGTCAAACAGCACACCCGGATGGCCCGCGGTCGCGGCGACAAGCGCGCGGTGATCCCCTCTCCCCCCATGGGCGAGGATCAATCGGGCATCTGGCACCTGATCAATGAGGCGCGCGAAGGCATCGCCTAGGGGACGAGCCCCGAATCCGGCGTGAAAGAGCACGGGCCACCCGCGGTCGGTGGCCTCGCGCACCACGCTCACACACTCATCCCCCTCGGGACGGAACCGCTGGGCGACAGGATGCAATTTGACCCCTCGGGCCCCCGCGGCATCCGCATCGGCCAGCACGCGGTCCGTGGGGTGCGTGGGATCAATCCTGCAGAACGGAATGATGCGTCCGGGGTACGCAAGGGCGGCATCGGCCACCCGACCATTCGCCTCGCGGAAGTCACCACCCACCCCGGGTTCATCGGCGGGAAAGGCGACCGACGCGGCGATGCCGTTGGCGTCCATGTCGGCCACAAGATCAGCGGCCGCCAGCGCATGCCCATCGCGATCGATTCCCAGATGCACGTGGGCATCCACGATCTGTACCCCGTCGGGTACCACCACGGCACACCGCGCCCACGCCTCAATCTCCGCGAGCACGCCGGTATCAGCCCCGGCCGCCGCCAGCAGCGCTGCATCCTGTCCGAGCAGGCGCGTGATCAGGACTCGAACGCCTTGATGGCAGCGCGCATGGCATCGGGCATTGGCGTTGGCGGGCCGTCCTCCTGGGACGCCACACCAACCAGCACGGCACGGGCGTCGGCCACATGCAGGGCACCCTCATCATCCAGACGCTCAATGCGCAGGTCGTGGGTATGACTTGTCGTGCCCACGCGGGTGGTCCGCACGAATACCTCGATGGTGTCGTCAAACCGCACAGCGGCGTGGTAGTCGATAGTGAGTGATCTCACCACGAACAGGTGCCCGGGCTCCCCCAGCAGGCCGATTCCCACCTCGCGCCGGTACTCGATGACAGCGCGCTCCACGTACCGGCTGTAGCGCCCGAAGTACACATGCCCAAATGCATCCGTATCGGCGAAGTCAACGCGCATTCGCGTGCTGAACCGAAAGGGTGGGTGTTCATGATCAACCGACGACACGGCTCTCCCCTCCATCGATCATCACCGATCCGCCCGTGATGAACGCGGCGCGGTCCGATGCCAGAAATGCCACCAAGTCGCCCACCTCGGCGGGGTCGCCCACGCGCCCAGTGGGGTTGCGTGCACCCCGGGCCGCGATGGCGGCGTCCAGGTCGGGCTCGGCCGCGAGCAACTCACGCATGCGGTCCGTGAGGATGGGACCGGGCAAGACGTTGTTGACGGTCACACCATCGGCGGCCACCTCGCGCGCCAGCGTTCGCACGGCCCCCGCCACCCCGGCCCGAGTGGCATTCGACAGTGCCAGGCCATCAATCACCTCGCGCACCGAGGTGCTCGTCACGGTGATAATGCGACCCCAGCCGCGGTCGCGCATGCCGGGCAGCGCCGCTCGAATAAGACGGATGGTGCCAAGCAGGTTCTGCTGCACCGCGACATCCCAACCTGCATCATCGGTGGCAAGGAATGGGCCCGGTGGTGGCCCGCCGGCATTGGCCACAAGCACGTCCACCGGGCCGAGCACCGACTCGCACGCGGTAACCGCAGCGGCTGGGCCAGCGGGGTCGGACATGTCCATGACAATGCCCTCAGCACGGCCGCCCATGGCGCGAATCGCGGCAACCGCACCATTCACGCCCTCCGCACCGCGCGCCGCAACAGCGACCGCCGCGCCCTCGCGCGCCAAGGCCTCGGCCGATGCGCGACCGATTCCCCGGCTACCGCCAGTCACAAGCGCAACGCGCCCGTCGAGACCAAGTTCCATTCCCGCAGTCAACCACCGGTGGGCACCTCCGTGGGGCGGCGCGCAAGGATGACGCCGTGACTTGGTCCGACCTCATCACGCAGGCCACCGGATTTCTGGGGTACGGACTGCTTCTGGGCGCCACGCTCGCACGCCGGCGGCTCTGGCTTCTGGCCATCGATGCATCTGGTGGCGCGGTGCTCATCCTGCACTGGGCACTGCTCGGGGCGGCCGCGGGCGTCACCATGAACGCGCTCTACACGGGCGTGGACCTCGCGGGTATCAGCCCATATTCGCGTCGTGGTCGCATCGCCCTCGCTGCCGCCGTGCCCATCGCAGTCATCCTCATGGTCATCTTCTGGACTGGCCCAGCCGACCTGCTCGCGGGGGCCGGCCTGCTGTTCGCCATCGCATCGCGCGCATCCCGTAGCCAGGTGCAGCTGCGCTTCATCGCGATGGTCGGGTGCATCCCGTGGGGGCTGTTCGGGCTCGTCCACGGGTCCATCGCGCAGGTGTCATTCAGCGCCATTTACTTCGTTGCGATGGGTGTGAGCATCATCCGACTTCGGCGCGGTACTTGGCACCCCAAGGCATCCGCCGACGATCACGGTATCCTCCCCGCCGATGGCACCCGGTAAGAAGACCAACACCAAGCCGAAGCGCGCCGGCGGACGCCGGGCGAATTACGCCCCGCTCGCCCACACCGTGGGCACCCGCAAGTACCTGCCGCTTGGCTGGATCATGTGGACCGGCTGGATCATGTTTGGCCTGCTGGCCCTCGTGATGGTGGCTGAGATCTTCGCCTCGGCTCAGGCCGGCCACTACGTCGACATCATCGGCGCGATGATCATGACGGGGCTTTTCAGCTGGATGTTCTGGCTCTTCGGCACCTCGCGCCTGAAGGACCTCTAGACCCCAGCGGTTCTAGGAGCTTGCCGGCACGATCCGGGCCGCGCAGGCCTCATCGCCCTCAGCACGCGCCGTTGCGCCCGCCAGCGTGGCATCTGGATTGAATGCCGACAGCACCCCACGCCAGATCGCCCGGTCGAGTCCGCACACCCTCTTCGGGTCCACCTTGGCCATCTCCTCAAACGGACATGCCCGGGCGGTGAACTCGCCGTCGGTGCCAGCGGTGGCGCCGAACCCGTAGCGGGTAAGCACCCCCACCACACCCATCACGGCCTCGGTAGTTGATGAATATGACGGGCTGCGGCCAGCCGCGCGCTCGGCAACGCCGAGTTCACGACCAAACTCGTAGCCCACTCGCTCAAGTACCTCCTGAGGGTCTTCCCCAGAGCGGTCATTCATCGCCCGCAGCAGCAGTTCGGCAAGCATGTCGTAGTGCTTCTCCAGCAGGCGCTTGTCCTCTTCGGGCGCCGCCAGGGAATAGAACTTGGCAGGACGACCCGCCCCCGGGCCGCTGCGGCCGCTGCGGCGCTGGAACTCTGCCCGCAGGAACCCCTGCTCCACCAACTTGTCGAGATGAAAACCAGCCAGCCGACGCGTGATGCCCACGCCCTCGGCCACCTCGTCCTTCCCGACCAGCCCACATGCCTCACGCACCGTAAAGAATACGCGCCGACGCGTGCCGTCCCCAAGAGCGGCCACGAGCCGCTGAATCTCCACCTCGTCGTCGGGCAGGGTGGCGGGATCTGTGGTCATCGGGGTGTCCTCACGGTCCTCACGCGCTCAAGGATAGCCTTGGCAGACGACTTCGGAGTCGGGAATACATTCCTCGTCCGCAGGCGGTTGATTCTACGGGCTATGTGCGTAACATATAGAGAATCCGCGCCTGACCCCGAAGAGGAGCGCCCTTATGTCGACGGCCAAGCCTGAGATTGACATCGACACGACCTACAAGTTCGGCTGGCACGACCCGGCCAATTACGTTTTTGAGCCCAAGAAGGGCCTGAACGCGGACGTCGTGCGTGAAATCTCCGCCATCAAGGGCGAGCCCGAGTGGATGACCAAGTTCCGGCTTCGATCGCTGGAGATCTTTGAGAGCCGCGAGATCCCGGACTGGGGTGGCGATCTGGCCAGCCTCGACTTCCAGGACATCTTTTATTACATCAGGGCCGCCGATCATCAGGGCCGCTCGTGGGACGACGTTCCGGACGACATCCGCAACACGTTCGACCGCCTGGGTATCCCCGAGGCCGAGCAGAAGTTCCTGGCAGGTGTCTCCGCGCAGTACGAGTCTGAGGTCGTGTACCACTCGATCCGCGAAGACCTTGAGGAGAAGGGCGTCATCTTCTGTGACACCGACACCGCGCTCCGCGAGCACGAAGAGCTTTTCCGTGAGTACTGGGCCACGGTCATCCCCCCTGGTGACAACACGTTCGCGGCACTCAACTCGGCCGTGTGGTCCGGTGGCTCGTTCATCTGGATCCCGCCAGGGGTGCAGGTGGACATCCCGCTGCAGGCCTACTTCCGCATCAACGCCGAGAGCATGGGCCAGTTCGAGCGCACGCTCATCATCTGCGAGCCCGGCTCGTACGTGCACTACGTCGAGGGCTGCACAGCCCCCACGTACTCGGCCGACTCGCTGCACTCCGCAGTGGTCGAGATCATCGTGAAGAAGGGTGCACGGTGCAGGTACTCGACCATCCAGAACTGGTCGAACAACGTCTACAACCTCGTCACCAAGCGCGCAGTGGCCCACGAGGACGCCGTCATGGAGTGGATCGACGGCAACCTGGGCTCCAAGCTCACCATGAAGTACCCAGCGGTGTGGATGGTCGGTCCGCGCGCGCGCGGCGAGGTGCTCTCGGTGGCCATGGCCGGCCCGGGAATGCATCAGGACGCCGGCGCCAAGATGGTGCACGTGGCGCCCGATACCTCGTCCACGATCATCAGCAAGTCCATTTCGCAGGGCGGTGGGCGCACGTCGTACCGCGGCCTCGTGAAGGTTGAGCCGGGTGCTCGCCGGGCGAAGGCCTCGGTGGTGTGTGACGCGCTGCTTCTCGATGAGGACAGCCGCTCCGACACCTACCCGTACATGGACATTCAGGAGGAGGACGCTTCGATTGGCCACGAGGCCACCGTCAGCAAGGTGGCCGACGACCAGATCTTCTACCTCATGAGCCGCGGGCTCAGCGAGGAGGCGGCCATGGCCATGATCGTGCGCGGGTTCATCGAGCCCATCGCCAAGGAACTGCCCATGGAATACGCGGTTGAGCTCAACCGCCTGATCGAGTTGCAGATGGAGGGTTCCATTGGCTGATGCCCCGGCCTGGGCCGCAGAGGCCCGCACCACGGCAACCGCCAACCTTGATGCCCTGCCCGTGCTTACCGGGATGGAGGAGGAGTGGCGCTTCACTCCTCCGGCAGATCTCGCCATGACCGGCCCTGAGCCATCGGGTGCCGGCGCCACGGGCACCGTCGCATTGCCCGCGACCGAAGGACGATCGGCACGTCTGGCCTTCACCGACGGCGCACCGGCTCCCGCAGAGATTATTGACCTTCCCGATGGCGTCATCGTGTCCGACTTGGGGCAGGCGCTCATCGACCATGAGCACCTC
>CAJAPZ010000117.1 GCA_903943955.1 uncultured Actinomycetes bacterium
AGCAGCCACGGGAGCGGGACACGCTGTACGAGCGCATGGTCCGGGAGCCGGTCTCCGCGTAGGCGCGTGGACCGGCTCCCGGACGGAGCCTGCTCGGTTGTGTGATCAGCTGGCCGGCTGCTCCACGGCAGGCGGCGGCAGTGTGCGCTGCGGCAGGGCCGGCGTGAACAGATCGCCGGCAACTGGCTTGAGGCATGCCATCGGGAAGTCGTTGAGCACCGGGCTCTTGGGGTAGCTGGCCTCAGGCACCGGGACGATGCCGGCCACGGGCCACGAACCACCCTGTGCCATTGCCTTGGACATGTCGCTCCAGAAGGCGTTGGTGATCACCGTCACTCCCTGCTTACTGGGCAGGCTCGGGTAGGTGGCCTGATCCGGGTGGGACCGTGCGGTGATCATCATCCCGAGCTCACGGTTCCAATTCATCGACGCCGTGCCGAAGTTCTCGGATCCAAGAAAGCCATCGCGGCCGTCGCTGATGATGGCCTTTGCGTGCACGTAGAGGCTCCCGGGCTTGGTGTCGTCGATCAGATACACCTTGACGCCACTCGCGGTGAGCTGGTTGAAGCCCACTGCCCAGCTGTTGTAGCCATTCACCTGTCCTGCCATCACAACCCGCACATCGATCCTGCGCTTTGCGGCGGCAACGAGCGCGTTGATCACCTGCTGGTCCTGCATCTCTTCGTTGTAGACGAGAAGCTGCTTGGTGGCGTGGTTGATCAGTCCCAGTTGCCGCGCGCGGTCGTTGCCCTGCGGGCTCTTCTGAAGTGTGGCCGAGGTCTGGTATCCCCCGGTGGCGGCATTGGGATAGAGGCGGTTGGCCTGGAGCGTTCCGTTTGACCACGTGTCGGGCATCGTGGTCTTCAGCAGGTTGTTCGTCACCGACGCGCCGTCACAGCGCTGGTCGCTCGTAAACACCGACTCGATGCGGTTGATGAGCGCCGGCATGGTGACAACTACTCCGAAGTCACGGGCCGCCCACTCCACACCACAGGGCTGGTGCCCGCCAGCTGATGCCTCGGCAAGGGCGCAGGCGCCTGCCGGGTTGGTCAGATAGTCCGGGTTCACCAGCGTCAGCGTCTTGTGCTTCGTGATCGCGTTGTACTCGGTCACGCTGCGCTGTCCCCACAGCGAGGGGTAGGCCTGAAGGTTGAGGGTCATCACCAGGGCCTTGGCGGTGCGGGGGAGCTTGCCAGTGGGCAGCGCCTTGCCGTTCTTATCGGCGCCATCGATGATGATCGTCTTCTGGTGCGTGATCTGGAAGTTCTGCGATGAGAACTGCACCCGCACCTTCCCGGCCCCCGGCTGTGCGGCAGCGGCCTCGAGTGACGCCTGTGTGGCGTAGGCCGTGTCGGCCTTTGGGTTCCATGCGCATATGGCCTGGCTGTCGGCGGCGAGGCCGAGGCAGTTCGGGTCAACCATCCCCGAGTTGAAGATGACCCGTACGTTCACACCGCGCGCGACGGCCCGCATGAGGGCCCCCTCCGCGCCGGGCTGGCCCACCACATTCGGCCCACCGAAGTCGTAGCTCACAACATCCACACTCGTGCGCGCGGAGTTGATGGCGTTGATGATCGTCACGCCTCCGTCGTCGGGCTCGACGAACACACTCTGCTGTGGACCGCTGACGGTGGATGATGCGGCGGGCATCCCGGCGAGGCCGGTTCCCGCAGCGATGAGAAGGGCGGCCGCGGATGCGAGCGCGAGGGGCGTCGCGCGTCGGCTCAGGGGACGGTGAGGCAAAGGAAGACTCCCTGTGGGGGCCGGCGGTGAGTCCGCCGTGGCCATGCGTCTATGTAAGCACGGGGCGTTAGGAGAGCGCACGCCGGCGCATGGCGCCCGCCGCTGCCAGCGCCAGCAGCACGCACCAGCCGAGGGTCCAGATGACCGTGGCCCACGATGCGGGCTGGATAAACACGATGTTGCCATTCACCTCAACACGGGGGGCGGCGAGCCCTGCCACGTCACGGGCCTGCAGGTCAGCGACGAGCGGCGACACGATTCCGCGCGGGAAGATGAAGTAGAGCGAGCTAATGAGGCCTGACCACGACGTGCCGATTACGTCGGCCTCGGCTGCTGACGACATGTTCACCAGCGCCAAGGAGAAGATGTATGCGAGCACGCCCATCACTCCCGACGACACCGGACCGAGCGCCACGCTGCAGAGCGCAGCCACGGTGAGCACCACGAGCATGTTGCCGATACCGGCGAACCCGGTGACGATCAGTGGCCAGTCGGATCCGTTGCCGATAAGCAGGCCGCAGAGCCATGCCAGCGCCATCCACACCGCGAATGTCGCCACCAGTACCAGTACGCGACCGAGCACACGCCCGAGCGTCACCACAGCCCGGGTGGTGCCCGTGGCCACCTGCAGTCCGAACCAGCCGCCGTCGGCGTCGCGATTGGCCACGCTGGCCCCGAGGCACGCGCTCACCACGAGCCCGCCAATCACCTCGACGGCGAGGGTCCACGCACGCAGGGCATCAGATCGGGGGATTCCGGCCCGGCCGCCGGCGAAAATCGTGCCCGTCACGATGAGCGCGGCGCCGACGGCGATGGAGATGAGGAACCACCGTCGCCGGATGATGGCGCGAAATTCGACGCTGCTGATAATGGAGAGGGCGCTGGTGGGGCTCATGCGCGCCGTCCGTCCTTGAGGGTGATGGACACGCCGAGAATTCCGGAAAGGCCGCCCGGGTCGGATGACGCCACCAGCACGGCAGCCCCACGATCGAGGGCGCGGCGGATCGCCGTGTCGGTTTGGGTGAACTCCCATGGGTCATCGAGCACCAGGAGGTCGGGAGTGCCGATGAGCGCACATGCCAACGATGCCTGGCGCGCCTCCTCAATCTCCAGCAGTGGCGCGAACTTGGCGGGAGCGGTGAATCCGGCCTCGTCCATCGCGCGCGCGGCCTCCTCGGGCCCATATCCCTTCAGCGCCGCGACCATGCGGAGGGCCTCTCCGGTACGTACGCCGTATGTGAACGGCCATGACTGCGGGGCCCAGCCGATGCGCCGCAGAGCGTCCGGACTGCCTGGGCGGGCACCGAACACGGTCGTATCCCCACCGGGGCCCGCAAGACCCATCACCGCACGCAGCAGCGACGACTTGCCCGACCCGCGACCGCCGGTCACCACCAGACCCTGTCCGGGCGCCAGATCGATGTCCACGCCGTCAACCGCCGCTGCGCCACCGCGCTGGTAGCGCACGACGATTTCGCGACCGCGAATGACCGCGGCGCTCGCATCAGTGGATGCGGGGGTCAGCCCAACTTCTCCAGGCGGATGGCCTCCTGCGGGCAATCGTCAATTGCCTCCAGGACCGCGGCGGTGATCGCCGGGTCCAGCACATCACTGCTGGCGGACGACAGGTTGGAGTCGTCATCTACTGAGAACACACCGGGCAGACGCGCGATGCACACACGGGTGCCCATGCACAGGTCGTGGTCAACCAGCAGCCGGTGCATCTCACCGTCGATCTCGATCTCGGCCATGTTCAACCCTCCCTGATGATCGCGAGCACATCATCGCGCTTTCGTTCCATATCCGCTTCCGACACCAGCGACTCGAGGTTGAGCCGCAGGAGCGGTTCGGTATTGGACGAGCGCACGTTGAAGTGCCAGTCGTCGTAGCCGACGGACAGCCCATCGACCTCGGCCTGATGACCGTCCGCATAGTGTGCCCGAAGGCGGTCGATCGCCGCTCCGGCATCCGCAACGGTCGAGTTGATCTCACCGGAGATGTGGTACTTCTCGCGAAGGGCCGCCACCATTTGCGACAGCGGCTCGTCGGACTGAGCAAGGATCTGCATCACCATCAGCGCCGGGATGAGCCCGGTGTCGGCAAATGAGAAGTCGCGGAAGTAGTAATGGCCGCTGACCTCCCCGGCAAATACGGCATCGATCTCGCGCATGCGGCGCTTGATGAAGGCATGCCCCACGCGGAACTCGTCGGCCTGACCCCCAGCGGCGAGAATGGCATCGCGAACCGCCCACGATGCGCGCAGGTCGTACACCACGGTGCCGCCGCCATTGCGCGCGAGGATGTGGCGCGCAAGCAGTGCGGTGAGGAAGTCGCCTGCGACGAACCCGCCCTTTTCGTCAATGAAAAAGCAGCGGTCGGCATCGCCATCCCAGGCGATACCCACATCGGCACCGTTGTCCACCACGGCCTTCTCGATGAACGCCCGGTTCTCTTCGAGCAACGGATTCGGCAGGTGATGTGGGAAGCGCCCATCCGGGTCGAGGAAAAACGGCACCGCATCGATGTCGATGCGATCGAGCACCGGCGGGAGGTAGAGCCCGGCCATGCCGTTGGCTGCGTCGAGCACCACCCGCAGGCCGGTGATGGCCGATGGATCGACGAAGGTGAGACACCGGTCAACGAATCGGTGCAGCAGGCCGGGATCCGTGGTCTCGGTGCCGGATTCCGCGGCGGCGGCGGGTTCCCCTGCCCGGGCCAGGCGGCCCACCTCGGAAATGCCCGTGTCGCCCGAGAGCGGGAGGGCTCCCGCCGACACCATCTTTACCCCGGTGTACTCGGGCGGGTTATGGCTTGCCGTGATCATGGCGCCGGCGTCGTAGCCGCCCTCGTCCACCGCGAAGTAGACCATCTCGGTTGCAGCGAGTCCCAGCGAGGTGACGTCTGCGCCTGCCGACAGGGCACCACGGATGAATGCTGCGGTCATCGAGGGGGAAGAGAGGCGCACGTCGTGACCCACCGCCACGCGTGCGGCGCCGGTGACGGCGATGAATGCCCGGCCGATGCGCTCCGCACCATCCTCGTCGAGCTCCGTGCCGTACAGGCCGCGGATGTCGTAGGCCTTGAAGACCTCTGGGATGAGGGTCACGCCGCAAACCCCGGTCGAAGGAGGGAATATGTCTCGTCGAGGTGCTGCGGCATCACGCGAAGATCTCCGATAACGGGCATGAAATTGGTGTCCCCGGACCACCTCGGGACCACATGCAGGTGCAGGTGGTCGGCAATGCCGGCTCCCGCCGCCGCCCCCTGATTCATCCCGAGGTTGAAGCCAAGCGGGTGCATGGCCCCGTCGAGCGCGGTCTGGGCGGTGCGGGCGAGCTCCATCATCTCAGTCAGGGCGGGCGTTGGGAGGTCGGTCAGGCGGTCGAGGTGTGCGTAGGGGACGACCATCAGGTGTCCACTCGCGTAGGGGTACGCGTTGAGGACGACGAAGCAGTGTTCACCGCGGGCGAGGACGAGTGCTCGCGCATCGTCACCGACCGCCGGCAGGTCGCAGAACACACAACCCGGACCCTCGAACTCGTCACCATTCTCAGCCGACACGTAGGCCATCCTCCACGGCGCCCACATGATCTGACGCCCTGCCCCGGGGTTTACAGCCACTTGCGCTTACGGACGTAGAACAGCACGCCCACGGCGAGGGTGACCATCAGGAAGAGCAGGAAGATAAGCGATGCCACGCCGTTCCGCGCGAATGGCAGATTGTCGATGTTCATCCCATAGAAGCCAGTAATGAGGGTGAGCGGCAGCAGCACCGACGACAGAATGGTGAGGAGCGCCAGCATGTCGTTGAGGCGGTGGGTGATGATGGATTCGTTGGTGGCTTCGAGCGCCTCGGCCACCTCCTTGTAGTTCTCAAGCGAGTCCCAGATGCGCTCGTTCTTGTCGACGATGTCGTCGAAGTAGATTTCGAGGTCCTCGGGCGCATACCGCTGCACAGCGCGCTCGAGCATCCGCAGGGTTGGGCGCTGCGGCTTAATGACCTTGCGGTAGTTGATGATCTCCTGCTTCACATTGGAGATATCACGCACCACGGAGTCGCCGTGCCCCTCAAAGATGGCGTCCTCGATCGTGTCGAGCTTGAACCCGATTTTGTCGAGGATGGGAAAGCAGTAGTCGAACATCTGGTCGACGATCTCGTACAGCAGGAAGCCCGACCCCTTGGACATGAACTCAAATCTGGCGTCCTCTCGGGCCTCGCACCGCGACCACACGGCGCGGATGGGCTTCATCGGCTCCTTCGGGATGGTGATGATCATCCCGGGACCGATGAACACATTGAGCTCGGCGGCCTGCAGGCGCCCCGTGGTCTTGTCGAACCGCGGGAAGTGCAGCACCAGAAACACGTAGTCGTCGTACTCGTCGATCTTGGCGCGCTGGCGCCTGCGCGAGAGCACGTCCTCAAGGTCGAGGGGGTGGTAGTCGAAGTGCTCCTGGAGCCACGAGATCTCGGCTTCAGTCGGCTCCTCGATGTTCAGCCAGGTGAGCCCGTGGGCCTCCAGGCGCTGGACGTCCGGCCGCTCCCGGTCAGGGGCGGGCGTCGCGGAGGAGGACCCCCGCAAGCGTGAACGACGGATGTTGGGAAGGCTCGCCATCATCGAGTCCCCTCGTCGCGGTGGTGCACGGCACGTTGAACATCCTGGGAAGTGTATCGCGCCCCGGCGCTGGACCCCCACTGCTGCGCCGTCAGATGTCAATGCGCCCCGGAGCGGGGGTGGCTACTCTGCCGTGCGTGTCCGACTCCGCCATTCCTCTGCGCATAAAGTTCTGTGGTCTCACCGACCCCGCCGACGTCCAGGTGTGCGTCGATGCCGGCGCATGGGCCATCGGCGCCATCATGACCCCGCATGGCCCCCGTGCGCTTGATGGCCGAGCGGCAGAGGCCGTGATGGCGGCCGTGCCCCACGGCGTGGAGCGGGTCGGCGTGTTCGTCGATCCCACTCCGCAGGGGCTGGCCGATGCCGTCGCACGGTGCCACCTCACCCGCGTGCAGGTGCACGCCCCGGCCGACCTCTCGGCAATCGTGGCGGCGTCGCCGGTACCCGTCATCCTCGCGCTGCGGCTCGACGGCGCGGATGCAATCGTGGCGGCCGCTGCCGCGGAGTGCGACCTGGTGCTGTTCGATGCGGCAGTTCCGGGACACCACGGTGGCACCGGGGTGCTGGCCGACTGGGGTCTGCTTGTGGCCAACCGCCCATCCCGCCCATTTGCCCTCGCGGGAGGCCTCACTCCCGAGGTGGTGGGCGACGCCGTGCGCCTGGTGCGCCCCGACATCATCGACGTGGCGAGTGGCGTCGAATCATCTCCTGGTCGAAAGGACCCCATCTTGGTTGCCGAGTTCGCCCGTGCTGCGCGCCATGCCGCGCTGGGAATGGCCGCATGAGCGTCACGATGCGCTTTGGCCCATATGGGGGGCGATACGTGCCCGAAACGGTCATCGGCGCCCTCGATGAGTTGACCGCTGCATTTGCGCGCTACCGCGACGAGCCCGAGTTCCTCAGCGAGCTTGGCGTACTGCTCGGCCACTACGTCGGTCGTCCCACGCCCATCTACCGCGCGCGGCGCCTTGAAGAGGCATGGGACCTCTCAAGTGGGCTGTGGCTCAAGCGGGAGGACCTGTGCCATACCGGCGCGCACAAGATCAACAACGCGCTTGGGCAGGTGCTGCTGGCGCAGCGCATGGGCAAGCAGCGCATCATCGCCGAGACCGGCGCGGGGCAGCACGGCGTGGCCACGGCCACGGCGGCGGCGCTCCTGGGGCTTGAGTGCCGGGTATACATGGGGCGTACCGACATGCACCGGCAGCGCCTCAACGTCATCCGCATGCGCATGCTGGGGGCAGAGGTGATGCCGGTGGACTCAGGAAGCGGCACGCTGAAGGACGCCACCAGCGAGGCAATCCGCGACTGGGTCACC
Organism: uncultured Actinomycetes bacterium; assembly: GCA_903943955.1. Taxonomy (GTDB): domain Bacteria; phylum Actinomycetota; class Thermoleophilia; order Miltoncostaeales; family Miltoncostaeaceae; genus SYFI01. The sequence goes on from CAJAPZ010000117.1 coordinate 7,678, forward strand.
AACGTGGAGCACACGCATTACATCATCGGGTCAGCGGTTGGTCCCGCGCCATACCCGGAGATCGTCGCGCACTTTCAGTCGATCATCGGTGTCGAGTCGCGCGCGCAGATGCTGGATGAGGTCGGGGTACTGCCGGGCACCGTTGTGGCCTGCGTCGGCGGGGGATCAAATGCCATCGGCATCTTCCGCGGATTTCTTGACGACCCGGATGTGGCGCTTGTGGGCGTCGAGGCCGGCGGCGAGGGCCTCGGGGGGCTGCACGGTGCATCGCTGGCCAAGGGCAGTCCCGGTGTCCTGCACGGATCGTTCTCATATCTGGTGCAGGACCCTGACGGGCAGGTTGCAGAGGCCCACTCCGTGTCGGCAGGCCTCGACTACCCGGGCGTGGGCCCGGAGCACTCCCATCTGCGCGACCTC
>CAJAPZ010000118.1 GCA_903943955.1 uncultured Actinomycetes bacterium
ATGACGAGGCGGCCAAGACGCTGCTCAAGTGCGTGCGGTACGTGCATGGCGATTACAACGACCCGATGTCGTTCACCCACCTCGCTGAGACCATGCACGACATACGTTTGCCCGTGTTTTATCTGGCCATCCCTCCGGGGCTGTTCGGCGAGGTCGTCGCGGCGCTTTCACATCATGACCTCACACAGAACGCGCGCGTGGTGGTGGAGAAGCCGCTCGGCCGTGATCTGGAGTCGGCGCAGGAACTTAACCGTGGACTGGCCACCGAGCTGCGTGAGGACCAGATATTCCGCATCGATCACTTCCTGGGCTACGAGCAGGTGCAGAACATCCTCGTTGCGCGTTTCGGTAACTCGATGCTTGAACCCATCTGGAACCGCCGCTACGTGCGTCGGGTGCATATCGAAATGTCCGAGTCATTCGGCGTCGAGGGCCGCGGGTCGTTCTACGAGACTGTCGGATGTCTGCGCGATGTCGTGCAGAACCACTTGCTGCAGCTTGTCTGCATGCTTGCCATGGAGCCTCCGGTGTCGATGGATGCCCAGTGCATCTCGGACGAGAAGGTGAAGGTGCTCCGCTCCATCAAGCCACTCCTGCCCGAGAACCTCGTGCGCGGTCAGTTTGAGGGCTACAGGGGCGAGCCCGGAGTGGACCCCGAGAGCGACGTTGAGACCTACTGCGCGCTGCGCTTTGAGATCGACACCTGGCGCTGGGCGGGTGTTCCGTTCACCATTCGTGCAGGCAAGGCGCTGGGGCGCACGGTCACCGAGGCGGTTGTTGAGTACGTGCTGCCCCCTCGTCAGCTGTTTCAGGAGGCCCACGGCATGATCGAACCCAACCGCATGCGCTTTCGCATGAAGCCCGACGATCTCATCCAGTTGAGCATGCAGGTGAAGCAGCCGGGCGATCAGGTGCTCACCGAGACGGTCGATCTGTCGGTGCAGTACGGCAAGCAATTGGGCGAGGCCGGGCCTGCCGCCTACGAGCGACTGATGGGCGACGCCATCATCGGCGAGCACCGTCTGTTCGCCCGTGGCGATCTCGTGGAGGATGCCTGGCGTGTTGTGCAGCCGCTTCTCGATGACCCCCCGCCCGTTGAGCCGTACTTTCAGGGAAGCATGGGGCCGGCTGGCGCCGCGCGGGTACTCCCTCCCAACCTCATGGAAATGCTCAGCGAACCCCAGGTGGCAACGACCCGATGACCCTTTCACTCGGAATCGACGTTGGTGGCAGCGGGATCAAGGCGGCAATTGTCGACCTGGCCACCGGCGAGTTCACAACAGAGCGGGTGCGGGTGGAGACGCCGCAACCCGCGACACCGGACTCCGTGGTTGCGGCAACCGCGGGCCTCATCGCCGACCTGGGGCACGACGGCCCGATCGGCATCGGGTTCCCGTCACCGATCGTGAAGGGTGTCACCACTCTCGCCTCCAACATCGACCCGGCGTGGGTGGGCGCCCATGCCGAGCAACTGTTCTCCGCGGGTCTTGGCGCACCGGTGCGCGTCATCAACGATGCCGATGCGGCTGGCGTGGCCGAGGCCCGCTACGGGGCCGCTCACGGAGTTGAGGGCTTAGTCGTGCTGCTTACCCTCGGAACCGGCATCGGTTCGGCGCTCCTCTACAACGGCGTGCTGGTCCCCAACACTGAGATGGGTCACATTCAGGTGCGCGGCAAGGATGCGGAGCACCGTGCCGCCGCATCGGTGCGCGAGGTCCACGACCTCTCATGGCACCACTGGGCAGAGCGGCTGCAAGAGGTGATCGAGGTGATTGACCGGCTGTTCTGGCCCGACCTCGTATTGCTCGGTGGCGGAGTCTCCCGCAAGGCCGACAAGTTCTTGCACTTCCTCGATGTCCGTCCGCCACTGCGTGCAGCCGCGCTCGAGAACCGGGCCGGCATCGTGGGCGCGGCAGCGGCGGCCGCAGACCGCGCATGATCACCACGCGAATCCCTGAGGGGATCCGCGTGGTGATGCAGACTGACCATCAGTCGCAATGTGGCCTTTTGGCAGAGGCATGGGGCAACGCGCAGTTCGCGCGCCCTGAGCCGTGGGGTCCGGTGACATCGGCTGCCGAGTGGCACGACGAGGGGTGGCGCCAGTGGGAGGCCTCGCCCGACATCTCGGCGGACGGGGAGCCGCGGGACTTCGTGCATATGCAGACCTCTGAGCACATGGCAATCCACCGTCGCAGCATCCACGCGGCTCGCACCCGCGACGAGGTCACGGGCATGCTGGTGGGCCTGCACTGCGCCGGGCTAGTACAGCGGCGCATGGGCCTGGACGGTGAGATGCCGGATATCAACGTCCTCCCGGATCCCGTTCGGGGCCTCATCAGCGACGAAGCCGCGGTGCAGCAGCGCGTGGAGTCCCAGATGGGAGATGCGAAGGAGGCCCGTGAATGGACGTGGGCGGCCTACCGCGTGCTCCAGGCGCTCGACTTGCTGAGTCTTTACCTCACGTGGACAGGGCTCGCAGGCGACGAGCCATGGACCCTCCGGCGCGTCCCGCGGTCCGTGGATGACGCCGAGGGTGTTGCTGTCGTTATCTCGGCAGTTGATGACCGGACGTGTGCACTCGACCCATGGCCATTCACCGGCGACTCGGTGGACGCACCGGTGCTCGGCCGGGTCATCCCGGGTCGCGCGTATGCCAACGCTGACGACCTGCGCACGGCACTCCTCGGCGCGCCACTCATGCCCGTGCCGTTTCGCGTCGTTCGGGCGTAGGCAGCCCCAGCGCGAGTTCGCCGCGGCGATTCCTGCGGCGGCGGGGCGGGGCCGACCCGCCGCGGGGCACGGGTGGGGCTAGGCGTCCAGTTCGTACTTGAAGCTGATCAGCAGACGCACCCGATAGCGATCCACGGTCCCATCCTTGATGGTGACGTCCTGCTTTACGACC
>CAJAPZ010000119.1 GCA_903943955.1 uncultured Actinomycetes bacterium
CATCGAGTTGCCGAACCGCGCAACGAGGATGTTCTGCACCTGCTCGTAGCCCAGGAAGTGATCGATGCGGAAGATCTGTTCTTCACGTAGTTCGGTGGCCAGTCCGCGGTTGAGTTCCTGGGCCGACTGCAGATCACGGCCGAGCGGCTTCTCCACCACCACGCGTGCGTTCTGTGTGAGGTCGTGATGCGACAGCGCCGCGACGACCTCGCCGAACAGCCCCGGAGGGATGGCCAGGTAGAACACGGGCAACTTCCTGTCGTGCATGGCCTCGGCGAGATGGGTGAACGACATCGGGTCGTTGTAGTCGCCATGCACGTACCGCACGCACTTGAGCAGCGTCTTGGCCGCCTCGTCGTCGGCCGGTACCCCGGCGTCGGTGAGGGAGGCGCGGATGCGATCCTGCAGCTTCTTCAGGCTCCACCCCTCGCGGGCGATGCCGATGATGGGGATATCCAGCTTGCCTCGCTCCTGGAGCGCGTGCAACGCCGGATAGAGCTTTTTGTAGGCAAGGTCGCCGGTGGCACCGAACAGCACGACACAATCGGCTTTCGCGCTCATTCCGAGTGCTCCAGGTGTCCGCCAAAGCCCAGGCGCATGGCCGCAAGCACCTTGTTTGCGTACTCGTCGTTGTCACGGCTCGCAAAGCGCGAGAACAGCGCGCTGGCAAGAACCGGGGCAGGTACGCCTGTATCGACCGCCGCCTGCAGGGTCCAGCGACCCTCACCCGAGTCGGACACGCGACCCTCAAACTTATCGAGGCCGGGGTCGCGCAGATACTCCTCTGCAGTGAGGTCAAGAAGCCATGACCCCACCACGCTGCCCCGGCGCCACAACTCGGTGACAGATGCGACGTCGATGTCGTACTTGTAAAGGTCAGGATCGCTGAGCGGAGCCGTCTCGGCATCGGCGGTGCGCTCGCGCGCACCCTCGTTGGCGTGGTGGAGGATGTTCAGCCCCTCGGCGAACGCGGCCATCATTCCGTACTCGATGCCGTTGTGCACCATCTTCACGAAGTGCCCGGCACCCGCGGGTCCGCAGTGCAGCCAGCCGTTCTCGGCGGGGGTGGGCGGGCCGTCACGACCTGGCGTGCGCGGCGCGGTGGCCACCCCGGGCGCGAGGGTCTCAAGGATGGGAGTGAGTGTGGTGATGGCCTCGTCGGTCCCGCCCACCATGAGGCAGTAGCCGCGCTCGAGGCCCCACACCCCACCGCTCACGCCGGCATCCACGTAGTGAATGCCCTTGGCCTCCAGCACCCGTGAGCGGGCGATGTCATCGGGGTAGTGGCTGTTACCGCCGTCCACCACCACATCGCCGGGCTCCAGGTGCTCGGCCATTTCCATGATTGCGGCTGTAGTGACGGCGGCGGGGAGCATGAACCACACAACTCGCGGAGCGTCGAGCTGCGCGACCAGCGTGGCCGAGTCGGATGCCGTCCCCCCGCCCTTGCCGCCCAGCGCACTGACTGCTGCTGCGTCGCGGTCGTAGCCCACCACCTCGTGGCCGGCGTTCATCAGGCGCACGCTCATATTCGCGCCCATCCTGCCGAGTCCCACCATCCCGATACGCACCACGAGCCTCCAACGGGTATTTGTGCGGCGTCCGG
>CAJAPZ010000120.1 GCA_903943955.1 uncultured Actinomycetes bacterium
GACAACAAGATCCCGTTGCTGCGCTCGATGGAGGCACTGTCCACCTCGGCGCTGAAGGCCCTCGTGCTGTTTGGCGACGACGAGAGCCAGCGTGTGTTCACCACCGTGGGTGCCGAGCAGGAGTACTTCCTGATCGACGAGCAGTACTACTTTGACCGCCCCGACATCATCAACACCGGTCGTACGCTGTTCGGTGCCAAGCCACCCAAGGGCCACGAGCTTGACGACCACTACTTCGGCAGCATTCCGGAGCGCGTGCTGGCGTACATGATGGAGGTTGAGCGTGAGCTCGCCCGTCTGGGCGTGCCCATCAAGACCCGCCACAACGAGGTGGCACCCGGCCAGTACGAGGTTGCTCCCATCTTTGAGAGCTCCAACGTGGGGGCCGATCACCAGCACCTGGTGATGCAGACCCTGCAGAAGGTGGCCCGTCGGTACGGCCTGGTGTGTCTGCTGCACGAGAAGCCCTTCGCGGGCGTCAACGGCTCGGGCAAGCACAACAACTGGTCGATGGGCACCGACACCGGCCGCAACCTGCTGGACCCCGGTGACACCCCGCACGACAACCTGCAGTTTCTGTTCTTCGCCGCTGCCGTCATTCGCGCGGTAGACAAGTACGCAGGCCTGCTGCGCGCCACAGTGGCCACCGCTGGTCAGGACCACCGTCTGGGTGCCAACGAGGCCCCGCCGGCCATCATCTCGGTGTACCTCGGCGGCGAGATCCAGAAGGTGATGGAGGCCTGCGCATCGAGCAAGACCATGCGCTCCACGCCCAGGTCGTTTCTGGGTCTGGGCACTCCGGTGCTGCCGTCCATGCCGCTGCACGCGGGCGACCGCAACCGCACCAGCCCATTTGCCTTCACCGGCAACAAGTTTGAGTTCCGGGCGCTTGGCTCCAACCAGGAGCTGGGCCTGCCCAATACGGTGCTGAACACGATCGTGGCCGAGAGCGTTGACCACATGTCGGCGGAGATGAAGCGCAAGCTGGGCAAGCGCGGCACCAAGCTTGAGACCGCCGTCATCGAGGTTGTGCGCGCGGTGTACCGCGAGCATGGCCGCGTGGTGTTTGACGGCGATGGCTACTCAGACGCCTGGCACGCGGAGGCTGCGAAGCGTGGACTGCTGAACCTGAGCACCACGCCCGATGCCCTGCCGCAGTTCGTCACACCGGCAGCCGTGCAGGTGTTCAGCAAGTACAAGGTGCTCGACAAGCGGGAGATCACTGCCCGGTACGACGTGTACGTGGAGCAGTACATCACCAAGGTGAACATCGAGGCGGAGACCACCGCCAACATGGCGCGCACCATCATTCTTCCGGCCGCGCTCAGGCAGATCGCCCTGTGCCAGGCCGCGGGTATCGAGGTGCTGATCGACGAGATCACCTCGACCACCGAGGCGCTCGTCGTGGCCATCGTGGCGCTTGAGAAGGCGAACTCCAGCCACCCGCACAGCGGCACCGCCATCAAGCACGCCGTGTACATGCGGGACAAGGTGCTGACCGCGATGATCGCCGTGCGCGAGATCGCCGACACCCTGGAGGGACTCGTGGCCGACGACATGTGGCCGCTTCCCAAGTACCAGGAGATGCTGTTTGTGAGGTAGCAGACCCCGCCACTCCGGCAGGACCGCAGGGCGCCTTCGGGCGCCCTGCGTGTTTGTCGAGGGGCTGACACAGCGACCCCCCGTCGGAGGGGGGCGGTCGCCGTGTTAGCGTCATTCTGCGGCAAACCTCGTGAAGGGACGAAAGTGGATCGCGATGAGATCCTCGCGCTTGTTGAGGAGCGCGACATCAAGTTCATCCGCCTGTGGTTTACGGACATCCTCGGGCAGCTGAAGAGCTTCGCCATTACGCGCGAAGGGCTGGCCGATGCCATGGACCAGGGCATGAGCTTTGATGGCTCGTCCATCACCGGGTTTAACGCGGTGGAGGAATCGGACATGATCGCCATGCCCGACCCATCAACGTTCACTGTGCTGCCCTACCGCCCTGAGGTGCAGGGCGTTGCGCGCATGTTCTGCGACATCCGCGTGCCGGATGGCCAGCCGTACGAGGGCGACCCCCGCCAGATCCTGCGCCGCGCGCTTGACCGGGCGAAGACCATGGGCTTTGACCATTACTTCATCGGCCCCGAGCTTGAGTACTTCTACTTCAAGGCATCCGACAACCCCGAGCCCCTCGACCGCGGTGGGTATTTCGATCTGACCGCCCTCGATGCGGCCAGCGACCTGCGACGCGAAACCGTGCTGTCGCTTGAGGCCATGGGTATCGCCGTGGAGTACTCCCACCACGAGGTGGGGCCGTCGCAGCACGAGATCGACATGCGATTTGATGATGCCCTGCGTATGGCCGACAACGTGATGACCTACCGCACGGTGGTGAAGGAGGTGGCGCATAGAAATGGCATCTACGCCACCTTTATGCCCAAGCCCCTCATGGGTGAGAACGGCTCGGGAATGCACACCCACCAGAGCCTGTTCCGCGGTGGCGAGAATGCCTTTTATGACCCCGATGACGAGTACCTGCTGAGCGCTGTAGGCAAGGCGTTTATCGCCGGGCAACTGCGCCACGCACGCGAGCTGTCGTGCGTGTTCGCCCAGTGGGTCAACTCGTACAAGCGACTGGTTCCGGGGTACGAGGCGCCGGTGTACATCGCCTGGAGCCGGCGCAATCGCAGCGCGCTCATCCGGGTACCGGCCGGGCGGCCGGGCAGGGAGCAGTCCACCCGCGCCGAGCTTCGATGCCCCGACCCGGCCTGCAACCCGTACCTCACCTTCGCCGCGCTGCTGCACGCAGGGCTCGACGGTATTGAGAAGGGCTATGAGCTGCCGCCGCCGATGGACACCAACCTGTACGAGCTGGGGCCGGAGGATCGCGCGCGCGCCGGTATTGAGGCCCTGCCCGAGACCCTTGGCGAGGCCATCGAGATCGGCGCCTCCAGCGAGCTGTTGCTGCGGGCCTTCGGTGAGCACACGCACGACCGCTTTGTGGAGATCAAGCGCGCGGAGTGGGATGAGTACCGCGTGCAGATTACGCCGTTCGAGACAGAGCGATACCTCCCCATCCTCTAACCGTGAGCGCGGCGGCGGCGGCGGTCGATGTGCCGTTGCTGAGCGGCTGGGCCGAGACGCTTGTGTGGGTCGGCGTCATCGTGCTGGTTGCGGCCATCTGCTTGTGGATCGTGCGGAAGACGGAGCGGCGCTCGGTAACCCGGGTGCTGCGTGGTGGCGAGACCGTGGCGGCGCGTCAGCGGGGCACAGCGGTATCGGCACTGGCCGCGGGTATCTCGTACGTGGTGGTGCTGGCGGCGCTCATCGCGATCATTGCCACGGTGTTTGGTGCCAGCAGCGTGGCGGCGCTCAGCGGGTCGGCCTTCGTCATCCTCGTGCTGGGCTTCGCCGTGCAACGCCTGCTGGCAGATGTGGTGGCCGGCTTCTTCATCTTGTTTGAGAGCCAGTATGCGGTGGGTGATCTCATCGAGGTCGACTCCACAATCCCCATCGGCATCGTGGAGCGCGCGAGCCTGCGGGTAACCACC
>CAJAPZ010000121.1 GCA_903943955.1 uncultured Actinomycetes bacterium
GGGTGGGGTCAGTCGCTGTGACAGAAGGCGCGTGGGCCGTTGGCTGCATCCTTGTGGTGACGGCCCATGCCTGCTCATCACAAAGTCCGAACGATGTTCTTCGGTACCTCTTCGATGCATCTCACGGGCCTCTTGGGACCGGGCGCGACAGTTGTCTGCGTAAGGACGCAACCAACCAGGAGGACCCACCATGAACTTTCGAGGCCGCAAGATCACCGCCGCTCTTCTCGCAGGCGGCGCAATGTTCACCGGTGCCGGCATTAGTAGTGCCATCGCCGCCAACAGCAACCAGGCCGGTACGACCTCCACCACTCCCGCGCAGCAGCAGTCGCGGGCCGGTGGCGGACACCACCAGCACAACCCAGTTGTGGAGGCCGCCGTGCAGAAGCTGCTCGGAGTGAATGACGCCGCCATGCGCACCGCCCGCGACTCGGGTCAGACGCTGGCGCAGTTCGCGGCGACCAAGGGCGTGAGCCAGGCCGATCTGGTGAGCACCATTGTGAGCGCGATGAAGGCGAGCAAGCCCGCCGGTGCACCTGCGCTGTCTGACGCGCAGCTCACGGAGAAGGTGACCCAGCGCGTAACGAGCACGCGTGCAGAGGGCAACCATGGTCCGAGCCGCGGCAATGACCAGGTGCGCGCCAAGGTGGGAGCGGCTATCGCCAGCACGCTCGGCATTACCACCGCCGAGCTGAAGGCCGCGCACAAGGCAGGCACTACCCCGGCAACCCTCGCCTCGCAAAAGGGTGTGGCCAAGGCCGATCTCGTGGCGGCCGTGAGCACTGTGCTCAAGGCCAACAAGCCAGCCAACGCCCCGGCCATGACCGACGCACAGATCACGCAGAAGGCCACCAACATCGTCGATGGCGTGCACCCCGGCCCGGGTGGTTCGCACTCGCAGGGCCGCCGCTAATCCCGGCGCACCGGCCCGCTTGCCTACTTGGGGGAGGCAGGCGGGCCGGTGATCGTTTTACTCCAGCGACCCCCGCGGGCGAATCCACTGCATCGGCTGGCCGGTGACGGCCTCAATTCGGTCGTAGTCCTCGTCGTAATGCAGCACAGGGATGCCTGCCGACTCGGCTGCGGCCGCAATGAGCAAATCGGCGTGGCTCACCTGGCGTTGATGCAGGGCACCCTGCGCAGCCAGGGCGTCGTACACCTGAAGTGCCCGGTCCCACTCGGGCTGGTTGATTGGGCACTGCCAGAGCCGCCCGAACTGCCGGCGGCGGACGTCGTAGTCGGTGGGTGACCGCGCCGAGTACAGCACCTCGAGCATCACCGGCACGCAGGTCGCCACCCGACCCGCCTCGACCAGATCCCCCACCTGGTCATGTACATCGGCGTGTCGTTCGGCCCAGGCCCACACGCTGGTGTCGAGGAGAAGCGTCAGAAGGTGCGGGGGCGGCGGAGCTCCCGCAGCATCTCGGGGGTCAGGCCAGGTACCCCATCCCGGGCGAGACTCTGCAGCGAACCGCTTCGTACAACCTCGGCCAGGCTGCGGTTGATGGCATCCGTTGCCGACGTGGTACCGAGCGCCTTCTTGGCCTGCTCCAGCAGGTCGGCATCGGCATTGAACGTGATGCGCTTCACGCGATGATCCGGCATGAGTTGCTCCTTCCGACGCCATGAGGCCGACGGTATTCGGCCCCGAGTGACGTATGCATCATAGAGAGTGAAACGTATGTATCCGGAGTGCGACGTATCTGCGTGGCCGCGCCGGTAACCTGCCCACACCTATTCGCTTCGAGGAGATTCGTGACATGGGTAGTGCACCCGTCCCCGGCGGCCTGAGCACCGGCATCGGCCGTGCGGCCGTGGCAGACCCCGCCACCAATACATGGGGCGCCCGCGTGGTGGCCATTGAGGGCACGCGCGCCGCTGGCGTCGACGTAATCGCGTGGTTCAGCGATGCCAATGCCATGGTGAGCGCACTCGCCGTGGAAATTCCCCTGTGGAACGTGGATGCCTCAAATGAGGACGAGACCTTCCGCGCCCAGAACATCGCGAGCATCGGGGCGCGGATCGTGTCGGGTGGTGGTGCTGGCGAGGAGACGCTCAAGTTCACCATCCCGGCGCTTCAGCAGATTCTCGCCAAGGACGCCACCATCGCGTGGATCGGCAGCCTGGATGGCCTGCTGCAGGGTGAGCAGGAGTACCCAATCGAGATCCGGTCGGAGTTCCGTGCGGGTGGGGACGGCACCGCGCCCATCGCCGACGGCGAGCGCGACGGGTTTGTGCAGTTCCTGCGCGACCGCGCTCCCGCCTGACCAGATTTGCGGCGCTAGGTTCGGGGTGCGGCAGGCGCGATGGCCTGTGAGAGGGGCGCCCGCCGCGTGACCAACCGCCCTTCCTGCCCGCCGACCGGGTGGGAGGGGCGTTCGATATTCGTCCTCGGCGCCCACCGGTGGGCGATGCTGGTCCCGATCAACGACCGCCCCACGGGAATGGCGTAGGCGTCGTCGTGCTCCGAGGGCATGGTTGCCCGGCCCGGCCCGGCCCGGCGCGTCGGTCGGGGGCTTACTCGCCGGAGATAAAGGGCTGCAGCGTGGCGGCCACAATGAGTGTGGCTGCCTCGGTGGGGGTGAGCCCCTCACCGGCGGCGAAGGCCAGCACCTGCTCGGTGGTGATGGTGACGGGAATGCCCCCCACCGCTCCGGCGATGGCGCGTCGGCCCGGATCCCAGGCGATGCCCACTGCATCCCAGGGAATGGCCGCCTCGGCGATGAGATCCCACTGGCCCGGGGCCACGGCCATGATGGCCGTGACGCGGTCAATCACGTCGCCGGCGTAGTCCCACTCGCGCCACCAGCCGACCTTCGACGGGTGCACACGGGCCGCATCGCTGGCGTCCAGCGGACCGCGATCGAGATCAGGCACCGCGACCTCGCCCTTGGGCGCCTGTACCACGGCGATACCCACTCCTGGGGCGATGATCTCCCAGCAGGTCTCGCCGGGTGCCGCCTTGGCATTGGAGAATGCCCGCCGCCAGGCATCGCGCGCAAACAGCCACCGGCCCCATTTGCGCGCGATGTCCTCCGGTGCCGGCTGGTGGCCAACAAGCACGCCCGCATCAACCTGAGGCTCATCGCTGCCCACCAGGCGGGGCAACACCGCGATTACGCCCGTGGCGCTCACGGCCAGCGTGCCGAGCGAGGGCTCATCGGGAGTGATGGTGAGGAAGGTGCGCTCGGGCTCAGGATCACGGGTGGGCAGTGCCTGGGTGCCGTTCTCATGAATCTCGGTGATGAGCCCCAGCGGGTCGCCGTCGAGCTTAAACGCGCACTCGCCACATGCATGTACATCGCCCGGGATGTCCATGAGATGCATCCACACCACGCCACCCACGACGAGGCCATCAACTGTGTGCAGAATCACGCGCGGGAGCCTAGGGATTTGTGCGCCGGTACAGTGGCGCCACCACCCCGATGACCAAAGGATGCCGAATGCGCAAGACCATCATCGCCGTCGCCGCCATTGCAGTGGCCGCAACCCCCGCCATCGCCCTCGCAGGTGCGCAGGGCGCGGCGAAGGACTGCGGCAGCATTGTCGTTACCACGGCAAAGCCCACGTGGCTTCGCACGGCCAGCACCTGGCACCTCAACGCCTTCGCCCCCAGCAAGTCGCAGCTGCTGCCCTGCTCCACCGTGACCAAAGTGGCCAACACCTACATCAGCACCGGCAAGGCCAGCGGGTACGTGGTGGTGGCCTTCAAGGGGCTGACCGGGCGCAACCTGTACAAGGGCAGCGCGGCCAGCAAGATCGGCTTCCAGCTCTATCAGGCATCCACCAAGTAGCCCGCTACGTGATGAGGGAGGCGATCACAGCCCGGTGGTCGCCTCCCGCGGGGGCCCGCACGAAGAGCCACCAGCGGTAAAAGGCGTCGCGGGCGTCGGATGTGACCGCCACGCCGCGTTCCACCGACTGTGTGGGGGTGAGGCGAAACGCCGCGTCGATCACCGCACGGGCGTCCAGGTCGTCGGCACCAAACCCGCGAAGTGCGGCGGCCACCGCCCCCGGGGCGTCACCCTCTCCCCCCTCGTACCTGGCACCGCACGACGGGCAGGCACCGGGCGTGATGTCGTCCGCACCGTCCACCACCACTGTGGCGCACAGCGGGCAGATCAACCGTGCGCTCATCGGGTGAGAAGCGGGAGCAGCAGCGATGCCAGTGCGATGAGACCGGCAAGGATGGCCATGGATGGCACCCCGCGACGGCGCACCAGAAACCACACCAGCCAGTAGGCCACCACGGCGGTAAGTCCCACCACGATGACGGTGAGCACCTGCATGCCAGTGGCGAAGTGCCGGGTGATACCCACGCCGGAAAGCACCGTGGTGAGCAGCGCGCCGAGGGCCACCGAATCGATGCCACCGGCATCCATGTTGCGCAGGTTCTTGGCCTCCCATCCCATCCAGAGGGCCGCGAAGATGAACCAGCCGGCCATCACCACCTCTGCAGTGGCGCGCACCGTCGAGGGAGTGCCGTTCCAGTCGGCCAGCATCCAGATGCCACACACCAGCTCCACGGCCGCGGCGGCTGCCACCACCGGCCATGTGGCGTTGATCACCCTGCGCTGGTCGTCGTCCATGGCACCGGGTGCCGGGATCTCGGCCTCGGCATCAACCGGGTGGATACGACCGGCATTGATGAGACGCCTGCGGATGATCAGGCCGATGATCAGCACCACGATGCCGCCACCGGCACCGATGAGAAACGACGGGAGGGCGACGCCTGCGGGCGTGCCACCGGCCACGCGCATGACGTTGTACACCACCACCCAGCCCACGAGCACGGCGCTGATCAGCCACGAGATGAGTCGGCCCGGGCGGGGCCAGATGGATGCCTGCACGGCCGGTGCGCTCACCTGCGCTCCGACTGGCCGCCATCAACGCTCAGCACCTGTCCCGTAACGAATTCCGCGGTCACGAGGTAGAGCATGGCATCCACGACATCGCCCGGGGTGCCCATGCGCCCAAGGATGGTCTCGGCAGACAGGTTGGTCTCAACCTGAGGGCCAGCGCCATCGGGCACCAGTACCGGCCCGGGGGCGATGGCGTTTACGAGCACGTGGGGGGCGTACGCCTGCGACAGCAACCGCGTGAGCATGATGAGCCCCGCCTTCGACACCGAATGCGGCGCGCGGTGCACCCACGGGCGCATGCCACCGACGTCGGCGATGTTGATGATGCGCCCGAAGCCGCGCACGGCCATGGCGCTGCCGATGCGCTGCGA
>CAJAPZ010000122.1 GCA_903943955.1 uncultured Actinomycetes bacterium
GAACTCTTGACCGCCGCCGGCACGGCCGTGCTGACCAGCAATGGCTCACCGCCACGCCCCTACGACCTTCGTCACGCCCACGTGATCGAGAACATCAACAGATGGGTGCTCGCGGGCCGTGACCCGGAAGTTCTGGTCACCTACCTGAGCCTGCACCTGGGGCACCAAAACACCCAAGACACCTGGTACTACTTCCACCTCGCAGCGGATTTCCACCCCGATCTGCGCAGGCTCGCCAACACCAATATTGAGTCCACTCTTCCGGAGGCATCACATGACTTACGATGAGTTCTTCCGACTCGTGCGCACCTGGCTGACCATCCACCTTCCCCGAGCACGCCGGCTCAGCCCACACACGATTCGCTCTTACAAAACAGCGTTGAATGCGCTGCTGGACTATCTTCGCGAAACACAGCACCTTGAGTTGAACCAGATCACTTTCGAGGCCATCAACCGCTCCACGATCACCGGGTTCGTTACCTGGCTGCTCGACGTCAAGCACCTGTCCGCGTCCTCAGCCAACCAGCGGCTGGCCGCGATCAAGTCGTTCCTGTCTTACTGCGCCGGGGAGGATCCTGCTCTCGTCGTGATCTGGCTGGATGTCAAACACGTCCGGCCCGCCAGGGCAGTGGTCCATCCGCCCCACGCATTGACTATGGCCGCCGTCGAAGCGTTGATTCGAGCACCAGGACAACACACCACCCGGGGCCTACGAGACACCACGATCATCCTGCTCATCTTTGATGCCGCCGCGCGCGTCCAAGAAGTCCTTGACCTGACACCTGCAGACGTCGACACCACGCCGGGCGCCGCGCGAGTAACGCTCACGGGGAAAGGACGAAAGACAAGAACAGTCCCCATCATGGATAAAACCGGGCGCCATCTGGACCAGTACCTGAGCGAATTCCACCCCGGCACCCCCGAACCAAAAGCGCACTTCTTCTACACGACCTGGGCCGGTCAACACCACCAGATGAGTCAAGACAATATCGCTTACCTGCTGAACAAACATGCCACCGCAGCGCGGAAGCAATGCCCGGACCTACCCGAGCGAATTCATGCCCATCAGCTTCGGCACTCTCGAGCCATGCAGATGCTACGCGCTGGGGTGCCCCTTCCGCACATCAAGGAATTCCTCGGCCACGCCAACATTGCCACCACCAGCATCTACGCCTCGGCCGACAATCAGATGGTCAGGGAAGCAATCCAGAAAGCCGCCAGCGCCACACCCGACCTCGCTCCCATCTGGAAAGGAAGTGATGACCTCATCCTCCAACTCGCTGGACTCAAGTAGTTATCCCGAGGAATCAGTGTCCACCCCCGCTCAACCAGAGGCCTACAGACCAAAACTCGGGATAACAAAATCCTCGTGATTTTCCCGATTATCCCGAACTCGGGATAATCGGGACAAGCCGGTCGTCGAGGGCAGCGTCCGGTTCGTCGCTCATCAGGTCGCGGCGGTGCTGCGCAACCGGCGGTTCGTCGGGCTGGCGGAGCTCAACGAGGCGATCTTCGAGGAGGTCGCCGAGATCAACGCTCGGCCGTTCCAGAAGCGGGAGGACTCCAGGCTGATCGTGTTCGAACGCGATGAGAGGCCGTTGCTGATATCGCTGCCGCAGGTCCGGTTCGAGCTGGCGGATCTTCGAAAGGCCAAGGCAGGAGCCAACTATCACGTTCAGGTCGACACGAACTTCACCTCGGTTCCGGCCAGGCTGATCGGCCGGCCGCTGGACGTGCGCCTCACCTCGAACACCGTGGACGTGTTCGACGGCATCGAGCGGGTCGCCTCCCATGCCCGGCTCAAGGGGGTGCGCGGCCGCTACTCGACCACGGCGGCGCACATGCCCGAGGCGCACCGGTCCAGCCTTGCCGACTGGACGCCGCAACGGTTCGGGCAGTGGGCCCAGGCCGTCGGCCCGAACACCGCCGCCGCCATCGAGGCGATCCTGGCATCCCGTGCCATCGTCGAGCAGTCGTACCGGTCGTGCCTGGGCGTGATGTCGCTGGCGAAGAGGCCCGGCGGCATGACCCGGCTGGAGGACACCTGCGGCCGGGCCCTGGCGGCGACACCGGCCCCGTCCTACACGCTGATCAAGAAGCTGTGGGCCGGATGGCAGCCGGCC
>CAJAPZ010000123.1 GCA_903943955.1 uncultured Actinomycetes bacterium
AGCGCCAGGGCCCGATCGTAGTCGGCCACTGCGGCACGGTTGTCACCGAGCACCGACTGCAGGATGCCGCGGTTAACGAGCGTGCCAGCGCGATCCCGCGGACGGAGCGCGGCGAGTTCGAGCGCGAGGTCGCAGTGCTTCAGGTCATCGTCCGAGGCGATGCGCACGGTGGCAGCTATCTCGGCGGCCTGCGAGCAGCGGCGCGCGTCTTCGCCCGAGCCGAGCACTACGATCGACTGCGCGTCGACGCGAGAGGCGCTAACTGCCAGTAGCGCCGCGAGCACCCTGAAGCGGCCATGACGAGCATCCATCGAGCGAGTCTCCATGGTTGATTTCCCATTCCCATTCTCCCCCACTGGAGGGTGAACGCAGAATTAAATGCCCCGGGCCGGAAGTTAAGAGTTAAATGGGCCGGCGAGCATTCGGGATAACCCAGTGACAAAGAAGACCGGGGAGCACTTCGACATTGCCATCGTAGGCGGTGGCCCTTCGGGTTATGCCGCGGCGATGCGTGCCCTCGACTTCGGGAAGCGGGTCGTGGTGATCGAGAAAAACCATCTTGGCGGCGCCGGCGCCATCAACGGAGCGCTCTCGAGCAAGACCTGGTGGGCGCTATCGCGGGAAGCCGCGACCCTGCGCGCGGGGCTCGAACGCTACGGGCTCCCGGCGTATACCCCCTCAATGGCCGATGTGCGCATCGAGGTGGACCGGGCAATGGCCGAACGCCTCGACCTGATGCAGGCGCAGATGAGCGCCCTCATGCAAGGCGGGTACGGCCATCTGCTCAGTTACCGGCAGGGACAGGCGCGGGTGCTGGCGCCCGGCCGTATCGAGCTCACAAGCACGGAGGGCCCCTCACTCATCGTGGCGGACAACATCATCCTTGCCACGGGCAGTCGTCCGCGCCACCTGCCCGGCATCCTCGTCGACGAGACGCACATCCTGAGCAGCGACGGCATAGAACATCTACAGGAGTTCCCCGCGTCGCTGGTGATCGTGGGCGCGGGCGTAATCGGCTGCGAGTACGCCACCATCTTCAGCGGCTTCGGCAGGACCCGCGTATTCCTCATTGACAAGGGCGAGCGCATCCTGCCCTCCGAGGACGCCAACGTGGTCGCCGAGGTCGAACATAACCTCGAGGCTAACGATGTGCACATCCACCGCAACTCCCGGCTGGTATCGATGCGCGTCGAGGATGGTGGGGTGCGCTATGAACTCGAGTTCGTCGACGGCGAACGGCGGTCCTTCCTGGTCGAGAAGGCACTGGTTGCGATCGGCCGTGTCGCCGCCACCGAGGGCCTCTGGGCCGAGGACGTCGACATCGAAACTGGCGCGAATGGCATCGTTGCCAGCAGCACCGCCACCAACGTGCCCGGCATCTACGCCGTGGGTGATCTTACGGCGGACATCGCTCTGGTAAATGTGGGCGAACTCGAAGGCCGCCACGCCGTCGAGCAGATTTGCGGCGCGCAACCCGATCCGCTGATCTACGAGAACATCAGTACCATCATGTTCCTGCACCCGGAGGTGGCCGGGGTGGGCATCAACGAGACCCGCGCCGCGGAACTCGGCATCCCCTACCG
>CAJAPZ010000124.1 GCA_903943955.1 uncultured Actinomycetes bacterium
GCGATGAGCAGCTCGCTTGAGCTCTCACGGTTGCCCATGCCGATGACGCGCTTGTTCAGCTCGCGCAGCTTGCCTACGAGCGGCGTGAAGTCGCTGTCGCCCGAGACGATGACGAAGTTGTCCACGTGCTCACGCGAGTACGCGAGCTCCATGGCGTCGACGGCCAGCTTGATGTCGGCGCGGTTCTTGGCGCCCTCGCGGGCGGATGGCATCTCAATGAGTTCGAGTCCTGCGTTCTGCAGGTCGATCTTCGCCTCGCGGTAGCGGCTCCAGTCCGCGTATGCGCGCTTTACCACCACGCGGCCCTTCTCCGCCAGACGGCTGAGAACCAGATCAATGTCAAAGTCGCCGCGAGACTTGGCACCGGGACGGGCCATGTTCTCGAAGTCGACCAGCACGGCGAGCACATGCTCAGCCATGGGGACCTCCATATCGAATTGTGTCGCTCCCGAAGTGGGAACTGGTCATGCGGCCTTAGCCACACCCCCGCCCGTAGGCAGGAGCCGTGCGACTCTATCAGCGGGCGGGGGTGTCCATCATTCGGCGGTCACGCTGCCCGTATCGGTTCGAGCGGGTCTTGCCGCGCTTCATTCCCTAGACTCGCACGCGGTCCGGCAAGGTCCGGCAGGCGGGGAGCCCAGATGGCCCCCGATTCACGATTCAGGAAAGGCGTCGAATGTCGACAGAGGCCCAGGCCGACGGCACCATCACCGTCACGGACAACCGGACCGGTCAGTCGTACGAGTTCCCGATCACTGACGGGACCATCCGTGCGACGGACCTCCGTCAGATCAAGGCATCTGACGATGACTTCGGGCTCATGACCTACGACCCGGCGTTTATGAACACCGCGTCGTGCCGTTCGGCCATCACGTACCTCGACGGCGACGCCGGCGTACTGCGCTACCGCGGCTACCCCATTGAGCAGCTGGCTGCGAAGAGCACCTTCCTCGAGGTCGCATGGCTCCTGATCCACGGTGAGCTGCCCACGGCCAAGGAGCTCGAGGGCTTCGAGAAGCAGATCGTTGAGCGCATGGTGGTGCAGGCGGAGGTCGGCGAGTCGATCAACGCATTCGCCAAGGACGCCCACCCCATGGGCATCCTCGAGGCCGGCTTCGGCCACCTTTCCACGCTGTACCCCGAGGCAAAGCAAGTTGAGAGCGGCCCTGAGCGCATGGAGGCGGTCATCAACACGATCGCCAAGATGCCGACCATCGGTGCCATGGCGTTCCGCCACAACCAGGGCAAGGACATCGTCGCCCCGGACCCCTCGCTCGACTACAGCACCAACATTCTCAAGATGTTCTTCGGTGCCGACTACGAGGTGGACCCCCGCCTCGTCCGCGCGCTCGACATCCTCCTCATCCTCCACGCCGACCACGAGCAGAACTGCTCCACCTCCGCGGTGCGTGCCGTCGGATCGTCGCAGGTGGACACCTACTCGGCCGTCAACGCCGGCATCGCCGCCCTTTACGGGCCGCTGCACGGCGGTGCCAACGAGGCCGTGCTGGTGATGCTGCGCGAGATCGGCTCGTCCGACAACGTGTCGGACTTCATGGACAAGGTGAAGAGCCGCGAGGCGCTGCTCATGGGCTTCGGTCACCGCGTGTACAAGAACTACGACCCGCGCGCGACCATCATCAAGGGCGCCTGCGACGACGTATTCGAGGTCACCGGGGTCAACCCGCTGCTCGAGGTGGCCGTGGCACTTGAGGCCACCGCGCTGGCAGATGACTTCTTCATCCAGCGCAAGCTCTACCCGAACGTCGACTTCTACTCCGGCCTCATCTACGAGGCACTCGGCATTCCAACCGAGATGTTCACGGTCATGTTCGCCATCGGTCGCGCCCCGGGTTGGGTTGCGCAGTGGCTTGAGATGATCCAGGACAAGGACCAGAAGATCTCCCGTCCACGCCAGATCTACATCGGTTCCGGCGAGCGCGACTACGTCGAGGTATCGGCACGCTAGATGGCACTTCGCCCCGTCCGGCCCACGTGGCCCGGCGGGGCGCGCTATCGCATGCGCACCGTATGAGCGACGCCCCCAACACCCAGATCTGGACCGAGATTATCGGTGCCCTTGAGGACCTGATGCCGCCCGAGTGGTCGCGTCAGGCCCGCGAGTCGGGTGACACATCGTGGATGCGCGCCATCCTGCTGGTTGACGCCCATGATCGCCTGGTGGCGCCGACCCCGCTCGAGCACGTCTCGCGCACGCTGCACGATCTCGCACAGCAGAATGGTAACGACACCGAAGCTGCGGGCTGGGAGGCACTGCACATGCAGCGCCGTGAGGCACGTCGCCTGTTGCTGGTGAAGATTGAGGAGCTGGGCCCCACCGTTGTTGACGGCGAGCCGGCCGCCCTCCTGGCGCGCGCGCTCAACACCGTCGCGGTGGTTTAGCGGTACGAACCTGACTGCTGCGCCGCCGCACGCAGCACGCGCGGGGGAAGCAGGGCCACCAGCGATCCGCCACCTGGCCGTGGCGATGTCAACGAGATCACGGCCGCCTGTGGTCGGTGAAACCCGATCTCGCCACATCCGGTGATATCGGACAGCGCGTACGTGAGCCCCGGCTGGTGCGAGCACGCCACGATCACGCGGGCATCCGGAAAGTCGATCACCAGGTCGAGCAGGTCGTCGGTGGTCATGCCCGGGGCCAGCCGCGGGTCGTCGTGCAGCGCGCACCCCGCGGCCCGGGCCACCATCTCGGCGGTCTGGTGGCAGCGGATGAGCGGGCTCGACACCACGACGTCCGGCCGTATGCCGAGCGCCACAAGACCCTGGGCTGCGAGATCGGCATGAGCCCGGCCGGCAGCGGTGAGTTCGCGCTCGTCATCGGTGGGGCGGGAATCGATGTCCTCAGCCACGCCGTGGCGCATAAGCACCAGCACCTGGTGGGCGCCGTGGCTCATCCGAGCGGTGGCACCTGTGCCACCAGCAGTGATGACGCCACGATGATGATGAGGGTCACACCGATTTCGACCCAGGAATTTCTGCGCACGATCGCGAGCGTGGCGGTGTTGGGGGTCCCCGCCCGGCGAAGTGCCGACACGATGCGCCGCGACCGGAGCGCCAGAACGCCCGCGATCGCCAGCAGCCCGATCTTCACGAGAATCGTCCAGCCATACGAGGTGCGCCACAGGTCGGCGGGGCTGCTCATCTGGCCGAATGCGCGCACCACGCCGGAGAGCACGATGACCCCCACGGCAATGAGGGCGAGTGCCGAGAACCGGGCCAGCAGAATGCCCCCGATCGTGCGGCCGTCGGCGCCGGCCACCTTTGGCAGCCGGACGAGCCAGATGGTGACGATGACCAGACCACCCACCCACCCGGCGGCGCAGGCGGCGTGCAGGGCATCGACCGGTACCTGCAGAGCTGGCATCGAGGTCACCGATGCATGCCCCTGGGCCGAGATGGATCCCAGTGCCACCAGCGACGCGGCGAGCATGACGATGCCCGGCCACAGGCCGCCATCGGCATCGTCAGGCGGCGGCGCCTGATCAGTGCGGTATTCGACGAGGAAGCGCCACACACCGAGCGCAAACAGCACGAACAACGCCAGAGTGCGGATTTGCAGCAGGTCGCCAAACCGGGTGTCGGCCAGTACGCGTACCACTCCCGCGGGGTCACCGAGCGCCCCCCACACGCTTATGCCGAGCGCACTCGCGGTTTTCACCACCAGTACGTACGCCTCACCCAGCAGCGACACGAGCGCCAGTGCACCGAACCCGATCCACCACGAGTCGCGCGACCACGCGAGCACGGCATCCTGCGATGCGCGTCGAATGCGCGGCGGGGGTCGCCATGCCGCGCGCCAGATCAGCAGTCGGAACAGCATCAGGGCCACAAGGCCGCCGATGCCCACCATCTCGATCCACCGTGCACTCACGGCCCAGGCCGACGTCTCGGCGGGCCCGCTCGCACCGCCGGCGCCCCCGAGGTATGGCGCGCCGATGGGAACGTCGCCCACGGCGAACACGGCGGCCCCACCCACGATGTGGCCGTCGGCTGACACCACGCGCCACCGCGTGGTGTAGGTGGCGGGAGGCAGGTTGCGCGTGAGCGGGATGGTGATCAGATGCGAGTTGCCCGCCGGGACCTGCGCGGCGCCGCTCACCACCGACTCACCGGTCGCCGTCACCACCGATGCGTCGGTGGGCGAGAGCAACTGGATGGCCTCCGAGAAGGTGATCTGCACGTCGGCAGGCGATCGATCGATCCGCTGGCGGTCGTCCGGGGCGATCTGCTCGACCACCGCATGCGCCATGGCGGCCGGGGCCCACGCGAGCGTGGATCCGACGAGTATCGCCAGAAGGGCGATGATGAGCGCACGGGCGCGTGGACGGGATCGCACGAGGCCTTCAGCCTATCGGCGATCGGCCATTCGGGGCGCGCTCGGGTAGCGTGGCGCCGTCGCATGATCAAGCACCCGGAGGAACTCGTGAGCGGACTGGTGGACGGAAAGCGGGCCCTCGTGGTGGGCGTCGCCAACAAACGCAGCATCGCGTGGGCGATTGCGCGGCGTCTCGACGCCGAGGGCGCACGCGTGGCCCTCACGTTTCAGGGCGAGCGGGTTCTGGACGATGTGAGCAAGCTCGCGGCCAGCCTGACCAACGGCCCCGTGCCCGTCGTGCCCATGGATGTGCAGGACGAGGCGCAGATGGATGCCGCCGTGGCGTCGGTTGCCGAGTCGCTTGGCGGTATCGACATCCTCGTGCATGCCGTGGCCTTCGCCCGCGCAGATGATCTGGGCGGGCGGTTTATCGGTACCTCGTCTGAGGGCTTTCACTTGGCCCTCGACATCTCGGCGTTTTCGCTGGCCGCACTGGCACAGCGGGTTGAGCCGCACATGCAGGCGGCCGGTGGCGGATCGATCGTGACGCTGTCGTACATGGCTGCCGAGCGCGCAGTGCCCGGATACAACGTCATGGGCGTTGCGAAATCGACGCTCGAGTCGATTGTGCGCTACCTCGCCTGGGACATGGGTGAGCACGCTGTGCGGGTGAACGCACTGTCGGCTGGTCCGGTGCGCACGCTTGCCGCGCGCGGTATTCCGGGCTTCGGTGACATGGCCGAGATGGCCGCGAAGAAGTCGCCGCTTCGCCGCGAGATCGATGCCGACGAGGTGGCCGATGCCGCGCTGTTCCTGTGCTCGTCGCTCGCCCGTGCCGTCACGGGGGAGACCCTGCACGTTGACGCCGGCTATCACGCGATGGGGCTCTGACCCCGCCGCCCGCGTCAGATCTGGAAGTCGGGCGCCCCGCCGCTGAGCAGGTCGTCCAGCGTGACGGCCTCCATGGCGTGCCCAGCGGCATCCCCGGCCGCGCGCCATACGTCGCCGATCGCCGCGAGACCGGGCGGGTAGGCGACGTCGTTGGGGTCACGGCCCGCCACCTGGATGATGGGGCCGTCAATGACCCGCACGATCTCGGCCACACCGATGTCTGCGGGGTCGCGGGCGATGCGGTACCCGCCGTCGGCGCCGCGCTTGCTGTCGACGAGCCCCGCCCGGCGTACCTCGGCCAGGATGCCTTCGAGGAAGCGCGGGGGGATGTCGCCCTCGCGCGCCATCCGGTCGACGGTGACAGGTGGCGCATCGGGCCCCGAGAGGCGGGCGAGCACCAGCAGTGCACGCACGGCGTAGTCGGCTTTGGCGGAAATCCTCATGCGGGGCGGGCGGTCCAGTTCATGGCCGATCGAGGCTACCAGCGGTGACTTCGCGCACGGTCAGAATCGGGGTGGTGGCCGATACGCATGTGGGCGAGACCCTTCCCGTGCTCCCGGAATCGGTGCTCGAGGCGCTTGCCGGGAGCGATCTCATCCTGCACGCCGGTGACATCACCTGTTTGTCGGTGCTCGACCGGCTTGGTGAGATCGCACCGGTGGTGGCGGTGCAGGGCGACCACGACCGCGACGCGGGCATCGACTTGCCCACGGCGCGGATAATCACCGTGCGCGGCAGGCGTATCGGGCTGGCGCATGGTCGTCGTGCCCGGGCAATTGAGATGCCCGCCGCAGGCCTCAGCCTGGCCCGGCGCCGGGCGGTGCTGCTGGGCCTGCACCGCAGCCTGCGGCGGCAGTTCGGGCCAGTTGACCTGATCGTGCATGGGCACCTGCACATGCCGGTGCATACGGAAGTACGCGGAACGCGCGTGTTCTCGCCTGGTGCGGTGTACATCCCGGAGGTACGCGAGATGTCCGAGAAGACTGGTATCAGGGGGCGGGCCTATATGAGGTTTCGCGAATCGCTCGCGCCCGACGAGCGCCTGCCAGCAGTGGGAATGGTGCAGGTGGGCCCCGATGGACTCTCGTGCGAGCGCATCATTCTGCCGATGCCCTGATACGCGTCCGACCACCCGGGTATTGTGATTTATGCCGGAGGGAATGAATCAC
The DNA here is from genome assembly GCA_903943955.1 of uncultured Actinomycetes bacterium. GTDB lineage: Bacteria > Actinomycetota > Thermoleophilia > Miltoncostaeales > Miltoncostaeaceae > SYFI01. The sequence goes on from CAJAPZ010000124.1 coordinate 6,397, forward strand.
CGGTGCACACGCCGGGCAGTTGTGATGCATTCCCAACGGAGGCCGATGCCCGACCTGGGAGCGTTCGAACATGACCGCAGATGTCGCCTATTCCTTCCGCAACGCGCACGATGAACTCGAGCGCGCAGTGGCCGACTATCTGGCCATCTCGCGTGGGTCGCATCTCTACGCCGACAACGACGCCCACACGGCTGCCGAGTCGAACGCGTGGGAGCGCATGATGCTGTTGCGCGATCGCGCCGATGCTGAGCCAACGCCGGCTGGAGCCGCGACGGTCTAGCTGCGTGACTCCGCGGTGCCACCGCGGAGTGGGATTTCCACCACGATAACTGCGCCCTTGCCGGGCGAGGATTCCACCGTGACCTCGCCCCCGATGAGCGCAATGCGTTCGCGCATCCCGGTGAGCCCCAACCGGTCAGTGGGATCTGCAGGTGCGAACCCCACACCGTCATCCTCGACGAGTACGCGGATGCGATCGTCCTTCGCGGTCACCAGTACACCCACGTTGCGGGCATGCGCATGCCGCTGCACATTGGTGAGCGCCTCCTGCACCACGCGGAATACCGCGATCTCAACTTCCTCGGACAGATCGGGGGGCAGCCCGGCCGTGGCGATTTCCACGTTGGTGCCACCCCCGGCCCGAAGGCGATCGGCCTGTCGCTCGAGGGCGCTCTCGAGCCCGTGCTCCGCGAGCCCTGATGGCCGCAGCCGGGTGGCGAGGTCACGAAGGTTCTCTGATGCCGTCGCGAGGGTGCGGCGTACCCCGGCCAGCCGGTCACGGCCCACGGTATCGAGATGGCCATCGAGTGCACGGAGTTCAAGCGCCACTGCGGTGAGCACCTGCCCGGTTTCGTCGTGCAGCTCACGGGCCACGCGGGCTCGCTCTGCCTCCTGGCCACGGATGACGCCTCGGTGGCCGTCGGCAGCGGCCTGCTCGCGCTGGCGGGCCGCCTGCAGCGCGGCCGACTCGGTCAGGCGGGCCCGCTCGTCGGCTGCCGCCCGTGCATTCGCGATGGCCACGGCTGCCTGCGCCGCCAGTGTGATGGCGATGCGCTCATCCTCCTCGGTGAATGGCCCTCCCTCGCGATCGGTCAGGTATAGGTTGCCGAATACCTGATCGCCCAGCGATACCGGAACGCCCAGGAAGGTCTCCATGGGTGGGTGCCCAGCGGGGAATCCCGACGACGCCGGGTGACCGCCGATGTGCTCCACCCGAAGGGCCCGCGGGTCGGTGATGAGCTTGCCGAGCAGTCCACGACCGCTCGGGAGCTGGCCGATGTTCATGGCGGTGGCGTCGTCAAAACCCGACCAGATGAACTGCGAGAGGGATTCGTGATCGGGTGCCAGCACGCCGAGCGCCGCGTAGCGCGCACCCACCACACGCCGCGCCGACTCCACCACGCGCCGCAGGACGGCGTCCAGATCGAGCCCCCGCCCGATGATCATTCCACTCTCCACGAGGGCGGACGTGCGCTCCATCACCCGTGCGCTGGCAATCCCCATACCAGCGATGAGGGCGAGCCGGGCGAGGGGTTCGGCGATGGAGGGATCGAGCGCACCCGCCGGGGCTGCCCGCACGACCAGCGCTGGCCCTTCGGTGACCCCCGGCCTGAGTGGCGCTGCCATCGCGATGGGGGTGTTGGCGGGCCCCTCGATCGCCGTGCGCCCGGTCTGCGCGGCTGCGCGTGCCAGAAGCCCGTCGGGGCCGTCATCCCCACCGGTGACGATACGCACGTGCCCGGCACCGGTCAGTTGCCGAGCCTCGTCGGTCACCCCGGCTTCGACGGCGTCGGGTGACGCAGCGCCTGCGACGAGCGATGCCATGCGGGCGAGGCCCCGGTCGGAGTCGTGCCGCGCTGGGTCCCCCGGGGTCACCGGGTCACTCCCCGCGCCCGCGCTCCCGCTCCGCACGCTCGGCGGCCCGCTCCTCGTCACTCCGCACCATCTCCGCGAAGCGCGCGATGATGTCGTCGGGCACCGGCCCCTCCGGGGGGTCCTCAATTGTGTACGCGGGGGCGGCAGGTGCCACCGGCTGGGGGTCTGCCTCAGGGTCGTCATCGCGCACGATGGCGGGCTGCTCACCTGTCACGGCGGTGTCGACAGGCAGCAGCACGTCGTCTCGCGGAATGACCTCGAGCTCGCCCGTGGTCTCAAGCACTTCCGGTTCGTCGGCCGCCTCGCCGACTTCGACAGTCTCAACGGCCTCAGCGACCTCGATGGGTTCGTGTATCTCGGCGCGGGAGACGGGCTCCGCCTCGTCGGCTTCGGGCTCCTCGATGCGCTCACCGGCCGCACCGAGCGGCATCCCCAGCGGGGTGACGGTCTCATCGAGGATCCCCGGCGCGGCGTCGGCCGGCACCTCTGGCATGGGCACGTCGCCGATCACGGCGCCGTCATGCTCAATGACTACGCGATAGCGGTCAACGTGCGGAGCGTGAACGAAAAGGATGCGTCGCCACTCGTCCGAGCCGGCCTGACGGGCTGCGCTTTCGGTGCGGTAGGCGCCGACTTCGCTGCGCTGAGCATCCGCAGGGCTCCCCTGCACGCCCACCACTGCAACCAAGTAACGCTTTCTCAGGCCCACTGTCGCCGTCCCCATCGTCGACCCATTCGCTGATGATGCTACCGGCTGGCCTCGGGAGACCGGGCCGGGGGGCCTGCCGGTCGTTAGCCTTGCCACCGTGAGCACCGGTTCCTTCCACCACGTGGTCGCCTGCGTTGATGACGCAACCGTCTCCGCTGATGTCATCCGCCTGGCCCAGAAGGTGGTGAGGACCGGTGGCCGTATCTCGGTCGTGCATGTGCTGGGCGGCCCGCCATTCAGCGAATCGGTGATCGCGGCCATTGGCGGCGCCTTCGGCGGCTCGCCGCTCATCGACTCCGCGGCGTCGCACCGCCAGATCGCCGAAGCACTCCTTGAGAGCGTGTGCGAAGACATCCCGGGCGCCGTACCCGTGCTGCTTGACCCGCACGACGCCGACTCGGCCCCCGACGCCGTTGTGCGCTGGGCCGAGGACAACGCGGCTGACGCAATCGTGGTCGCGGCACACACCCGCGCACTCGACCGCGCACTCAAATTCATGGGCTCGTTCAGCGGCCATCTGGTGCATCATGCGCCGTGCCCCGTGGTGCTCCTGCCGCACGGCGTCACCTTCGGCGACGACTAGCCCCGCTTTGGCGGGCGTGGGATGAACCCGCTGGTGCGTCGCACGTAGTCCGCATAGCCGGGGCGTCGCACAGCGATGTCCTTCTCAAGAAGTCCCGCACCGGACACTTTCACCAGCAGCAGGGTCATGAGCAATGGCCCTGCGACACCCCACGCGCCGGCGCCGCTCTCGGCGGCGATCAGGAAGATCCCCCACCACACCAGGAAGTCCCCGAAGTAGTTGGGGTGGCGGGTGTAGCGCCACAAGCCCGTGTTGAGCACCTGACCCCGACTCCCGGGGTTGGCCTTGAAGCGCATCAGTTGGGTATCGCCGATGGTCTCAAATACCACGCCGATCGCCCACATGATGGCCCCGACGATGGCCAGCCAGCCGAGCGGGCGATCGGGGATGGCCGACAACTGCACGGGCAGTGAGACCACCCAAACGAGTAGGCCCTGCAACAGGAACACGGTGACGAGGCTCGTGAGCCAGAACCGGTGCCCGCGCTTGGCGCGCATGGCGGCGTACCGGAAGTCCTCTTCCTTGCCCGCGTTACGCACGAGCAGATGGATTGACAGCCGCGCGCCCCAGATGGCGACGACGCAGGCAATGAGGATGCGACGCCCCTCGTCTCCGCTTCCCGCGATGAGTGCGGTGATGGCAACGGCGATGAATGCCAGCGGCCACACTGGATCAACCACGCTGGCATCGCGCAGCACCAGGCTCACCACCCAGGTGATGATCATGACCGCGGCGATGACGATGGCCACTGTCAGCATGAGTTCGCCGTATCCCATTGCCCCAGCCTTGCATGGCCCGCATGCCGGAACAGCACCGAACCGCGCGGTACCGCGCGTAGGATCGCACGCATGGATCCGTGGTACATCCGCATGGCCGAGGAACGCGACATCCCGCGCCCCGTGCTGCTGCGCGCCATCCGGGCGCGTGTGGGCGCACGGCTTCGCCGTGAGCGCCGCGGTGGTGCCGATGCCGTGGACGCCCGGCAGCGTGATCTCCGTCGGCGGCTCGCGGCGTCACCGGTGGCCATCCGCACTGAGGCCGCCAACGAGCAGCACTACGAGGTGCCGGCCGAGTTCTTCGAACTGTGTCTCGGCCCGCGCCTCAAGTACTCCTCATGCCTGTTTTCGCCCGGGGTCACCTCGCTTGCAACTGCCGAGGACGACATGCTGGCGCTCACATGCAGTCGCGCAGGGCTACGGGATGGACAGGATGTGCTGGAGCTCGGGTGCGGGTGGGGCTCACTCACGCTCTGGATGGCCGAGCACTATCCGGCGAGTCGCATCACGGCGGTCTCCAACTCCACCGGGCAGCGGCACTTTATTGAGGCCCAGGCCCGCGAGCGGGGGCTTGCCAACGTGGAGGTCATCACCGCCGACGTGAACGAGCTGCAGATGGCCCGCGACTTCGACCGCATCGTGAGCGTGGAGATGCTGGAGCACGTGAAGAACCACCCGGCCCTCTTCGCCCGTATCGTCAGGTGGCTGCGCCCCGACGGAGCCTTCTTCGTCCACGTGTTCACCCATCGCGATCTGGGCTTTGAGTTTGTGGAGAACGACCCGCGCGACTGGATCGGCCGGCACTTCTTTACGGGCGGCACCATGCCGTCGGACGACCTTCTGCTGCACGTCACCGACGACCTCGTCGTGGTTGATCACTGGCGGATATCCGGCGTGCACTACGAGAAGACGGCCCTTGCCTGGGATGACAATCTTGTGCGACACCGGGAGGCGGCGACCGCAGTGCTTGAGATGGCGCACCCTGGAGAGGGAGAGCGGTGGTTTCGGCGCTGGCGCCTCTTCTTTCTTGCCTGCGCCGGGCTCTGGGGCTATCTGGACGGCAGCGAGTTCATCGTGTCGCACTATCTGTTTCGGCCGCGGGGTGCGCCTGGCGGCTGATCAGCCCGGGGGAGGTGGCTGCGCGCCACCCGAACCCGGCGGCGGCGCAGGTGGCTGTGGCGCGGTGGGAGCGGGGGCAACCGGCGTGGGTACTGCAGCCGGGGTGCTGGTGGTGGGCGTGGTGGCCACCGGTGCAGCGGTGGCGGGAGGCGCGGCCGCTGCGCGGTAGGTACGCGCATCCTGGATGCCCGCGGGCCAGTAGGTGGGCAGGAACGAGATGCTGAGCCCCGCACGCCCGCCAGATGAGTGGATGATCCAGCGGTTGCCGAGGGCGAGGCTGGTGTGCGATGCCTCGGCGTCGGGGGTCTTCGGCCCTGCCGCCCCAAAGAACACCAGATCACCTGCCTGGGCCTTCTTCCACGGCACCTTCACCCCGCGGCTCCCCACATTCATCGTGTAGGTGGTGCGCCCGTCGGGCACGTTGATGGATGCCTCGGCTGCGCGATCGCCGGTGTGCCAGACGAAGTAGATAAAGCCTGAGCAGTCGAAACCGGCGGCGGCCTGGGGATCGGCGCTCGCGTTCAGGTCCGGTGCCTCACCTCCCCACACATAGGGGTACCCCACCAGCGACAGGGCCCGCTGCACGAGCGGGCGGACCTCAGGGGCAATTGCGGGGATCGAGAAGCGTTCGAGCGCGCGTACGGCCGAAGGTATGCCGTTGCCCCGGATGGCGTGCCCACGCGCCGCCATGAGCACCAGATCGGCCAGGCGGATGGGCTGGGCATCGGTGCGCTCCAAGGCCTCGTCGCTGGCCGGGAAGTTGCGGCGAAGTCCGGCCTCGCGAGCGGTGATGGACGTTGCGAATCCCACGGGCAGGGTGAAGGTGTGACCCCCTCCATCGCGGAGACGCGCCATCGTGTTGATGGCCTTCTTCATGCCGAGCCCGAGTGTCCAGGCGCGGTTCGCCTCAATCCCCGTGAGAGGCTGATCGAGCACCGCTTGCCCGGCTGAGGCCTGAAGCCAGCCGCGAGCGATGACATGGCGGGTCGCGGCACCATCGGCATCGTCGGGTGCGATATCCCGCCACGGTGTGCCAATGGCACCCCCCGGCAGCTTCAGTACCAACTGCATCAAGCGCACGAGGTCGCGACGCGTGGCATCGCGCGACAGCGCGACGGCATCCACCTCGCCCGCCCACAGGTTGGCCTTGGTCAGCCCGCGCGCTGCCTCTTGCGCATACCTGAAGGCTGCGCTCGGAACGGGCCCATCTCCGGGTGCCGGCTGCGCCAGCGCAACCGCCGTAAGCGACCCCACGACACCCACCGGCACGAGGGCCATGGCGGCGAACAGGGCGACACGACGACGTCCAATTGTTGAGCGGCGACTCATCAGGAACGTGAGGCTAGACCGGACATCGCGGCAAACGGGTTACATGGGAACACGTCGCGAAGATTCGCAACACGTGGTTCATATCCCCCTTACTGCAGCAGGATCTGCACGGTGCGTGGCGTGTACGGGGACCCTGCAATCACCGTACGGCCGGGTATCTAGCCCGAACGCAGCTCGCGGAGGTTCTGCCACAGCAGCACCACGGCACCGATGGCCAGCAATATCGCCAGTGTGAGGCGCCACTGCTGCACCAGCCCGCCGATGATGAGGATGGCGGCCACAAGCGCCAACGCGGTGACGAGGAATGCAAGTAGGCGGCCGCGCGCCAGGGCCTCGATGCCCACCAGCAGCGTGATACCCACAACGACGCCCACGGTGTAGTGCGAACTCGAGTTGCCAACGAGCAGCCAGATGATGAGCGTGATGAGGAGCGGTGTGCTGACCGCCGCCCAGATGCGCAGCACGCGGTGGCGCACACGCGACTGGGGATCCTCGCCCTGATCGACGTCGTTCCCCAGATGCGCCCGGGGGCCCTCGGGTGGAAGCCCCTGGTCGGCGGCAGCCTGCAGCGCCGCGCTCTCGGCCTCGAGGTGCCGCCGCTCAACCCTCAGGGCGTTGATGGCCTCTTCGCGTGCTGTGACGGCGGAGCGGCGGGCTTGGGCGATCTCGGCCGTGGCGCTGTCGCCCATCATCACATGGACCTCGATGCCCTCCCGGCGGGCCGCAACGCGTTGCTCGTCGACCAGTGCATCGATCTCGGCCATTCGGTCGCGCACATCATGGGCACGGATGTCTACGGAACGCGCTGCCGCAGCGGGATCGGGATCGACCTTTTGCATCCCAGCCCAGCCGAGGGGATCCTCCCAGCGAACACGGTCGATGCCGTCGCGGTCGTGCTTCGGCCCTGTGGGCGCTGATTCGCCACCGAAGGGATCGCGGGTGTCGAGGCCCCACCGCCCACGGAAGTCGCGCACCCACGGCGTGGTGTCGTCAATGACCACCGGCTGCCATTCGCGGTCGCCCCCGGGGCCAATGCTCACCCCATCGCCACGGTGGTAGTCCACGAACGGGATTCCCAGACCCTCTTCGATCTCACTCAGGTCGGTCCACGGCGTGATGGCGCGCAGCGCCCGACGGGCCCAGCGGATGGGCGTGCGAAGAATCGGCGGGTCAACCCGCACCAGCTCATCGGTACGGATGGGCGAGTGGGAGTGGGAGCCCGCGCCGGGGTATGCCACCACGTGCTGGCCCACCCACTCCAGATCGGGATCGTCAACACGACGCCGAAGTGCGTCGCCCTCGGCATCGTGCGACGAGAAGGCCACCCACTTGGTGGTGAGGTCACCCGTGGCATCGGGAGAGAGGTACAAGTTGACCATCTCCCAGTCGGCCTCGTGATCGTTGATGCCGTGGAACGACGATCGCCAATCGTTCATGCAATAGAAGAACCAGTACTGAAGGACAGTCCAACCGGCTTCGTGCACTACCCGGCCGTAGTAGGGGGTGCCATTCCCGGCGATGTGGTCGCGGTAGGTGATTTCGCCGGCGGCGACGGCTCCCCGCGGCACACGCCCGCGGAACAGCAGGGTGATCCGAAAGAGGGCGTCGATGAGGCGGGCGATGACGCCCACACGCATAAATCGGCTGGCCTGGCGCATGCTCGGACCGTTGCCGGCCTTGTGCCAATTGCGGTACTCGCGCCGCGTGAGCGGGGTGTGCACGTATCGCAGATGCATCGTGCGGCTGGCGCGATCACGCCCTAACTGTGCGAGGCCATCGAGGTCGGTCTCACCCGGTTCCGCCAACTTCTGATCACTTCCATCGGCGTCGCGCTCCCACACCGAACAGGCCTCGACGTAGGCACCCACATCTGCGGGAAGGAAGAGCTCCACCTTGTTGAAGCGAAGGATCGGCTCGTGACGGCGCAGCAGTTCAAGGTCATCCACGGCCCCAGAGTACGTCACGCGCCGAGCCGGGCGGTAGCGTCCAAGGTATGAACATCACCCGCATCGGCGGCCTTGCGGCCGTCACACTCTGCTCAGCCGCCCTCCTTGCGGGGTGCGGATCATCATCGTCGTCTGCCGATACGGCCTCGGTCGACACCACTACCACCGCTGCGGCCACCGTCGCATCGACTACCACCGCTGCGGCTACCACGACAGCAGCTACGACCACTGGTCAGAAGGTCGGTGGAACTGCGACCTGCGACCAGGCATCTCTCAGCAAGGCTGTCGAAGCCACCGGCACCGCGAAAGCGCCCAACACCCTCTCCACACCGACGTCATTTGAGTGCTCAGATGGCTGGGCGTATGCCTACGTCAACTCGGGCACGGGAGATGCCCAGTACACGGGCACCACGGTGTTCGAGGCCGAAGGCCAGTTCTGGATTCCGAAGGACCGTCAGAAGGTGTGCATCTCGCCCGGTAATCAGGTACCGAAGGCGATCTACCAGCCGGCCTGCGAGACCAACTAGCGCTGCGTGTGAGTGGACTCCGCCTGCGTGGCGCGGGTCCACTCACGGCAGAGCCGCGTGACGACCGCGTGGCTCACCTTGCTGTCGGTCTCGGGCATGGCGATTGACTGCACGCAGAGCGCGCCCAGTTGCTTTGGTCCAAATCGGTACACGCCGGTGCCATTACGCGCGATGCGGCTGTTGAGGCTGGTGGCATGCGTGGCCACCCATGCGCAGCCTTGGCGCGAGGGGCACATGGCTGCGGGCATGCCGGCGACGGTGCCGATGGAGGGACCCAGAATGAAGTGCGCCCGGGCCACACGGCCGCCGTGGGCGGTGATGGCGCGCATCGAGGCCGCCGGCAGGTTTCGCCAGTCGTCGTAGTTGATCGCGCCGATCTGCCCCACGCCTGCGCTGTTGTACATCTCGAGCCAGTAGCTCTCCCCGGCGGCGACAGCGGCAATGGCACCGCGCCAGTGCGATCGCTCGGCAGGTGACTCCATCGCTTTCATCATGGGGTATGCCACGTACATCATCACGCGTTTTGCATAACTGGAACCCCAGGGGGATGGGGCGTCGAGTTGGTTCATTGCGGTGCTCAGGCGGGATCCAGCCCGCCCCTTGAACGCATTCCCGATGTCGTCGATCGCCACCAGATGCGCCTTGCACGGCAGCTTGGGGTTACACGTGCCGTTGATCGCGCGCCGGAGGCGCTTGGCGATCTCTGCCGGGGGCAGTGAAGCCAGCACCACGCCATCAACCCGGGCGATGCGGTTCGCTGGCGGGAGCACGGTCTGCCTAGCCGGCAACTGGCGGAACGTCGCAATGCGCTCAAGC
>CAJAPZ010000125.1 GCA_903943955.1 uncultured Actinomycetes bacterium
AGCAGCGAATTCTCACCCACCTGACGCGCCAGCGTTTCGAGGTCCGCCGCCGAGATGGTCTTGAACAGCCCCCAGCCGTTGATGGCATCGGCCGCGCTCATGGCGGTGGTGCCGATCGCCGCGGCCGGCGAGTTGATCGCGAAGTAGATGCCCGGCGTCAGCACGCAGGCGGCGATGAGCGCCATCGTGGCCACCAGCGACTCGGTGAGCATCGAGCCATAGCCGATCAGGCGGGCATCGGGCTCACGGCGCAGCAGCTTGGGTGTGGTACCCGAGGAGATCAGCGCGTGGAACCCGGAGATCGCGCCGCAGGCGATTGTGACGAACACGAACGGGAACAGCTTGCCGGCGAACACTGGGCCGGTGCCGTCGATGAACTTGGTGACCGGCGGCATCTCCAGGTCGGGCATCACCACGATGATGCCGACGCCCAGCGCCAGCACCACGCCGATCTTCACGAACGCGGAGAGGTAGTCGCGCGGCGCCAGCAGCATCCACACCGGGAGCACCGAGGCGAAGAAGCCGTACACCATGATGGACAGCGACAGCGTGGTCCCGCTCAGCGTGAACACCGGCGCCCACGTGGCCGACTCGGCCACCCACTTGCCTGCATACAGGGAGAGGAACAGCAGGAACAGTCCGCCCGCGGTGGCCTCGAGCACCTGGCCCGGACGGATCCAGCGCAGGTAGACGCCCATCAGCATCGCGATCGGGATCGAGAGGCCGATGGTGACGGTCCCCCACGGGCTGTCGCGCAGCGCATTCACGACCACGAGGGCGAGCACCGAGATCAGGATGATCATGATGCCCAGGATGGACACGAGCGCCGTGGCACCGGCCACCGTGCCGATCTCTTCCTTGGCCATCTGTCCCAGCGACTTGCCGTCGCGGCGCACCGAGGCGCACAAGATCACGAAGTCCTGGACGGCTCCGCCAAGCACGACGCCCACCAGAATCCAGAGCGCACCGGGCAGGAAGCCGAACTGGGCCGCCAGCGTGGGGCCGACCAGCGGACCCGGGCCGGCGATCGCGGCGAAGTGGTGGCCGAAGACGATCCACTTGTTCGTCGGCACGTAGTCGCGACCGTCGTCGAGCCGCTCGGCCGGTGTGGCCCGGGTGGCGTCGAGGGCGAAGATGTTGCTCGCGATGAACCGGCTGTAGAACCGGTAGGCGATGAGGTACGTGCAGACAGCCGCGGTGAGCAACCACGCGGCGCTGATCGTCTCACCTTTGTTCAGGGCCACGGTGGCGAGGGAGCCGGCGCCGAGGACGGCGATGGCGATCCACGGGACCTGGCGCACGAGGCGGGAGGGGAGGGAGGACATACAGAGACGGGTACGCTCCCGTATGGGGTGTTGTCAATAATGGCGGCCGGAAAACCTGCGAAAGTGGGGCAGGGCGTACTCCCGACCGCATGGTCCGTCGCCGCGCGGTCGCGGCGTCCAGCCCCCCGCTTCACTCGCTGCCCCCCCGGGGCGATCTTTCCGCCATGGCCACTCCAGTAACGCTCATCCCCGGCGACGGCATCGGACCGTCCATCGCCGACGCCACGGTTCGCATTCTGGCCGCTGCCGGCGCCGACATCGAATGGGACCGGCAGGTGGCCGGCATGGCCGGTGTGGCCCGGTGGAACGATCCGATCCCCGACGCCACCCTCGATTCGATCAAACGGACGCGGGTGGCGCTCAAGGGGCCGCTGG
>CAJAPZ010000126.1 GCA_903943955.1 uncultured Actinomycetes bacterium
AATGGCAACCCCGACTATGCCGACGTGCAGCAGGAGATGCAGGGACTGCTCAACGCCCAGCGCGTCCTCAAGCGTCTCAGCCCCACGATGCAGCCGTGGGCTGACGGCACCGCGAAGCAGTTCCCCGTCACACCGAGTTCAGAGGGGGTAGTGCGGGCACCGCATGTCCGCACTACCGGGTTGTCGGCAACTACCTGGCGAACTCCAGAATTGTGACGATCACGGCGAGCAGGAAAACAATGAGAGCCGGGGTTAGATCCTTGGCCGAGTGCTTCGCGCGCACATGCACGACGAGTGCGCCGAGGAAGTAGAGACAGAGCCCCACTCCGGCGGCCACCCCGATCGGCTTGCTCCAGATACCCACAAACAGCCCGGCCGCCCCGAGGAGCTCCAGCACCGCGAGTCCCCGCATCTGGCTGGCCCCTACGCCGACGGACTGCATTACCGCCACCATCGCGGGGACCCGGCGTAGTTTGGTGATGCCAGAGACGGTGACTGGCAGCCATGGTGCAGGCGTTCACCTCTGGCTAGGGACGCCCCGCGCCACGTCTGCGACAGTTTGGGCGAAATGGCATTTTCGGGCGTAGTGTCCCGAAGGTGCCCCGGGTATCGGTAATTGCCACCGTCTCAATCTGCGCGCTGCTCACCGGAGCCGTCGTGACAGCAACGCCGGCGAATGCCAACGGCTGCATTACCCAGGGGGCCGGGACCTCGGGCGACCCCTTCCTCATCAGCAGCATCGCCAACCTCGAATGCCTGAGAGACAACGCGTCCTACTACGCGCATCACGGCTACTACTTCAAGCAGACCGCCGACCTTGATCTCAGCGCTACCGCTGACTGGACGCACGGCATCGGCGATGACACCTACACCTTCGACGGCACGTACGACGGCAACGGGTGGGCCATCGAGGGTTTGGCCATCAATGGAACGACCAAGGTGGGGCTCTTCTCCCACGTCAATGGCGCAACGTTGACGGATATCACCCTCGTCGACCCGGCGATTGCATCAACCGGTCCCTACGTGGGTGTCCTCGCAGGGTTGGTCGATGACACGACGTCAATCAACGACGTCCACGTGATCAATGGTGGGGCTGGTGCCACGGTGACGTCCGGCGGCAATGCATCGGGGGGACTGGTGGGAGCGGCAGCTGGCGCTACCACCATCAGCGATTCGTCAAGCGCCGCGTCGGTGAGCGGTGGATTCACGGGGATGAGCGGGGGCCTCGTCGGTTCGGCGCAGGACGTGGTGATCCTGGATTCATTCGCGACTGGCAACGCTGCGTCGTTCGGAGCGAGCGGCGCCCTGGTCGGGTGGGCCAGGGCCCCGGTCAGCATCGCCCGGAGCTACGCCACGGGCGCTGCCGCCGACTCTGTTTCCGGGTCGGGGGGACTCATCGGAGTAGCGGTGACGGATGACACTCACTCCATCACGATCGAAGAGTCCTTTGCGATGGGAAGCAGCACCAGTTTCAACGGCTACGCGGGCGGACTTGTCGGCGCGACCGAGCAGATCGGACCGGCCGGTGGGCAGCCCGTGGCCATCGCCGATTCGTACGCGACCGGATTGGCGACCGGTCGCTGGGCCGCCGGTGGCCTCGTCGGGCAAGCCAATGCGGTCGCTGGACCCTCGGTCACGCTGTTACGGGCCTACGCGGTGGGCGCGGTCGATGCGACTGACGTCACCGCCGATGACAGCGCGGGCGGACTCCTGGGCGTGGATGCCCTCTCCGGTGCAGCCGACATCACCGACTCCTTCTGGAATCCGACAGACTCAGGACCCGCGGCAACAGCGGCCTATGGCACGGAGTCCAGTCGCGCAGCCATGGCCTCGCCCTCCCTCTATTCGTCCGGTGGCTGGTCCATCTCCGATTCCCTAACCGCTGGCACGACGTGGGTCAGCTGCGTGGTGAACAACTCCGGTTACCCCTTCCTGGAGTGGTACGCCGTTGACCGGGGATGGACTTGCTCACCCACACCACCGCCCATCTACCCGCCGTCAGCCCCCTTGAATGTGGCCGGGGTTGCCGGGGACAGGGCTGTCTCGGTTTCGTGGTCGCCACCTGAGTCGACGGGTTCGTTTGGCGTGTCGACGTACCAGGTGATCTCAACTCCGCCGGGTGGGTCATGTCTGGGTTCGGCGACGTCCTGTGAGGTGACCGGGCTGAGAAACGGCACGGCGTACTCGTTTACGGTCCGGGCATTGAACGGTGCTGGCTGGAGTCCCTGGTCGTCTGCGAGTGCTGCGGTGACACCTACGGCTCCGGTGGTTGCATCGATCGTAATCAGCGGTGTGCGGGGCGA
>CAJAPZ010000127.1 GCA_903943955.1 uncultured Actinomycetes bacterium
TCTGGCCGAGGCCATCCGCGCACGGGATGTGCCATCCCGGTCGGGCAGCACCCGGCTGGAGTGGGCGCCGTACGGGGTGGTGTTCGGCTGGCATTCGGCCAACTCGCCCATCTGGGTTCCCACGCTCATCGCGGCATCGGGCCTGGCGGGCGGCAATGCCCTGCTCAGCCGGCCATCGCGTCGTGTGGGTGGCACCACGGCGCGTGTGCTCGAGTCGCTCACCTACCGCTGGCCCATCGGGGCGGTGCAACTTGTCACCACACCGCCCGAGGATGCCGAGGCGATGATGACCGAACCCGGAATCGGCGCGATCGTGGCCCATGCATCCACGGCCACCTGCAGGCGTCACATGGTGCGTCTGGCCACCGCCTACGCCGAGGGAGCGACCCTGCGCCCGTATATCCCCGAGGCATCGGGAAACGACGCCATGGTGGTGCTGGACGGCGCCGACATGGAGCGCGCGGCGGCCGCGGCGGCGCTCGGAGGGTTCGCCAACGCGGGACAGCTGTGCATGGCCGCCAAGCGAATCATCGTGGAGCGCGCCGCCCGTGACGAGTTCGTGCCCCTGCTCGTGGAGGCAGTGGGTGATCTGGTGACAGGTCCGGCCGACGACGAGGCAACCGATGTGGCCCCCATTTCGGCTGCCGCGCTCGAGCGCGCCCTGGCCGATCTGGACGAGGCAGTGGCAGCCGGCGGAATCGTCATCACTGGCGGCAACTCGGCCGGTGGCGTTTTGACCCCCACCGTCGTATTGCTGCCATCGCCCGCACTGGGGTCGCGCCTGTGGCGCGAGGAGTCGTTCGCGCCGCTTCGGGGAATGGCCATCGCCGACGACGCCCGCCATGCGGTGCGCCTTGCCAACGACTCGCCATTCGGGCTCGGCGCAGCCGTGTTCGGCCCGTCCGCACGCGCCAGAACCGTGGCCGACGCGCTGAGGGGCGCCCGCATCACCATCAACGAGGGGCCGCTGTATCAGGACCCCCACCTGGTGGTAGGCGGCGTGGGCGACTCGGGGCTCGCCGGTGCGCGCCCGAAGGTTGAGCAACTGGTGTACGCCCGCCGCGTGCACGTGGCCGCGAACGGCTGACTGCCTCAGGCGAGCACCCTCAGGTGCTGCCAGCGGATAAAGGCGTCGAGCCCGGGCTGCCCCAACTCGGCGCCGATACCCGACCCCTTCCAGCCTGCATACGGCGCATACGGCACCACCACACGCCACCCGTTGACGGCGACCGTGCCGCATTCGATGCGCTGGGCGGTCTCGAGCGTGCGACGTGAATCACCCCCGCACAGATACGACACCAGCCCGTAATCCGGACGGTTCACCTCGGCCACTGCGGCGTCCAGATCGTCGTAGGGCATCACCACGACCACGGGGGTGAAGGGCTCCTCATCAACCAGCAGCACGCCGGGGCCCGCATTGGTGACCAGCGCGGGCTCCACGTAGTTGCCGTCGAGGAGCGCGCCGCCCTCAACGGTGGCGCCCTTGGCACGGGCATCGTCCATGAGCATGGCGTGGCGGTCGCGTCCGCGGTCGGTGGCCATTGGGCCCAGATTCAGCGCGGCAATGCCGGGGCGCAGGCGGTTGAGGAAGTCGGCTTCGAGATGGCGAGGTACCAGCACCCGGTTGACGGCGTAACAGGCCTGTCCGCAGTTTGCGTAGCCCTGCATCAGGGCCACCTCGGCCGCCACATCGAGGTCGGCGTCGTCGAGCACCAGCAAGGCCCCGTGCCCGCCGAGCTCCAGCGACAGGGCCTTGAGACGCGGTGATGCCCATGCAGCGATCTGCTCGGCCACGCGGCGCGATCCGGTAAAGGCCACCTTGTCCACGCCCGAATGCGTGCACAGCGCCTCGCCGAGAATTGGGCCGTCGCCGGTGATGCACGAGATAACCCCATCGGGAACCCCGGCCTCAGTGGCCAGATCGCACAGACGGCGCGCTGCCAGCGGGGCCTCGATCGCCGGCTTCACGATCATGGTGCAACCCGCCGCCATCGCGGGCCCCAACTTCCACAGCACCAGGGCCACCGGGAAGTTCCACGGCGTGATTGCGGCCACCACGCCGATAGGTGCCGGACGCACAATGGAGCCGGTGCTCAGATTGGCGCCGGGCAGCTGGCGGGTCCACAGGCGCTCGGCCTCACCCGCAAAGTGGTGCACCACTTCACACGCACGGGCCACCTCGGCCTGCGCCTCGCCGATCGGCTTGCCCTCTTCATGGTGAATCAACTCGGCGATCTCACCCTGGTGCGCATCAAGAACGTGTGCGTACTTGGTCATCACGGCCGCGCGACCCAACGGACCCAGGGCATCCCAGGCCGGAAGCGCCGCACGGGCTGCGGCCACCGCACGGTCAACGTCCTCCGGGCGACCGGCTGCTACCTCGGCCATCACAGCACCGGTCGCGCGATCATCAACCGGAAACCACTCCGGCGTATCCACCCGCGCATCGCCGATAATCAGCGGAAGGCGGGCAGCAGCCACGTGGATCAGGCCTTGCCGGCGACTCGGACGACGCTGCGCACGCGCCACGCGGGCCGATAGCCCTCAACGTCCTGAATCTCCACCGTTGACAAGCGGCGGGCATCCTGGGCATCAGCTGCCCATACCTCGATCACGTGCACGTCGCGGCGCTCAAATTGCACGTCGGAATCAACCCACTCGGCGTAGATAACGCTGTAGCGGTGCGTGCCGGGCGCCTTTGGCGTGAGCGGCTTCAACACACCCAGCGACCACTTGTCGTCGCCAGCCGAACGCTCTTCGAGTGCCTTCCGCGCTGCCGTGCGGGCGCGCTTCAAGTCGGGCGCCTCGAACACGACCCGGCCTGCCACCCGAGGGCGGCGGGCGCCAGGGGGGCGCCTCAGAAGTGTGATTTCCCAAGCGGGTGCTTGACCCATCGCCGACAAAGGTAGCGGCGTATCGCCTCGCGCGCCGCAATGCACGGGCACCGTTCTTATGGTGCAACACCGTCGCCATCCCA
The DNA here is from genome assembly GCA_903943955.1 of uncultured Actinomycetes bacterium. GTDB lineage: Bacteria > Actinomycetota > Thermoleophilia > Miltoncostaeales > Miltoncostaeaceae > SYFI01. The sequence continues at coordinate 2,978 of CAJAPZ010000127.1, forward strand.
TCCGGCACCCTGACGACGCCACGAAGGCGTGTGGCGCTAGGGTCACGTGGCCGTTCGCGAGAGAGAGCACGCCCCATGCCCGGCCCGTTTGCCGTGACCATCCAGCAGGTGACCATGAAGGGTGCGCGCATGCCCGTTGGGGGCGGCGCGATCACCGGCGGGCAGGCCGCTGCA
>CAJAPZ010000128.1 GCA_903943955.1 uncultured Actinomycetes bacterium
CACATGGTGCGGACCGCGCACTTATGGAGGTAGGGCTCCCAACGATGCGCTCGCGCATCCCTGAGTCGCGGCCATTGCGCGCGAGCCGCTCACTCGGCCTCGTTGGTCGCGTGCCACTGGCACGGGTGATGATCCTTAAGAAAGCGGGGCGTGTGGTCGATCTGCACCCGCTCTGGCGTCAGGCCGAGATGGCCATCCGCGCGTTCATCGCCCAGGCATCTTCGCAAGCTCCGTCTGATCAACCACCTCGGGCTGATGCGGCACCGGGCGCCTAAGGAGGTCGCCGGGGCGCGCAAGCTGCCCCTCAGCCCACATCGCGGCCATGCCCACGCGCAGAAACCCCATCACCAGGCCGGGGTACATCACGTACCGGGCATCCCACCGGGGAAAGAACTTCTCGGTGAACTTCTCCAGCCGTTTCACCTGAAACCAGCGGTCGGCAAAGCGCAATGTGTGGTTGAGCGCCCGCTGCGTTGAGGTGTCCTGCTCACGGAAGTACCGGCCACCGGTCACGAAGTTGAGTGAGACATCCTCAACACCCTCGTCGCGAAACCGGGTAATCGCCCGCACCGTAAGGAACTCCATGAGCCCGTTGGGGGTCTCGGGTGCACGCAACTGCATTGCCAGCGACTGGGTGCGGCCACGATACCCGGGAACGAAGTGGATGACTCCCGCGAGTGTGCCATCGGGGCCGCGAGCGATCGCCACCCACGAGGGCTGTCCACCCGGGTCTTCCACGCGGTCGTATGCCATTGAGAACCCGCGCTCGGCCTGGCCACCACGGCATGCGCGATGGAGGTCCCCAACGGCAGCCCGGTCGGTGGTGCCCAGATCGCGCACACGCACCAGCTCGGCGGTAAACCCTTCGCGCTCCAGACGGGTCACCGACTGGCGAACCTTGCGGATGGCGCGACCCTCCAGTGAGAAGGAGTTGGCCTCCACTGTGGCCTCGTCACCCAAATAGAACGCATGAAGGCCCACTTGACGCCACAGCGGTCGCATGGCACTGGATGCGGCCATCACACCAAACAGCAGGCCATGACGCTCGGCGGTATCGGCGGCCTTCTGCGCCAGCCCGGGCAGCGCGTCGGGATGCCCCACTGGGTCGGCGGCCACCAGAAACACACCCGACTCCACCCGGTACGACAGCACCGCGTCACGATCGTCGGAGAACATCCAGTGGTGATCGGCCCGCAGCAGGAATGACGACAGGCTGCCGCTGTCGTGACGGCTCACCAGATCGTCAACGCGCCGGCGCGAGGCCGCCGTCTGCGGGTCGGGGGTGAATGGCGGGCGCCGCATGAGCGGTGCCAGCACCACCACCAGCGCGATGATGCTCACCAGGGCCAGCGCCTCGGGCAGCCAGTGGAAGGTGGCCGGAAAGTCGGCTGGGCCAGCGCGCCAGGTGAGCAGTGAAAATGCCTCGCGCACCACGTCCCCACCGCTGATCTCGGGCACGGCGTCGCCGCGTGCCACCACGATGGCAAGCACACCAATAACAAACGATCCCACGGCCACAAACGGGATACGGCGACCAGACTGGCGGATGGCAGCGGGCGGCGGCATCACCGGGAAGGCGCTGCGAGCGAGGTACAGCAGCACGGCCAGCACAGCGCATGCAATGGCGTCGGCCGGGCGTCGCTCGCCCGCCATGGTGACGGCCATCACGCCGAGCAGCGCCACGGCGATTGCAAGTGCGGCGCGGCGGCGCTGGGTAAGCGCCCAGCCCAGCCCGAGCATGAGCGCGGCGACGGGTGCGGCCAGAGCATGGGCCCACGGAGCCGCACGCTCCGGCACCAGTCGCGCCAGCACCTCAAAGTGCTCGGCCATGCCCGACCACACGACATCAGCAAGGTTGGCCACGGCGATTGCGATGACAACCAGCCCGATAATCGTGGGCAGGGAGGCCCGCAACACCACTCGGGCGCGTCGAAAGGGGGTCACCATTACTGCATCAGGTTAGACGCCCGACGGGCGTTTCCCCCACATCCCACCTCAATCAGTGTCGAACTGCTCTTTCGCGAGCCACATACGGGCCATGCGGGCTCCCTCAGCCATGGCCCGCAACTTGGCCTCCACGACGTCCTCGGGCACGCCGGATAGGTCGGGAGCTGCCACCCAGAGGGACGATGGCGACCCCTCGCGTGCCGCCATGAGCACATCGCGCGCCACGTCATTGGCATTCTCGGCAGGCGCGTCGGCGGCCACGGGCATCACGAGCACCTCGTCGGGACGGAATGCGTAGGCCCCATCGGGAGCCACGCCATCCATCACCACGATGTGTGCGCCTACGGCCACAAGTGCCTCGGGATCGCCTGCGCGGGCGAGCACCGGCCGGTGCGGCACCGCGGCCACGGCTGCGCGGATCAGTTCGGGATCGTCGACGGCAGCGCCGGTGGTGATGACGTCCATCCCCAGCAGTTCAAGTCGTCTGGCCCAGTTACCGGGTTGCGGAAGGGGCCCGAGGGCCACTGTGGCCAACACGGGAACCTGCGTACCAGTGGATTGCAACTCGTCGCGGCGCATTACGGCGACGCTATCAGCGGGACGAATGACCCACTGCTCCGTGCTGATTGACGCCGACGAAACGGGTACCTTTCACGGATCGCGAAGCGGGTCGCGCCCCTCGCGGACGAGAAACCCCACCGGAGGGATTGGATGAGCAACGGCAACGGGCCGGTCGGACTGGATTCACACGGCGTTACGACCTCGGGAACCATCCACTGGAACCCCACAACGGAAGAGCTCTACGAGCACGCACTCCGTCGTGATGAAGGCGTGATCTGTGAGGGCGGTCCACTGCTGGTGAACACGGCACCCAACACGGGTCGTTCCCCCAAGGACAAGTTCACCGTAAAGGAGCCCGGCTCCGAGGCCCGCGTGTGGTGGGGCCCCAACCAGCCCATCGAGCCAGCACACAACGATGTGCTGCGCGGCGACCTTGCTGCCCACCTCAGCGACGGCCGCGAGCTGTTTGTGCTGGACGCCTTCGCCGGCGCCCACCCCGAGCACCGCCTGCCGCTGCGTCTGGTCAGCGAGAGCGCGTGGCATGTGTTGTTTGCCCGCACCATGTTCATCCCGGCAACGCCCGACGAGATCAAGGTGCACGAGCCCAAGGCCGTCATCCTGCACGCGCCCACGTTCGATGCCGACCCGGCAACGCACGGCACCAACTCATCCGGCTTCGTCACGCTCAACCTGACCAAGCTCGAGATCCTCATCGGCGGCACCAAGTACGGCGGTGAGATCAAGAAGTCGATCTTCACCCTCATGAATGACCGTCTGCCCGAGACCGGTGTGCTCAGCATGCACTGCTCGGCCAACGTGGCCCACGACGGCCGCGTCGCGGTGTTCTTCGGCCTGTCGGGCACCGGCAAGACCACGCTCAGCACCGACCCCGAGCGCAGGCTCATTGGTGACGACGAGCACGGCTGGGCCGACGATGGTGTGTTCAACATCGAGAACGGCTGCTACGCGAAGATCATCAACCTCTCGGCCGAGGCCGAGCCGGAGATCTTCGCCACCACCAAACACTTCGGCACGGTGGTTGAGAACGCCGTCATGAACCCGGCAACGCGTCAGCTCGATCTCGATGACGACTCCATCACCGAGAACACGCGTGCCGCGTACACCCTCACGCAGATCCCGGGCTCGGTGCCCGAGAAGCGTGCGGGTATTCCAAGCACCGTGGTGATGCTCACGGCCGACGCCTTCGGCGTGCTGCCGCCCATCGCCCGCCTCACGCCCGAGCAGGCCATGTTCCACTTCCTCTCGGGTTACACGGCCAAACTGGCCGGCACCGAGGTGGGTGTGACCGAGCCGCAGACGACCTTCAGCACCTGCTTCGGTTCGCCGTTCCTGCCGCAGAAGCCCAACGTGTACGCCGAGATGCTGGGCGAGCGCCTCGACAAGACCGGCGCGGTGGCCTACCTGGTGAACACCGGGTGGACCGGCGGCCAGTACGGAATCGGTTCGCGCATGCCCATCAAGGCAACCCGCACCCTGGTGCGCGCTGCCATCAACGGCGAGCTCGATAGCGCCGAGACGCGCCAGGACCCGATCTTCGGCCTGCACGTGCCGGTGAGCGTGCCGGGCGTGGACCCGAAGCTGCTCGACCCCATCCAGACCTGGCCGGACCCCGCAGCGTTCGAGGAGACCGCCCGCAAGCTTGCGGCCGCCTTCAAGGAGAACTTTGCGAAGTACGAGCAGATGGTGAGCCCGGCTGTGGTGGCCGCGGGTCCGCTCGTCTAGCACCGCACCACATACCGCAGTGTCCACGGGGCCCGCATGCCATGCGCATGTGGGCCCCGTGTCGTTACGGCGATCTGCCTGCTAGCCGGTCACCGCCATGTGCACACGCGGGATACTCAGGCGCACCTTCTGTGAGCTCGACGTGGTGGCGCAACCCAACGTTCTCCGAACGGTGAGCACGGCCCCGATGGTGGTCGCGCCATTCGCCTGCAGGTAATGCACCGGAGTGGCAAAGAGCCTCACGGTGATCACCTTGGTGGATCCCGCCGGCACCCGCACATTCTTGAACGAGCCGAGGGTGGTGGTGGTGGCGAACGACGACATACCCGATCTGGCTGCAGGCGAGGTCGTGGTGAAGGTGCCCGTCATCGCACATGCAGCACCTCCAACTGGCCGCTGCAGCGTGATTCTTACGTCGCCACCGGAACTTACGGGGATCCCGTTACGCCGCTGCGATTGCGACAGACGCACACTGGGAGTTGAGGTGGTGGAAGTACCGCCCGATTCCGTGAGTACAGGACTTTCGGCCGCAGGTGCAGCAGCAGGCGTCGGCGCAGCTGTGGGGGGCGTATCTGCGGGGGGCGCAGCCACCGCGACCGACACCGTGGTGGTCGCAGTGCCGGAGAGGTCGGTCATGGTCACGGTGGAGGTGGCAGTGGCTACCTCGGTGGGTGTACCGCTGATCACGCCAGTTGCGGTGTCGAGGCTGAGCCCCGCCGGCAGGGCAGGGCTCACGCTGAAGGTGGCGGCGCCAGTCCGTTGCACAGTCGGGGTGACGCTGTCGATGGGCGTTCCAACCGTCGCGGTAATCGCCCCCGGGTACGACACCGACGCGGCGGGGAAGCCGTAGATCACGTAACTGGATCCGGCGTCAGTACGCGAGGAGGGGTCTGCGAAGGGCGCACCCACGATTACGTCTGGCCGGCCGTCACCGTTGACGTCTCCTGCAGAGGCGACTGATCTGCCGCTTTGGTCACCGGCAGCGGCGCCGTCGATGCGAAAGCCGCTGGATCCAAGGGAGGCGAGATCGACATTCGATGGGGAGGCCTTGCCGTAGATCACGGAACTGGATCCGGCGTCGTCACGCAAGGATGGGTCTGCGTAGCGCGCACCCACGATCACATCTGCCCGGCCGTCACCGTTGATGTCTCCTACAGGGGCGACTGAGTTGCCCATGCCGTCATATCTAGTGGCACCGTCGATGCGAAAGCCGCTGGATCCAAGGGAGGCGAGATCGACATTCGATGGGGAGGCCGTGCCGTAGATCACGTAACTGGATCCGGCGTCAGTACGCGAGGAGGGGTCTGCGCGGGGCGCACCCACGATCAGGTCTGCCCGGCCGTCACCGTTGACGTCTCCTGCTGAGGCGACTGAGGAGCCGCTCCCGTCACCGGCAGCGGCGCCGTCGATGCGAAAGCCACTGGATCCAAGGGAGGCGAGATTGACATTCGATGGGGAGGCCGTGCCGTAGATCACGTAACTGGATCCGGCGGCGTTACGCGAGGAGGGGTCTGCGTCGGGCGCACCCACGATCACGTCTGCCCGGCCGTCACCGTTGACGTCTCCTGCAGAGGCGACTGAGTAGCCGCTGTAGTCACCGGCAGCGGCGCCGTTGATGCGAAAGCCACTGGATCCAAGGGAGGCGAGATCGACATTCGATGGGGAGGCCGTGCCGTAGATCACGTAACTGGATCCGGCGGCGTTACGCGAGGAGGGGTCTGCGGCGTACGCACCCACGATCATGTCTGCCAGGCCGTCACCGTTGACGTCGCCTGCAGAGGCGACTGACCAGCCGCTGTAGTCATTGGCAGCGGCGCCGTCGATGCGAAAGCCACTGGATCCAAGGGAGGCGAGATTGACATTCGATGGGGAGGCCGTGCCGTAGATCACGTAACTGGATCCGGCGTTGGTACGCGAGGAGGGGTCTGCGTCGGACGCACCCACGATCACGTCTGCCAGGCCGTCACCGTTGACGTCGCCTGCAGAGGCGACTGACCAGCCGCTGTAGTCACCCGCAGCGGCGCCGTTCAAGGTGACGTTTGCCTCGGTGAGCAGGTCGACGGTGCCCTGCTGCTGGGGCAGCACCCCGAGCGCAACGGCGCTCAGCGCCGCGAGACATGCACCGGCAGCAAGGGGCAGTCGGAAGTGGCGCCAGAAGACGGAGCGGGTCATCAGGGGATCCTCATATGGGGTTCGGCATGGCCGAGACTACGCGAATGCGGGCAGATGCCGCCATGGGGAGGGTCTTTGGGCCCGCTACCTCACGCGCTTGGTCACCACCGAGTGCGCCACGGTGGTGCCGTTCTTTGCGCGTGCGGAAGTGGTGATGGTCCAGGTGCCCTTCTTCACACCAAGCCTGCAGGCAAAGGTGTGCGTGGCCCTCTTCCCCTTGCCCGTGGCTTTCACAGAGCACTTGGCGCGCGCCACGCACCGTGGTGATGCTCGCCGCCGACGCCTTCGGCGTGCTGCCGCCCCTCGCCCGCCTCACGCCTGAGCAGGCCATGTTCCACTTCCTCTCCGGCTACACGGCCAAGTTGGCCGGCACCGAGGTGGGTGTGACCGAGCCGCAGACCACGTTCAGCACCTGCTTCGGCTCGCCGTTCCTGCCGCAGAAGCCCAACGTGTACGCCGAGATGCTGGGTGAGTGCCTCGACAAGACCAGCGCGGTGGCCTCCCTGGTGAACACCGGGTGGACCGGCGGCCAGTACGGAATCGGTTCGCGCATGCCCATCAGTCGATGGTGAGCCCGGCCGTGGTGGCCGCGGGTCCGCTCGCCTAGTACCGCACCACATACGGAAGTGCCCACGGGGCCCGCATGCCCTGCGCATATGGGCCCCGTGTCACTACGGCGCTCTTTCTACTAGCCGGTCACCGCAATACGCACGCGCGCAATACGCAGGCGCGCCTTCTGTGAGCTCGACGTGGTGGCGCTCCCCACAGTTCTCCGAATGGTGAGCACGGCCCCGATGGTGGTCACGCCATTCGCCTGCAGGTAATGCAATGGGGTGGGAAAGAGCCTCACGGTGATCGCCTTGGTGGATCCCGCCGGCACCCGCACATTCTTGAATGAAGCCAGGGTGGTGGTGGTGGCGAACGACGACATACCCGATCTGGCTGCAGGCGAGGTCGTGGTGAAGGTGCCCGTCATCACACATGCAGCGCCTGCAGTTGGGCACTGCAGCGTGATTCTCACGTCGCCAGCCCTACCCACGAGGATCCCGCTGCGCTGCTGCGATTGCGACAGATACACGCTGGGAGTTGCGGTGGTTGCAGTACCCCCCGTTTCCTTGAGTACAGGGCTTTCGGCCGCAGGTGCAGATGGGGTCACCGGGGCGCCATCGGCAGATGGGGTCACCGGGGCGCTATCGGCAGATGCTGGGCTCGGTCCGATCGCATTGCGTGCGATGACCGAAACCGTGTAGGCGGTGCCATTGCTGAGGCCTGCGACCGTGCAGGTGGTGGTTGCGGTCTGACAGGTGGCGCCGCCGGGTCTCGCCGTGACGGTGTAGCCAGTAAGCGCGGAGCCACCGTCGCTCGCCGGCGCAGACCACGACACCACTGCTGCCGCATCGCCCGCAACAGCGCTGACCGAGATCGGTGCGGTCGGGGCCGTGCGGGGTCCGCTCCACACGATTGGATTCTGGACGCCCGTTGTTAATCCCCACTGCGAGAGAGCGGTGTCGATCCCGGCCACCGTGGCTCCGGGCACCAGCGTCGTGCCTGCGCCATCAGTTGCGCCCAACGTCGTCGTGATGGTTGTGTCGCCGGGTGAATTGGTATGCACCCACCAGTCGCTGCTGTATTGGAAGGAGTTGCGGGAACGGCTGCCGTTGTGACCGACGAGGGTCATGTATCCAGCCTCCGTGATGTTCCTGTCATCGCCGTAATACAGCCCGTTCCCGTTGGCGAACTCCCAACCACCATTTCGGTCGCACGAAGGGTTCGCCATCTGAAACGTGACCGTCTCGCCGATATCAGCAAAGAAGGTGATGGGTGTCAGGTTGGGAGCAGTGCAGTCAATTGGGACAGTGACAGCGCCGAAGGCGCTCGACGCGAACGCGAGCGGAGCCAGTGACACAACAGCGACGGCGAAACGGGAGGGAGTGAGGCGAGGCATTCGATCTCCTCTGGGGAGGATGGAGGGAGGGAGGGAGCCGTATTAGCGCTGCACCGAACCGCGTGCGGCCCTATTGGCGTAAGTGTAGGCATATCCGTATCTGACCGCGACCTCCAGCCCCAGCGCTGCCGAGCGCTACCGACCAGTGAAGTGCGGGTCCCGCTTCTCGCGGAAGGCCGCACTCGTACGTGGCCACATGCCCTTATGGGGTGGGTCTTTGGGCCCCCTACCTCACGCGCTTGGTCACCACCGACTGCGCCACGGTGGTGCCGTTCTTCGCGCGTGCCGAGGTGGTGACAGTCCAGGTGCCCTTCTTCACACCAAGCCTGCACGCAAAGGTGCGCTTGATCTTCTTCCCCTTGCCCGTGGCCTTCACAGAGCACTTGGCGCGCGCAGCCTTCTTACCCACAGCAGTCGCTGATTGCCCGATGCGAGTGGCACCTGCGGGCAGCGTGCCGCTGGTGGCGCATACGTTGCCCGTGCAGGCCATGCGCCCCTTAAGCGCCAGAGGCTGCGCGGCGGGAGCTGCCGACTGGGCAGCGGGGGCCGCTGGCTGCGCGGCGGGGAGAGGGGCGGGGAGTGGAGTCACCGTGACCGACACCGTGGTGGTTGCCGTGCCTGAGAGGTCGGTCATCGTCACAGTGGACGTGGCGGTGGCTGCCTCAGTGGGGGTTCCGCTGATCACGCCGGTTGCGGTGTCGAGGCTGAGCCCCGCCGGCAGAGCCGGGCTCACGCTGAACGTGGCGGCGCCAGTGCGTCGCACAGTCGGGGTGACACTCGTGATGGGTGTTCCAACCGTCGCGGTAATCGCCCCCGGGTATGACACCGATGCGGGGCGGAAGCCGTAGATCACGTAGCTCGATCCGGCGCCAGTGCGCGAGAAGGGGCTTGCGCCCGACGCGCCCACGATCACGTCTGCGCGGCCGTCACCGTTGATGTCTCCTGCAGGGGCGACTGAGTCGCCGCTGGAGTCACCGGCAGCGGCGCCGTCGATGCGAAAGCCACTGAATGCAAGGGAGGCAAGGTCGACATTCGATGGGGAGGCCGTGCCGTAGACCACGTAGCTGGATCCGGCATTGGTGCGCGAGGAGGGGTCTGAAAGGGGCGCACCCACGATCACATCGGCGCGGCCGTCAACGTTGATGTCTCCTGCGGCGGCGACTGAATCGCCGCTGAATGTACTGTCAGCGGCGCCGTCGATGCGAAAGCCACTGGATCCAAGTGGCGAGGCGAGATCGACATCAGATGGGGAGGCCGTGCCGTAGAGCACGTAGCTCGATCCGGCGCTGGTACGCGAGAAGGGGTCTGCCCAGGGCGCACCCACGATCACATCTGTGCGGCCGTCACCGTTGATGTCTCCTGCGGAGGCGACTGAGCTGCCGCTCTGGTCACCGGCAGCGGCGCCCTCGATCCGAAAGCCGTTGGATCCAAGTGGCAAGGCGAGATCGACATTCGATGGGGAGGCCTTGCCATAGATCACGTAACTGGATCCGGCATTGGTGCGCGAGGGGGGGTCTGCGTAGGGCGCACCCACGATCACCTCTGCGTAGCCGTCACCGTTGATGTCTCCTGCAGGGGCGACTGAACGGCCGCTGGAGTCCTCGGCAGCGGCGCCGTCGATGCGAAAGCCACGGACTCCAAGAGAGCGAAGATCGACATCAGCTAGGGAGGCACTGCCATAGATCACATAACTGGATCCGGCGTCGGTGCGCGAGGAGGGGTCTGCGTCGGGCGCACCCACAACCAGGTCTGTCCAGCCATCCCCATTGACGTCTCCTGCAGAGGCGACTGAGACGCCGCTGTGGTCACGGGCTGCGGCACCGACGATGCGAACTGCTGACCCCGAGGAGCGAAGATCGAGGTTCGAACCGGCGGCCCTGCCGTAGATCACGTAACTGCGTCCGCCGTCGGTACGCGTGGAGGGGTCTGCAAAGGGCGCACCCACGATCACGTCTGCGAAGCCGTCACCGTTGATGTCTCCTGCAGAGGCCACCGAGGTGCCGGTCTGGTCATCGGTCGCGACGCCGTCGATGCGAAAGCCGCTGGATCCAAGGGAGGCAAGGTCGACATCCGATGGGGAGGCCTTGCCGTAGATCACGTAGCTGGATCCAGCGGCGTCGCCCGAGGAGGGGTCTGCGTAGGGAGCACCCACGATCAGGTCTGCCAGGCCGTCACCGTTGACGTCTCCTGCAGGGGCGACTGAATAGCCGCTCAAGTCAGTGGCGGCCGCGCCGCTCAAGGTGACGTTTGCCTGGGTGAGCAGATCGACGGTGCCCTGCTCCTGAGGAAGCACCCCGAGCGCAACGGCGCTGAGCGCTGCCAGGCATACGCCAGCCACAAGGGGCAGTCGGAAGCGGCGCCAGGAGACAGGGCGGGTCATCAGGAGGTCCTCATGTGGGGTTCGGCATGAATGAGGCTATCGGCTGTTGGACACATGCCGCAACGAGGCGGGTCGCCACCGACTACGCCGCCGTGGAATGCCGCGCGAACACGCGCACGGTCGCCAGGTTGATCGCCACGGTGTCCTCAATGCGGCGGCCATAGCCACCGGCCAGACACACGGCCACCGGCACGCCTGCCTCGCGCATGGTGTCGCGCACGAGGCGGTCGCGCTCAGCCATGCCATCCACGGTGATGGCGAGCCTGCCCAGGCGGTCGCCCTCGTATGGGTCGGCGCCGGCGAGGTAGAAGCAGATGTCGGGGCGGCCGCGGTCGAGGGCAACCGGCAGGAGGCGGGCGACGGTTTCGAGGTAGCGGTCGTCGCCCGTGCCGTCGGGCAGGTCTTCCTCCACATCGCCGGGCACGCGACGGAACGGGTAATTGGCGCCACCGTTGATTGACATGCACGTTGCATTGGGGTCTGTCCCCAACATCGAATGTGTGCCATCTCCCTGGTGCACGTCGAGATCCACCACGAGCACGCGCGAGATTGCGCCGTCGGCGCGCAGGCGGCGTGTGGCGATGACCACGTCGTTGAACGAGCAAAAGCCCTTGGCGGCGTCGGCGTACGCGTGATGGGTGCCGCCGCCCAGGTTGACCGCCGCGCCGTCCTCGAGCGACGCCCGAGCCGCCGCGATGGTTGCGCCCACGCTGCGGCACCCGCGCTCCACCAGACCCGGCGACCACGGCAGGCCGAAGGCCTTCAGCTCGCGCTCGCTCATGCGGCCGTGCTTCACGCGGTCCACATACAGCGGGTCGTGCGCCAGCAGCAGGTCGTCGTCGGTTGCCGCATCGGCCTCCAGCACCTGCGCGATGCCCTCGGCCTCAATGGCCTCGCGCAGCATGCGGTACCGGCCCAACGGAAACCGGTGGCCTTCAGGCAGTTCGTAGTGGAACCGGTCGTGCGCGTACGCACGGAGCACGTGGTGCCTACTTCCCGGTGAAGTCGGGGTCCCGCTTCTCGCGGAATGCCGCGAGGCCCTCCGCGATGTCGTCACTCTGGAACGCCCGCTGGCGCCAGCGCTCGGCAATCTCACCGGCCTCCGACGGCGGCGCGTCGGTCTCGATGGCCTTGATGACGGCACGCATGCCGGCGATGGCGATGGGGCCGTTCTTGCCGATCTCAAGCGCATCGGCGAAGGCCAGGTCGGCGAGCTCGAGGCGATCGACCACCCGGTTGACCATGCCCATCTGGCGGGCACGCTCGGCGTCGACGGGGCGACCGGTGAGGAACAGCTCGCGGGTGTTGGCGGCACCGCAGGCATCGACGAAGCGGCGGATGCCCTCAGCGGCGTACACCCAGCCCAGACGGGCGGGCGGCATACCGAACCGGGCGCCGCGGGCAGCGATGCGCCAGTCGGCGGCCATGGCGATTTCGAGTGCACCACCAAAGGCGTTGCCGTTGAGCGCGCACACCACGGGAACCGGGCACCCCTCCACGGCGGCGGCGGCACGGCCAAGCAGGCGCTCGCCACTGCGCACGGCGTCGGTGAGGGCGTCGCCATCGCGGGCCTGAAGATCAACGCCGCCGCTGAAGTTGCGGTCGCCGGCACCGGTGAGCACCACGGCACGGGCATCGCCGAGGGCCTCGGGATCGAGGGCCTCGGCCAGTGCCTTCAGCATGGGGTCGTCCAGGCTGTTGGCCCGGGCCTCGTTGGCGATGGTCACCACCACGACGTCGCCGTCGCGGTCGGTCTCGATACGTCCTGCTGGGGAGTCGGCCATGCCGGGCACTCTAGGCGGTGGCCGGGTTGCCGGGGGGTGCTACGCGACGCGGGCGAGATGAGCGAGCAGAGCGTCGGTCACCAACTCGGGTGCCTCCTGCTGGGCCCAGTGGCTGACGCCCGGAAGCATCACCACCTCAAGCGGGCCGGTGACCTTGGTGATTGACCGCTCAAGCAGCAGGTCGCTCATGTAGGCGTCGTTGTCGGCCCATGCGATGGTGGTGGGCACGGTGACGGGCGGCATCTGCGGTGGTGGCTTCAGCCAGTTCTCGGGCGGGATGTTGGCGCGGTAGTACTCGAGCGCGGCGGTCATGGCGCCCGGACGCATCAGGGCGTTCTTAAAGACACGGCGCTCGGCGGGCGGGAACGTGCCGGGCGCGGCGGTGTCGAACACGAACGCCTCGAGGTTTGCGGCGTCGTTGTTGAGCAGCCACTCCTCGGCGACTCCGGGGAACTGAAACAGCAGCATGTACCAGCTCTTCTGCTGCTGCTCGGGTACCTGGCGGCACTCGGCGCTTGCCACCGGGTGCGGTGAGTTGAGGATGAACAACGAGCGCACTACCTGTGGCGCGAGCGCTGCGGTGGCCCAGGTGAGGCTGCCACCCCAGTCGTGGCCCACAAGGTGCGCTGATTCGAGATCGAGCGCACTGATGAGCCCGGTGACATCACCCACCAGGTTTGGGAAGGCATATTCGGCGGTCCCCTGTGGACGGTCGCTCTCGCCGTAGCCGCGCAGGTCGGGGACGATGGCCCGGTAGCCGGCGGTGGCCAGTGCGGCGGCCTGAGCGCGCCACGAGTAGCCGAGTTCGGGAAAGCCGTGCCACAGGATGACCGGCAGGCCATCGGGTGGCCCCATCTGCTGCAGCGACAACGCCACCCCACCAACCTGCACCCGCGAACGCGTGGCTCCGGGGATATCTCCGATGGTGCCCACCTCAGACGTCGAGCGCGGCCAGGTCGAGCATGTCGGCCACCACGCGGTCAAACCCGATTCCGGCGACCTCGGCGGCCTTGGGCAGCAGGCTGGTGTCGGTCATGCCCGGGATGGTGTTGACCTCAAGCACCCAGAAGTGGCCCTCGGCGTCGAGCATGAGATCGACGCGCGGGATGCCGCGGCACTCAAGCGCACGGGCAGCGGCGATGCTGATGGCGGCGGCCTCCTGCACCAGGGCGTCGTCGAGGTCGCCTGGGGCCCGCAGCTCGCACTCGCCCGGGGTGTAGCGGGCTTCGAAGTCGTAGAAGTCGCGGCCGAGGGGGACGGCCTCAATCACCGGAAGAGCCCATGGCTCGTCGGTCATGACCACCGACACGGCCAGTTCGCGCCCGGGGATGAGGCGCTCAACCAGCACGCGGTCGTCGTAGGCCATGGCGTTGAGAATGGCGCCTCCGAGGTCGCCGGGCTCGCGCACCATGGAGATACCGAGCGCCGATCCCTGACGTGCCGGCTTGACACACAAGGGGAGGCCGAGGCGCTGCTGGATCTCGGGCAGGGTGTCGGCGGCGCCCATCTTGCTGAAGGCCTCCTTGCCAAATGCGTAGCCATCCGGCACGGGCACGTTGGCCTTGCGGAAGAGGGCCTTGCTCACCACTTTGTCCATGGCGCGCTCGCTGGCCAGCACGCCCGAGCCCGTGTACGGGATCCGGAGGATCTCGAGGATCTCCTGCACCGTGCCGTCCTCGCCGCCGCGGCCGTGGAGTGCGATGAACGCCACGTCGGGGCGCTCGTCCCGCAGCACCCGGACCAGGTGCTGGTCGGCGTCAACCGGGATGACGTGGTGGCCCAGACGGGCAAGCGCCAGCTCCACGTTGGTGCCCGACCGGAGCGAGACCTCCCGCTCCAGCGATGAGCCGCCCTTGAGGACTGCGACCCGGCTCACGACCGGCCGGGGTTCAGGGCGTCGTGCAGCGAACAGAACTCGCTGACCACCTCACCAAGGCGACCGATGCCCTCGGTGATGAGGCTTTCGGAGACTCCCGAGAAGTTGAGGCGCATCGACGAGCGGCCGCGGCCGTCGAGGAACGCCGCTTCGCCGGGCACGAAGGCCACGTGGCGCTCAAGAGCGCGGGCCTGCAGGTGCTTGGTGTCGATGTAGTCGGGCAGCGTTGCCCATACGAACAAGCCACCGCGCGGGCGGGTCCACGTGGCGGTGCTGGGGAACCTGGCCTCGAGCGCCTGCAGCATGGTGTCGCGGCGACCGCGGTAGATGCCGTTGAGGCGGGCGACGTGGTCGCGGTAGTCGTTGCGCTTGAGGTACTCGGTGACGAACCGCTGGGTGAAGGTGGACGAGCACAGGTCAGCCGCCTGCTTACCCAGGTTCATCTTGCGCAGCACGGCGGGCGGGGCCACGACCCAGCCAACACGGATGCCCGGCGCAAGGATCTTGGAGAACGTGGAGAGGTAGACCACCCAGCCGGCGCCGTCATCCAGCTCGTACAGCGTGGGGAGCGGGTCGCCCTCGAAGCGGATCTGGCCGTACGGGTTGTCCTCGATAATGAGCAGCCCATTGGCGTGGGCGAACTCGATGAGCCGCTGGCGGCGCTCGAGCGACATGGTGACGCCGGCCGGATTCTGGAAGTTGGGGATGGTGTAGAGGATCTTGGGCGGGCGGCCATCCGCCACAAGGCGCGCGTGTGCCTCTTCCATCAAATCGATGCGCATGCCGTCGTCATCAAGCGGGATGTGCGTGACGTCGGCGCCGTATGCCGTGAAACACGGCACGGCCCCCGGATATGTGGGGCCCTCGGCAAGAACCGTGTCACCGCGGTCGACGAACGTGCGGATGCTCAGGTCGATGGCCTGCTGGCCGCCTGAGGTGATCATGACGTCCTCAACGCGAGCGCGGGCACCCTCCTCGGCCATGATGTTGACCACGTGCTCGCGGAGTTCGAGCATGCCATCGGTGGGCCCGTACTGCAGCGCAGATGCCAGGTAGTCGCGGCCAAGGTCTGCGGCGATGTCGTCGTAGATCTCGCGCGGGAATGCCTCGGTGTCCGGAAGCCCACCGGCCAGCGAGATGATGTCGGCCCGCTCGGTGATGGCCATGAGGTCGCGCATGGCCGACGACATCGTGCCCGAGGCGAGCGCGGAGAACCGTGAGTCGTAACGCGCGGCATCGGCAGGGCCGACCAGCCGTGTCTGTGGCGGGAGCGGGGTCCCGGTGCCTGGGTTGTCGGTCAAGTCATTTGTGCTCATAAGAAGGGGTCCAAAGACCTCGCCTGATGATACGCCGCAAAGCGCCCTGCCCCTGCCGCGGCGGCCCAGGAGACCAAGACCGACCCCCGGGGTCAGTCCCCGGGTGGGGTCAGTCCCCCAACGGGGTCAGTCCCCGGGTGGGGTCAGTCCCCGGGTGGGGTCAGTCGCTGTGTCAAAACGGTGACAGAGGAAGAGTTGGCACTTTCGTGCGGGTTTTCGGGGCCGCCCATACGTTATCCCGGTACGACATTCAGCCCACAAGCGAGGTTGCAAATGGCACGACCACTTCGAGAGGTCCACCCGGGCGAGGCGTACCACGTGACCGCCCGGGGCTCCAACCGCCAGTCAATCTTTCTGGATGGCCAGGACTGCCAGCGGTTCCTCATGCGACTCGGCAGAACGAGCCAGCGGCGGGAATGGTCGTGCCTTGGGTATTGCCTTATGGGGAATCACATCCACCTGGTGGTGAGGGGTGATCACGGCGCCATCAGCGACGGGATGCGGGACCTCCTTGGTGGGCACGCAAGCTCCTTCAACCACCGACATGGCCGCAGCGGACACGTATTTGGTGATCGCTTTCACGACGTCCACGTCGGCACCACCCATCAGATGCACGCCGTTCTGAGGTACGTGGCGCTCAATCCTGTGAGGGCCGGGCTCGTGTCACACCCCGATGATTGGACGTGGAGTAGTTACGCGGCGATGGTGGCTGGTGTCATTCACCCGGGAACCATTGACCTCCCCTCGCTGCACGGAATATTTGGAGTAGACGATGGCGGAGCGTGGATTGCCCGGGAGCGGATCATCGAGCTCGTGCGAAGGGGAATCCCCGAGGCCGCTGCTGCTGCTCGGACGAGGCGTGAACCGGCGGCGACCGGGGTCAGTCCCCATCTGGGGTCAGACCCCGGGTGGGGTCAGTCGCTGTGACAGGGGGCGCGCGGAAGGTGACAAAGGTACACGGGGTGTGCCTTACCGCCGCAGTAGGACCGGGGGGCTTTGCTAGCCTCGCTCCCTGTGTCGGTAAAGGACGAAACTGCGGGTGGTCGCTCCCCGTCCACGCTTCTTCGTATTCCGGATCCGCGGCGCGTCAATCGCTCCGACTGGATGCAACTCGTCCGGTTCCTCGTGGTCGGTACGTCCGGCTACGTGGTCAACCTCGCGATCTTCAGCATCGCGCTGTTCCTGGGCGCGCATTACATCCCGGCAGCAATCATCGCGTTCATCGTCGCGTGGATGAACAACTTCATGCTGAACCGGTACTGGACGTTTCGTGCGCATGCCGAGGCCATGGTGGGTCAGGGTGCCCGGTACCTGGCTGTATCGGTGGTTGCACTCATCGCCAACCTGATCATCCTGCAAGTGCTCGTGGATGCAGGATTGGGCGAGACGCTCTCGCAGGCCATCGCGATCGTGCTCGTGACGCCGCTCAGCTACCTGCTGAGCCGTCGCTGGTCTTTCCGGTAGGCAGTCGGAGAAGACCGTGAGACTGCGGGCGCCGGTGATCGCGCTGGTTGCCGCGCTGGCGCTGGTCGCTGCACCATCGCTCAACGCCGCTGGCCTGACCATCACCACCCCCGCCGAGGCGCTGGCCGCGGTGAGCGGTGAGCTGAACGGCATCGCGGCCGGTGCAGCCGCCCTTCAGGCCCAGGCGAGTGCACGTGCAGCCGGCAAGACGCCGTACAGCGCAACGCTGAGCAGTGAGGAGGCGACCACCCTTGCCAAGGCCGACCAGCGTCTGAAGGATTGGATCGCCGACCACCCCACCCACCGCACGGCGTCGGAGCTTCAGGACAAGGACCACCGCTGGAAGGTCTCATTTATCAGCGGCCCGAAGACCGCGGAGGTGGTGGAGGCCGAGGTCTACGTGCGCGACGGGGACGGGTCGATCGCGGAGGTGCGGGTAGGCCCGCAGGTGGCCTGGATGATGGCCCGTGGATACGAAGGTGCGTTTGGCCGAGGCGTCAACAACCTTCGCGTATGGATCCCGCTGTGCGTGGTGTTCCTCGTGGTACTGCTGCCCATCACCCGCCCCCGCAGCATGCTTTCGTGGCGCACCCTCGACCTGCTTGCCCTTCTGTCCTTCAGCATCTCGTGGTGGTACTTCAACAACGGCGACATCTTCACGTCGGTGCCCTTGCAGTACCTGCCACTCATCTACTTGCTGGCCCGCATGGTGTTCATCACCATCCAGCGGGCCCGCGCGGCCAAGGGCAGGGGGAGGGAGGCCGAGCCAGCCGATGCCACATCCACGCGCACGTCCCGCCGGCCGGGTCTGCCCGGTTGGATGCCCACGTGGCTGCTGGTGACGGTGTTGGTGGTGCTCCTCGCGCTGCGCTGGGGCCTCAACGCCTTTGACAGCAATGTGATTGACGTGGGGTACGCAGGCGTGATTGGCGCGGATCTCATCCAGCACGGGACG
>CAJAPZ010000129.1 GCA_903943955.1 uncultured Actinomycetes bacterium
CGCGCCAGCGGTCCCGGTGAGGCCTAGAGCAGCCCGGCCTTCGGGCCGTCCTCCTTGTTGCCGCGACCGAACCCGGTGCGCTGGAGCAGTGCCCAGCCAGCGGGCAGCAGCGCGGCGGCGACGGCGAGTTTGATCAGGTCACCCAGGATGAACGGCTGCACGCCGAACTCGTATGCCTGCGACCAGCCGAACTTCACGCCGTCGCCTGCGGGTGCCCAGTTGGCGAGCCACGGCACGCCGATGGCGTAGATGAGGACGCTTCCTAGGAGCAGCACGCCCATCATGGGAACCACACGGCGGTCGGCACCCCGCTCGGCGAGCCAACCCACCACGGCCGCCGCCAGGATGAAGCCGATGATGTAGCCACCGGTGGCGCCGGTGATGATGTCCCAGCCACCCGCCTGATCGCTGAAGATCGGAGCGCCGAGCGCGCCGATGGCGAAGTAGAGCGCCAGGGAGAGGGCGCCGCGCCACGCACCCAACATGCCGCCGACAAGCAGCACGGCGAGGGTCTGGCCGGTGAATGGCACCGGGTACCAGGGGATGGAGACCTGCGCGAGGAGTGACACCACGGCGGTGCCGGCAAGAACGAGGGCGAGGTCCCACGTGAGCGTGGCTGCCCGGCTCTCGGATCGCGGGACGATGCGATCGGCGATCGTCCCAAAGCGCGCTGCGTGCATCTGGCAAGTCTCCTTCGGCGATTCGTGTCACGGTGATGCTACCTGTGCCGTGACACCGGTGGGGAACGGTACCCTCCGCGTATGGGAACGCGAACAGGAATCGAAAACGGCATCGACGACCTCCGCAACGGGATGATCGAGGTCGCGAGCGTCATCGTTGGACAGGTTGAGCAGGCCGTGGGTGCCTGGGAGGCCCGTGACGTGAATGCGGCGCAGCGGGTCATCGCCGGCGACGACGACGTGGATGACCGGTGCGCCGCACTTGAGCGCCTGGCCTTTGATCTGGTGCTGTTGCAGGCGCCCAAGGCGCACGACCTGCGACTTATCCACTCAGGGCTCGTCATCACCGTGGCCCTCGAGCGTGTGGGGGATCTGGCGGTCGCCATCGCCCGTCGCGCCGAGGCTCTGGAGCCCTCGCCCATGGTTCCCGAGGTCGATGCACTCCTCAAGCGCATGGAGCCGCGCGCCATCGGAGCCCTGTCACAGGCCGTTCAGGCCTTCACGCGTGAAGACACCGGGCTGGCCATCGTCGCGCGGGCCGATGCCCGCGGCGTGCAGGACCTGCTCGAGGAGGTCATGGCCGCCGCCGCGCGGCCGCACGTGGATTCTGGCTCAGCATCATGGCTGGCCAATGCGGTGCTGCTGGCGCGCCACCTGGAGCGCGTGGCCAACAATGCGGCCGAGATCTCAGGCCGCGTGCGATTCGTCGCGGACGGCGGGAACCCCGTCTGAGGCCCCCGCCGCCCGTTCCGTTACTGCACTAACAGTGCGCTGTTAGCACTGCACCACCAGGTTGAATGCTGCCGGCTCCTGATTACCGGCACCGGCGGTGCCAGCGGCATCCTTGCCGGTACCGTCATTGCCGGTGTACGTGGTAACCACCCACTGAGTGTTCACGGTGCCCGGCCCCACGGTGGCGAACGCGCCGTAGTTCAGGCCGCTCCCCGGTGAGAATGTCTGCACCGTCGCAACGGGAGCACACAGGCTGACGTTGCTGGGGAACGTCACGGTGTACGTCGAGGTGCCCGTGAGCGCCGACGTCACGGTAACGCCGCTGGTGGCCCGCTGCATTGCACCGATGGACGAAACGACCGCGAAGTACGACGGGTTTGAGAGCTTGGCGGGCGTCACGGCAGCATTGGCGATCTGTGCCGTGGTCCAGCCCAGGCCGGAGCCAGTGACCTTCGAGAGGGGCGTCACACCATTTGCGCCTGTGTTGGCCGCGTCGGTCGTGGTGGTACGAATGGGCGCCAGATAGTTGAGCGCGGAGTTGGAACGACGCACCGCGGCCTGTGAGATCTTCTGGTTGATCATCAGTTGCTCGCTGGTGCTCGTGGCCGCCGTGCCGGAGCCGACGAGAACAGCAGCGGTGCCCAGCACTGCGGCAGATGCAACAAGGAACGGAGTGATCTTCATTTTCGTGCCCCCTTGGGGATGGGTTTCCTCATCACCATAGGTTCGGTTACGGACGCCTGCGCCGCTTCTTACAGAAACGTTGCGGGACTCTGCCACCCCGCACGTACCCCTCCGGATCACACGAATTGCCTGCTAGCGTAGTCACCCGTGAGCGCCCCCACACGTCTTGAGAACGCCCTTTCAGAGGGCCGATTCGCCATCACAAGCGAGATCGGGCCGCCCAAGAGCGCAGACCCCCAGGTAATCGCCGATAAGGCCCGGCTACTCGGTGCGGTGACCGATGCCCTCAACATCACTGACAACCAAACCGCCCAGTCGCGTATGTGTCCGCTGGCATCCGCGCGCATCGCCCTCGACAACGGGGCCGAGCCGGTGATGCAGATGACCGTGCGTGACCGCAACCGCATGGCACTCACCTCCGACATCCTGGGCGCATCCGCGCTCGGCATCCACAACACCCTGTGCATGAGCGGTGACCCGATCCACATCGGCAATCACCCCGATGCTGCCGTGGTCAACGACATCGACACCATGGGGCTCCTGCGGCTGCAGGCGTCGCTGCGGTCCGGTCGGTTCATGAATGAGGTCGGGGAGGAACTGGCTGGGGAGGCTCCGCACCTGGTGATCGGCGCCACCGCGCACCCAGCAGCCGATGACCCGGACGTGGAGATCTCGAAGATCAAGGCGAAGATGGAGGCGGGTGCCGACTTCTTCCAGACCCAGTTGGTGTACGAGCCCGAGCGTGTGGTGGCATTCATGTCGCGTCTCGAAGCCGCCGACCTTCCCGCCATCCCGAAGCTGCTCGTTGGCGTGGGCCCCTTCAAGCACCTGCGCATGGCAATGCACATGCGCGACAAGGTGTGGGGCGTCACCGTGCCGGATGCACTCATCGCCCGAATGGAACAGGCATCCGACGAGGGCGACGAGGGTATGTCGATCTGCGTAGAGGTCATCCAGGCGCTGCAGGAGATCCCCGGGGTGGCCGGTATCCACGTGATGGCCATCGCCTGGGAAGACTCCGTGCCGGAGATCCTCTCGCGTGCCGGTCTCACGCCCGCCCGCACCGCCTGACGCCATGACGTTGGGCCTCACCCGGCGCGAGGCACTGATGGCCGCCGGGGCGAGTGCGCTGGCCCTCGCCCTGCCGGGGTTCGCACCCAGCCGGGGGGTGGCCGCAAACACACGGGTTGATGTGGTGGGCGCAGGCCTCTCCGGTCTGGCCTGTGCACTTGTGCTGGTGCAGGCCGGAGTGGATGTGCGCATATGGGAGGCCCGTGATCGCCTCGGCGGGCGCACACTCACCGACACCTCTCTGGTGCCCGGCAAGTGGGTGGAGTGCGGCGGGGAATTCATCGATGCCGATCATTCGGCCATCCGCCGCCTGTGCAACGAGAGCGGCGTCACCCTGCAGGATCTGGCGGCTGTGGACGAATCCGGGGTTGCGCGCAACCTGGTGGGGGGACGCGTACGCGAGGGCAGTTGGGCCGATGAATCCAGCGACCGTCTTGCCCAGCGGGCTGCCCGCGACCTGCAGCGACTGGGCGAGGAGCGGCTCAATGCCATGAGCGCCGCCGAGTGGCTGCGGGGTGCCATCCCCGGCGGGACGGGCTCACCGTTTGCGCGCTACCAGCGCGCGCTCACCACCGGTGAGTACGGCGCTGACCCGTCGGCCCTCACCGCGCTGTGGGTAGTGACCGACCTGGCAGATGGAGCGGGCGCAAACGAGATGGCCGACGGTGCTGAGCGCTACCGCGTGAATGGTGGCACCCGCAACCTGGTGGCGGCACTGGAGAGGCGCGTCGGTGCAGAGCGCATCGTGCGCGGCACGCGGCTTACCGGGCTGGTGCGTGAGGGGTCGCGCCCGGCGCTATTGCTCACCGGCCCTGACGGCCCACGCGTGGAGCGCCCCGACCGGGCCGTCATCACGCTGTCGCCGGGCGTGCTGCGCACGGTCAACCTGAGCCGCTCAGGGTTCTCCACGCCAACCCGCGAGGTCATCCGCACATACGGCATGGGAACCAACGCAAAGGTGATCATCCCGTTCAGCAGCGCGGCATGGGGAGCCCGCGGCTGGGATGCCGAGGGCGTAAGCGACACGGCGCTTGGGCAGACGTGGAACTCGGCACTGGGTGAGGGCGCCGGGAGCACGGCATTCACGTCGCTCGTCGGCGGTGTCGCTGGCCGCACCATTGCCGGACCCGACCACGGGCCGGCGCCGGGCTCGGTGGTGCAGGCGCGTCTGGCGCTGATCGATCGTGTGGCGCCTGGCACCCGGTCCGCCGCGCGGGACGGTGCAGTGGTGCACGCCTGGGCAAAAGACCCCTACGCGCGGGGCTCATATTCAGCTGCGCGCCCGGGGCAGGCCGATTACGCCACCATCGCCGCGCGGCCCCAAGGGCCATTCCACTTCGCGGGTGAGCACACCAGTGATGAGTGGTCGGGCTATATGGAGGGCGCGGTGCAGTCGGGGCAGCGCGTTGCACGCGAGGTGCTCGCCCGCCTCTAGGCCTCGGCGTGCGGGTCGTCGTCCGGGTCGTCGTCGTCAGACGCAGCCGCGGTCGTGGCCAGGTCAATGGCATCCTCCGCCAGCACGATGATCGTGGCCGTCCACAGCACGTCGTCGGTGGGGTCAGCCGGTACCGGGCCAGTGGCCAGCGATCGCACGGCCGCCAGGGCATTTGGTGGGGCGGGTACGTTGAGCGACGAGAGGGCCTCGCGGGCCCACGCCCGGATTTCCTCGTCACCCGTGGTGCGCACCAATAGCGGCGATGCCGCCTCGGCCGTGGTGTCGACATCGGCGTAGGCCGCGATCTCGACGGCGAAGTCGTCGGGGTCGAGGTCGAGGAGATCGGCCGTGATGCGCCCAGCGGTGGATGCCAACGCCACCAGCGCCTCCGGGCGGCCCGCACCATCGGCCTGTGCCACAGCAAGTGCATCAAGGCGATCGAGGGCGCGGGCACGCACCGCGGCCAGTTCGTGTCCGGCCCGCTCTGCCAGGGCGAGCGCGAACGGGTTCTCGGGGTCGGCATCCTCGGCGAACACCAGCGCGCGCTCAAGTGCCTGGGCGTCAGATGCATTGCCGGGCTCGTCCACGCGTGCCAGGGCGACGTTCATGGGCGCCTGAAGGGCAATCCACTGCGCCGCGGCAACCCGCCGCACAAGGGTTTCAATGAGCTCGGGGTCGGTATCGGACAGGCCGAGTGCGGTGGCCAGGTCCATGGCCTCCGGCCCCAGCACGCCGCGCGGAAATGCCAGGCCGGCGAAGTCGACCACACGGCGCATGTCGGCCAGATCGGCGCGAAGATCGCTCATGGGGCCACGATCGCATGTTCAATGGCACCCAGGCGGTCAATCTCGATACGCACGACATCACCGGGCTGGAGAAACCGCATGGGATCCATCCCCACCCCCACGCCCGATGGCGTGCCGGTGGTGATGACGTCGCCGGGCTCAAGTGGGAAAACCTGCGATGCGTAGGCCACAAGTTCGGCGACCGGGAAGATCATATCGGCGGTGTTGGTGTCCTGGCGCAGTTCGTCATTCACCCATGTGCGGATGCGCAGCGTCTGCGGGTCGCCCGCCTCGTCGGCTGAGGTGATCCACGGCCCCATTGGCATGAACCCCCAACCACTCTTGGCACGCATCCACTGGGGCTCCGACTTCTGGCGGTCGCGCGCGCTCACGTCGTTGACCGCCATGTACCCGAACACGTAGTCCAGGGCATCGGCTGCCGACACCCGATGCGCACGGCGCCCGATTACCACACCGAGCTCGCCCTCGTAGTCGAGGCGGCGCGTCCACTCGGGATGCACTACGGGACCCGATGGACGGTTGACCGTGCCGCGCATCTTCGCGAACAACACGGGCTCAGCCGGGGGCTCCTGCCCAGTCTCCCTGGCATGCGCCCTGTAGTTGAGGCCGATGGCGATCGCGGCACCCGGAATGACCGGGGCCTCAAGCGCGACGTCGGCCAGCGGACTCGGCTCACCAGCCGCCACAGGATCCGCACCGGCGATGATGTCGAGGGCGGAGACGGCGGCAAGGGGGACGACCTCATCGCCCACAACGAGCCCGGGCAAGGGGCCATCCGGTCCGCTGAAGGAGCACAGGCGCATCGGCCGCTATCCTAGGCACCTGCCGCGCGAGGGTGCGGCCCCATTCACAGCAGCAGGAGACACGCACCATTCCCACGCGGCCCGATGATGCCCGCGGCGCCGGTAATCCGCGCGCGCGCCAGCGCTACTCAGATGCAGCCCGGGCAGCCGCCGACCCGCTCGTGCGGGGGCTCGTGCGGGCGGGTGTGACCCCGAACGCGATCACCATCTTTGGCTTCGCAGGCGCCGTTGCCACGGCTGTGCTCGTGGGCTTCCAGCAGTGGATCGCGGCCGGCATCGTGTTTGTCATCGGATCCGTCAGCGACATGTTTGACGGGTCGGTGGCGCGCATGACCGGAAAGGCCACGCGCTTCGGGGCGTTCCTCGACTCGTCGCTCGACCGCCTGGGTGAGGGCTTTGTGCTCGGCGGAATCGGTGTTGCGCTGGCCAGCGAGGGATCGACCTGGGCCGTGGGCATGACCTTCGCAGCACTGGCAGGGTCGTTTCTGGTGTCGTATACGCGCGCCCGTGCCGAGGGGCTGGGGGTCGACTCCAACAAGGGCGGCCTGATGAGCCGCACTGAGCGCCTGGTGCTGGTCGGCGCCGGGATCTTCTTTGGCGGTGTGGGGCCGATACTCGAGATCGTGGTGACAATCCTCGCCGTCGGCACCTTGGTGACTGTCGCCCAGCGCCTTTCCTACGTACACTCCACGCTTCGGGATGCCGACGGCACGCCCGAGGACAGGTAACCGAAGGGGAGACCCCAACACGTGAGCAAGACTGTCAACGTCGCCATTATTGGTGTGGGCAACTGTGCCTCGTCGTTCGTTCAAGGCATTCAGTTCTACAAGGACGCCAACGAGACCGACTTCATCCCGGGCCTGATGCACACGGTTCTGGGCGGGTACCACGTCCGCGACATCAACTTCACGGCGGCGATCGACATCGACGCCCGCAAGGTGGGGACCGACCTCTCCGAGGCCGTCTTCTGCGAGCCGAACAACACGATCAAGCTCGCCGATGTCCCGAAGACCGGTGTCACCGTCGCTCGCGGCATGACCCATGACGGGCTGGGAAAGTACCTCTCCGAGATCATCGAGAAGGCCCCGGGCGAGACCGCCGACATCACGGGCCTCCTCAAGGAGACCAAGACTGACGTGGTGGTGTCATACCTCCCAGTGGGCTCCGAGCAGGCCACCAAGTGGTACGTGGAGCACATCCTCGCCGCCGGTTGTGGCTTTGTGAATTGCGTGCCCGTGTTCATTGGCCGCGAGCACTACTGGCAGCAGCGCTTCCGCGACGCCGGCGTGCCCATCGTGGGTGACGACATCAAGAGCCAGGTCGGTGCGACCATCGTGCACCGCCAGCTCACCCGCCTTATGCGCGAGCGCGGCGTGCGCCTCAAGCACACCACACAGCTCAACTTCGGTGGCAACACCGACTTCCTCAACATGCTCGAGCGTGAGCGCCTTGAGTCGAAGAAGATCAGCAAGACCAATGCCGTGACGTCGATGCTCGACTACGAGATGGATCCGAAGGACATCCACATCGGCCCGTCGGACTACGTGCCATGGCTTACCGATCGCAAGTGGGCCCACATCCGCATGGAGGGCGAGGCCTTTGGCAACGTCCCCCTCAACATCGAGCTCAAGCTTGAAGTGTGGGACTCCCCGAACTCCGCGGGCGTCGTCATTGATGCCGTGCGCTGCTGCAAGGTGGCCATGGACCGCGGCATATCCGGCACCCTCGAGGGTCCGGCTTCGTACTTCATGAAGAGCCCGCCCGTCCAGCATCCCGACGACGTAGCCCGCGAGATGACCGAGGCCTTCATTGACGGCACGGACAACTCCGCACTCCCCAAGTAGTCCTGGCGACGACATGAAGGGCCCGACGGGGGGAGCACGCATGGCGCGCTCCCCCCGTCGTCATTAGGCTCGCGGTGATGGATGAACCGGTTCTTCGCATCGCCCTGATCTCGCCCCACGCATTTCCGCCCGGCGACGATGTCGGACGGGCTGTGCAGGCCGAGGCCGATGCGCTCGCCAGACGCGGTCACGCGGTGACCATCCTCGCCCCCGGCACCGGGCGCGCGGCCGTTGATGCGGGGCGTCGGCGCATTGATGCCCTTGAGGCGGGCGATGACGATGCGATCTCGCCCGCCCCTGGCGCCGAGCCGCTGTTCGTGGCCACCTCCCGGGCGCTTCGCGGCAGCGGCCCCGGGCGACGCCTCGGTGGCCCCATCGACGCGGCGTCAGGCCTGGAGGTGGCGCTCAGCATGGGCCGGTTCGATGTGGCCCATCTGCACGAGCCCCTGGCCCCGAGCCCAGCCCTCAACGCGCTGCGGCACGCCACCGGCGTACGTGCGGTCACATTTCACCGCACTGCCCCACTCGCAGGCGTCGCATTTGTGCGCCCCCTGGTGGACCGTGCGCTGGCCCAGGCCGACATACGGGTGGCCGAATCGGATGCCGCGCGGCACGTGCTTCAGGGCGTACTGCCGGGTGAATACGCGGTGGTCCCGCCTGGCGTGGCAGAGGGCCTATTCGGACCGCCCTCCGACACCCCCGGAATCGTCATCGTGGCCCGGGAGCGTGAGCGCACGGGACTCCGCTTCGCCCTCCGGGCGCTCATCGGGATCGACCCACATGCCATCGGGCGCATTACGGTGCTCGGTCCGCCCGATGCCCCATGGCGCACACGAAACGCAGTACCGAAGATGCTGCGCGAGATCGTGGATGTCATTCCTGACACCGGTCCCGTCTCGCGCGCCGAGGCGCTCCGCCGCGGTCGTATCGCCCTGCTGCCCACGGTAGAGGATGCCACTGGCCCGGCGCTCCGCGAGGCGATGGCAGCGGGTCTGGCAGTTGTGGCATCACGATGCCCAGAGGCGGACGACCTCATCGGCACCGATGGTGGGCTCGTGGTGCAGCCATTCTCGGGCGATGCATGGGCGGACGCGGTGCGGTCCCTTACGGCTGCACCTGAGCGCGTGATGGCGCTGGGCACAGCCGCCCGGGCACGGGGAGGTGCACGTACCTGGGATGACGTGGCCGCCGATCTGGATCTCCTCTATCGCGACGCGGGCAACCGTCATGACCACGATGCACCGCGCGCGCCGGTGTTTGCCGACCTCCGCATCCGCACCGGGCCGGGATTGGCCCCGGCCGACCTGGTGGCGTCGGCGCTGGATCGGGGCGTGCGCATCGTCGCCATCGCTGCACCGGGGGGCATCGAGCCCGCTCTTGCTGCGCTGCGCGCGGCACCCGATCGGCTTCAGGTGATCGTGGGGCAGGAGATCACCACCCGTGATGGCGTGATCGTTGGCCTCTTCCTGACCTCACCGGTGCCCGACGGGCTGGCCCTTATCGACGCCCTCGGGCGGGTGCGCGATCAGGGCGGCCTGACCATGGCACCGCACCCCGATGGCGGCGTCGCCCCATCAGCGGAGGCCCTGCGGGCATGCCGGGACCTCATCGACTGCCACGAGGGGCTCACGCCAGCACGCCCTGCAGCGCAGGCCACCGAGTCGGCATTGCTGCTGCGGCGCACCGGACTGGTGGTGAGCGCAGGCAGTGGCGCGACGCGGCCCGACGAGATCGGCACCGCAGGCGTGATGATGCGGCCGTTCGTTGGGCCGGAAGACTTTCTGGAGGCACTGGGCGATGCCCGCCCAGTGCGCAGGCGGCGCGGCCTTCGCGCTCGGACCCCGCGTTCCTCGCGCAGGATCTCGCAGCAGAAATGAACCCTGCAACGCGGGATGCGGGATGCGGGCAGGACTCAAGGGCCATGCCGGGGAAATGACCTCTCGCTGATGACCGCCGAGCCCACCGCCACGCCGCAGCCCGACGACCCCGGGACCAGCGGCACCCGAGCAGTCCCGCGCATCGAGGATGCGTACCTTGACCGCGCAATCCGCGAGGTGCACCTGCTCGAAGAACGCATGGATGCATGCCCCGGATGTGCAAATGCCGGGACCTTCCCCGTGAAGGCATCTGGCTCACCGACCGCCGACGTCATGCTCATCAAGTGGCAGTCGGCACTGGCCGAGCGCCAGGAGGGTGTGTCGTTCTTCGGCCGCTCCGGCGACGCCATTCGCCGCAGTGTGGAACGGCTCGGCGTTGACCCCTCGGTGCTGTACGGCACCCTCGTCCTCAAGTGCCCGCACGCCGCCGGAACTGAACCGGTAGACGAGGACCTCGAGTGGCTGGCCGAGGAGATCCGCATCGTGCGGCCCCGGCTGATCGTGGTGATGGGCGACCGCACCCGACGTGCGATCGATTCGCTGAAGGTGCCCATGTCTGAGCCGCTCCCAGCAGAGATGGGCACGGTCACGCGGTGGACCCCAGCCGTTGAGGCATTGGTTGTGCCCGACATCGACGATTCGATGGACGAGCAAGACGCCAAGCGCCAGTTCTGGGCCGACTTCCGTGCCCTGGGCGACTGGTACGCAGCCGAGCCCCCGTACTGATCCCGGCGGGGTGAGGGCAGGGCCGACCTACAGGTCAGCGCGGGTGAAGCGGGCAACCGCCTCGATGTGCGGCGTCTGGGGGAACATGTCCACCGGGCGCACCCACTCCAACTGGTAGCCACCCTCGACGAACCGCTTGGCGTTGTCCGCAAAGGTGGCGGGCTGGCATGACACATACACCAGGGTCTTCGGCGCGAGCTCAATGATTCGCCTGCATGCACCACCTGACAGACCGCCACGCGGAGGATCAATGATGGCGACATCGGGCTCGGGCAACTGGCCACGATGCTCGCGCAGCACCACCCGCACGTCACCCGCAATGGCGGTGTGATTGGTGATTCCGTTGCGTTCCGCGTTGCCGTGCGAATCCTCAACGGCCTCGGGCACCATCTCGATGGCCACCACGTGCTTGCACAGGCGGCCAAGCGCCACCCCAATGCTGCCCACGCCGCTGAACAGGTCGTAGAGCACCTCGCCGCCGGTGAGCCCCGCGGCCTCTGCAGCCCGGCGATAGAGATGGCCGGTCATGCCCGAGTTGGTCTGGAAGAACGATGCGGCGGAGAGGCGCAGCGTGACCGGGTGCCCCGGCTCCACCTCTACCTGCTCCTCGATCCAGTCCCGTCCCCACACCGTGCGTGACGCAAGGCCCTGGGTCGTCTCCGACACACCGTCGTTGATCGCGTGGACGATTCCCACAAGGCCTGGCACATCATCGGGAAGGCGATTGGCCAGCAGGTCAACCAGATCGTCGGCGCCGGAGGCGGTCACGATGGTGACCAGCAATTGCCCCGTGAACACGCCTTCACGCACCACTACGTGGCGCAGCACACCCTCATTGGTGCGCTGGCTGTACGGCGGGATCGCACAGTCCACGGCCCACGCGCGCACGGCCTCGCGAGCGACATTTCCCGCATCAGTGGCGAGCATGCATGGGTTGATGTCCACCACCTCATCCCACCGCCCGCGGCGGTGGAACCCCAGTATCAGTTCCCCATCCGGCCCCGGCGACGCCGAGTACTCCATCTTGTTGCGATAGCCGAACCGCGCAATGGCCGGGTCGGCCTCAAGCACGTTCACATCGGTGAGGCCACCGATCCGGGCCAGATGCTCAATCACCTGCTGGCGCTTGGCCTCGAGCACCTCGTCGTACTGCACGTGCTGCAGACGGCATCCCCCACATGCAGGCACGAATGGGCACTCCACCGGCACGCGCCCCGGGCCAGGCGTGAGCACCTCAACCAGATCGGCCTCGGCGAACCGGCGGCGCACCTTGCGAAGGCGCACCATGGCCACATCGCCCGGTGCCGTGTCGGGTGCGAATACCACGAAGCCGTCAGCACGTGCGACGCCCCGGCCCCCGAAGGCCAGATCGCTCACCGTCACCTCAATCTCATCACCGTACTTCGGCCGTTCCTTCTTCGTGGGCTGCTCCATCACAGCCGCCTGTGCGCGAGCGCCGGCAGGGATGCGCGGATAGCCGCCTGCATACCAAGGTCGAGGTCAGCCGCGGCGAATCCCTCACCCTCCGGTACTTCGGCCAGCACGCGGCCCCATGGGTCCACAATCATCGAGTGCCCCCAGGCGCCCTCGCCGGTGGCGTGAATGCCCTGCTGCCCTGCAGCGAGAACGAAGCATTGGTTCTCAACCGCGCGCGCACGCAGCAGCAACTCCCAGTGGGCCTCACCGGTGGCCGGGGTGAAATTGGCGGGCACGCAGAGCACGGTGGCTCCGGCGGCCACATGAGCGCGGTACAGCTCAGGAAAGCGCACGTCGTAACAGACCGACATGCCGATTCGCAGACCCAGTGCGTCGCCGGTCACCGCCCGATCGCCCGCGTCTGTGGCGGCCGATTCACGGTACTCGTGGCCGTCCACGGTCACGTCAAACAGGTGAATCTTCCGATACACGGTGAGGTCGTTGCCACCTGCGCCGATGAGCACGCTTGTGTTGAAGGCGCGTGACCCATCACCCACAGCCTCCAGCACGCTGCCGGCAACGATCGCCACGCCGAGGTCACGGGCCCATCCCCGGGCGGCCGTCAGCGACGGGCCGTCGAGGGCCTCAGCACCACTGGCCGTGGCCGATGCATTACCCCACCAGTTCCACTTCTCGGGCAGAACAATGAGCCGGGCACCGGATGCGGCCGCAGCATCCACCAGATCGGCCGTCCGGGCAATGTTGGCACGGGAATCGGAATCCGACAGCACCTGCACCACGGCAGCCCGCAGCGGTTTAGCGGGCATCAACACAGCCCCGCGCTACCATGGTGCCGAACGCACACCCATGACCAGCAGGAGACGAGATGTCGACGGTCGAGACACTCACCCGCATCGAAGACGTCCTTGAGCGGATCCGCCCGGCGCTCCATGCAGATGGTGGGGATGTGGAGTTGGTGGACTTTGATGACGAGGGGTTCGTCCACCTGCAGATGCTCGGCGCCTGCGGCGGATGCCCCATGTCGACAGCCACCCTCACCCTCGGCATCGAGGCGGAGCTCCGCCGCGAGATCCCCGAGGTCGAGGGCGTTATCACCGTCTAGGAGATGGGCGGGCCGATTGGCCCAACGCCCTGATCGCGGTGCACCTGACGGGTGCACACGTCTTGGACAAAGGCGAGTCCAGCACCACGGGCGATAGCGCTGGCCTCATCGCTGATGCAACCCGGCTGCAGCCACAGCGCCCCTGCGCCGACCGCCACAGCCTCCTCGGCGATGCCGGGGGCAGCGTCGGAATTGCGGAAGACGTCCACCATGTGGATGGGACCGTCAATCTCTGCCAGCGAGCCCACCACCGCCTGACCCAGTACCTCACCGCCACCCGGACGTACGGGGACGACACGGTACCCCTGCGCCAACAGGTACTCCATCACGCCATACGAGGGCTTCGCCGGGTCGGGCGACGCGCCGATCATCGCGATAACACAGGTCTGGCCGAGAATCTCGGCCGGGGTGGAATCGGGTCCCATCGCATGCCTCCCGTCGTACACCGAGATTCGCTTCATCGGGGTGCCCGGATTTGAACCGGGGACCTCTCCGTCCCGAACGGAGCGCGCTACCAAGCTGCGCCACACCCCGAGGTGAAGCCCGCGGATAGTAGCCCATCATGCGTGCATTTCGAGGTGCCCGCGATAGCCATCTCATCACCTGCATCCGACGATGGGCGTAGCGTCTCAATATGGACGCGCGCGAGGTGATCGGACGGTGACCCGCCCATCTCCACGTGCGCTGCAGTGAGCGACCCGCAGGCCATCTGGCCGCGGGTCGTCGTCGTTTTCGGGACATTCACATCACCAGGGAGGATCGAGTGGCAAATCACCTGACCCCGGATGAACTCGCCGATGCGATCGGCATGCGCAGAGAC
>CAJAPZ010000130.1 GCA_903943955.1 uncultured Actinomycetes bacterium
ACTCACCGAGAAGAGCTTTGGCGCCTCGGGCTCAGATGCGGCCTCCACAACACGTGGCGGAGGCGGCGGCGGCACATCTGCCGACAAATCCGGTGCCTCCGGCGGCTCAGAGATCTCGGTTGCGCTCTCCAGCGAGGTGGCGCGGGTGGAATCCGTACGGGTGCGGCGGCCGCGTTCCACGCGGGTGGCCGACGGGCGCGACAGCGACGACGCGGACGACCCGCGCGATGCCTTGCCGGCGAGGTTCGCGGCCACAACCGTGACCCACACCTGGTCGTCAAGGTCTTCGTCGATGGTGGCACCAAAGATGATGTTGGCCTCAGGATCGGCAGCATCAGCCACAACCTGTGCGGCCTCGGTGACTTCGATCAGCGACATGTCTGGCCCACCGGTAATGCCAAGAAGGATCCCCCGGGCACCGTCCACGGGCGTCTCAAGGAGCGGTGACGAAATGGCGGCCAGGGCCGCATCTGTGGCACGGCTTCCGCCGCTGGCGTAGCCGATACCCAACAGCGCAGTGCCTGCGCCCTTCAGGATGGTGCGCACATCTGCGAAGTCCACATTGATCAGACCCGGCAGGGTGATGAGATCGCAGATTCCCTGCACGCCCTGGCGCAGCAAGTCGTCGGCCACGGCGAATGCCTGCACCACGCTGGTGCCGCGCTCGAGCACGTTCATCAGGCGGTCATTCGGGATGACGATGACTGTGTCAGCGGCATCCTGCAGATGGTGAATACCCAGATCGGCGGTAGTGGCGCGCTTGGTGCCCTCAAAGCCGAATGGCCGTGTGACCACCGCCACGGCGAGTGCGCCCATCTCACGGGCCACCTTGGCCACGATCGGCGAGCCGCCGGTACCGGTGCCGCCGCCCTCGCCCGCGGCGATGAACACGAGGTCTGATCCCCGCAGCACGCGACGCAGGTGGTCTTCACTCTCGCGAAACGCCATCTCACCGGTGGAGGGATCGCCGCCAGTACCCAGGCCACGCGTGACCTCGGCGCCAACGGGGATGACCACATCTGCCCGACTGGCGTCGAGCGCCTGCCGGTCGGTGTTGACGGCCACAAACTCCACGCCGCGGAGCCCAGCCTCCACCATGCGGTCGACGGCGTTGCAACCGGCGCCGCCCACACCCACCACACGCACGACGGCATGGCCCTCGGATCCCTCGGGCGACGGGGTAAACAGGGACGCCGGTGCCTCCGACTGCATCCCCTGAGGGGCATTGCCGCCGGTACTGCGGAAGAGATCGGCGAGGGGGCCCTCGCGCATCGACTTCTTCTGGGTCACGACGCCAACCTCAGTTTCGGCTGCGCTTTGGTCGAGTGTGACGACTGCTTCGCGCGCATGCGCTCGAGGTCGTCGGTCCAACGACCATCCCGCTCAAGGACCTCGCGGGCCACCTGGCGGTACCAACGGGCCGACTGGCCAGCTGAGTCGAACTTGAGTGCGCTCTGCCCCTGCACCGGTGCCTCGGCGAACCGCACGGTCTTGCCGATGCGGGTACGGAACACCGTGTCGCCGAAGCTGGCGGTGAGCACATCCACCGCCTCGCGGCAGTGCATGGTGCGCCCGTCGTACATGGTCGGCAGGATGCCAAAGATGTCGACGTCGGGGTTGAGATGCTCACGCACCTGACCCAGCGTCTGCTGCAACTGGGCGAGGCCACGCAGCGAGAGGTACTCGCACTGCACGGGCACAATCACGCCCTGTGCCGCCACCATCGCATTGATGGTGAGCAGGCCGAGCGATGGAGGCGTATCCATGATGATGTAGTCGTATGCCCCAGCGACCGGCTGCAGTGCGCGCGCAAGTGCGCGCTCGCGGCCAATCATGCTGGAGAGCGCGAGTTCGGCGCCGGCGAGTTCAATACCCGCGGGTGCCACGTCGATCTCACATACCTGGACGATGTCGGTGATTGGCAGCGACCTCACGAGGACGTCGAACATTCCGAGGTCGAGGTTCTCGACGTCAATGCCCTGACTCATCGAGAGGTTGCTCTGGGGATCCAGGTCGACGACCAGCACGCGCATGCCCTTCTCACGAAGTGCGACTGCAACGTTCAGGGACGATGTGGTCTTTGCCACGCCGCCCTTCTGGTTCGCCATTGCCAATATGCGCGCTGAACGCGCCATCTGCGGGCCTCCCGGAGAGATGTTCTGAGCCGCCCTGCGTTTCTACGCGGGGGGGCCGACTCCTCCCGGGATGCGGATCAGCCGGGGCGGGGAACCATTGATCCGGGCGGCACGGGGCCCCCGAGGTACCCCGCCGCGTCCGCCGCGTCCACCATCAATTGCATGGACCCCGGGGCGATGTCGGTGGTAGCCGTCATGTTCGCCAACGCAGCAATGAGCACCTTCCCATCCACCGTCTTGCCCGTGGTCTCGGCGATGAGATCGTTAAAGGCCTTCGCGACAACGGCCGGATTCGCCTTGGCCCGGGCCACTGCCCGTGCATTCGCCGCCACCAATGCGCGCACCGCGGCAGGCTCGGCCGTTGCGAAGCCCTCGGTGACCACCAGCACCGTCGCCGGAATACGCCACCGCGCAATCTGCCGGTCGGCCGCAGCCACCGGTACGACCACATCCTTGGCGACCAACTTGGCGGCGTACGGCTCCGGGGCGAGGGCCGCGTCGACAGCGCCGCCGTCAATGGCATCGCCAAGCGCCGCGTTCTTTACCGGAACGATTCCCACGGTCCCCCCCTGGTCATCACCCTTCAGCCCGGCGCGCTCCAGCAGCAGACGCAGCGTCAGATCCTGTGTGTTGCCATGCGCGGGTACTGCCACCTTCTTCCCCGCGAGGTCCGCGATGGTGCGGATACCCGACGACGGCGTGGCCACCAGGCGCTGTCCACCGGTTACCACGCCCGCAAGCAGGCGCAGGCGCCCGGGTGCGCGGCTCTCGGCCATCACGTACGGCCCTGGCCCCACGTAGGCGGCATCGAGTGATCCGCCCAAGAGCGCGCTGATCTCCTCGGACCCATTCTGAAATGGATGCTCCTCAACCGGCAGGCCAGCGAGTCCATTGCTGAACTCCTTCTGCAAACCGATGATGGCGGGGCCATGTGTGAGGTTGACCAGGAAGCCCACCTGCACCGAATCGTACGACCCTGCACCTCCTCCGCATCCTGCGACCAACGCGGCGCCGCCAAGGGCCACGACGACCGCAGCCAGAAGCACCCCGAGGGCACGCGCCCTAGCGCGCACCCGTGAGCCCCCAGCGGCGGTTGACCCACCGCTCCAGACGGGTGAAGAACAGCTGCTCCGTGACGATGCCCACCACCAGGATGACCAGGATGACCGCGATCACCACGTCGATGGCGCCGATCTCGCGCCCGAGCTCCAGCACCCCGCCAAGCCCCTGGGCACCGGTCACCACGATCTCCGCGGCCATGAGCGCGCGCCAGGCAAACGACCACGACAACTTGAGCCCGGTCACCAGATTGGGGACGATCGCGGGAAACACCAGCGTGCGCTGCAGGAACAACCCGCGGGCTCCCATGGCGCGCCCCGCCATCATGAGCGTGGGCGACACTTGGTGCATGGCCGAGTAGGTGGAAATGGCCATCGGCTTAAACGTGCCGAACGCGGTGATGACGAGCACGGCAGTGCCGTTGAACCCAAACCACAAAATGGCCAGCGGCAGGAAGGCGATGGTGGGAACGGCCTGCAGGCCGGCGATCACCGGGCGGATGCCATCCTCAAGAAACCGTGAGCCACCCGTGATGAGGCCGAGCAGCACGCCAGCCGTCACGCCGATTGCCCAGCCCTCAACCAGGCGCAGCAGTGTCGCCCCCAGGTCATCGAGCAGGGCACGTTCGGTAAACAGGTTGCCGAGGGTCGAGAGCACGTCGCCGGGGCTCGGCAATTTGTAGGGGTCGGCCCATCCTGCGGCCGTCACAAGCCACCACAGGAACACGAGAAGCGCGAGGAACCATCCCTTGCGCACGATTTCCCAGCCGACGGACTTCAGGCGATCGGCGCTCATGCCCCCACCTCGGTGACCTCGGCGAACTCCGCACGACGCAGCGCTGCGTCGTCGACCTCGGCGCGCAGCCGCTCCAGCATGTCGTGGCGGATGTCCAGCAATGCCGGGTCGGCCTCGTCGCGCGGGCGGGGGATCCCGATGTCGTAGGTCTTCACCACGCGGCCCGGTGATGACGACAACAGATGCACGGTGTCCGACAGAAACGCCGCCTCGATGAGGTTGTGTGTCACAAACACCACCGCCGGCCGGGTCTCCAGCCAGATTCGCTGGAGCTCATCCTGCAGCAGCGTGCGGGTCTGGGCGTCAAGGGCGCTGAACGGCTCGTCCATGAGCAGGATCTCGGGCTCCAGCACCAGCGCACGGGCGATGGACGCACGCTGGCGCATACCGCCCGACAACTCGTAGGGATGCTTCTCAGCCACGTGATCCAGATGCACCATGCGAAGCGCATGCGCAACCTTCTCGCGCCGCTCCGCCTTGGGCACGCCATGGGCGCGCAGGCCGTATTCCACGTTGCGCTCCAGCGTGAGCCACGGAAACAGCGCGGCATCCTGAAACACGATGGCCCGCCCATTGCCCGGCCCGGTCACCGGCTCGCCAAGCGCCTCGATGGACCCCTCGTCGGGCGTGATGAGCCCGGCGATCATGCCGAGCAACGTGGACTTGCCGCATCCGCTCGGCCCCACCAGGCTCACGAACTGGCCGGGCTCGACGTCAAAGGACGTGGGGGTGAGCGCGGGGCTCTCGCTCCGCGCATATGTCTTCGATACGGCATTGACGCGAAGGGCAGGTGCCATCTGTCTCCTCGGAACACGACTCCGGTGACTGCGGTCGCAACGGTAGGTGAGGGCATCGTCTATTACAAGTATTTCTTATGACAGTCATTAGATATACGCGTTTCGTTACTGTGCGCGGCCACCGGAAAACCGACCTGCGGTCGGGCCCGGCCTGGATGGGATCTGCAGGCGGGCACTGACACCGTGCTCGCGGCGACCCCATTTCTGACGCATGCGGCACCCATTCGCCGGGGCTCGGTGCCTACGATCGAGCGGTATCCGTTCGCGTCCTCAGCAGAGTTATACTGATTGGTATGACTCACCGTGTGGGACCCAAGGGGCAGGTGGTGATCCCCAAGGGCATGCGTGACCGACTGGGAATCTCCCCCGGCAGCGAGGTGGTATTTACGCAGACCCCTGATGGCGTGCTGGTACGCCCGGCCGCTGGGCTCGCGGCGCTGCGGGGCATGTTCGCCGGATCGGGACTCAACGCCGAATTGCAGCGCACCAGAGATGAAGATGCCGCGATCGATCGTGCGCGCGAATGAACATGTGCCTCGACGCATGGGCGGTTATCGCATGGCTTGAGGATTCAGCCACCGCCCCGCATCTGGAAGCCCACCTCGGTACGGGCCGGTCGTGCATGAGCTGGGTGAATGCCGGCGAGGTGCACTACGTCGTCGCCCGCCGTGCATCACCGCAGGTGGCCGACCAGGTCATCTCCCAGTTGGGTGCCGACGTCGACCTGGTGGACTCCACCGGCCCGCGCACCATTGCCGCCGCCGGCATCAAAGCCACTCATCGAATGTCATACGCCGACTGCTTCGCGGTGGCCACGGCGCTGGAGTTCCGCGTACCGCTCATCACGAGTGACCCGGAGATCATCCGCGCCAACGTTCCGGGGCTCGAGGTAATCGACCTGCGCGGCGCGTAGCCCTTCTCAAGGCACGCCCATGGGCTGGCACGCAGGTCAGAGCGCCACCCGCAGCCAGAGCGCGGCCCACCCCACCGTCGCAGTGGCCCGGGGCTACACCCCGATGTCGGAGGCGGCCCGCCCGAGAAATGCCTCGACCGTGCGCAGGTACTCGGGGACAGCAAGCAGGAATGAGTCATGCCCCCAGGGCGATTCGACCTCGCGGAAGGTCACCGGCACCCGCCAACTCTGCAGGTGACGGACGATCTCGCGTGAGTGCTCGGTGTCAAAGCGCCAGTCGGAATCAAATGACACCACCAGAAACCGCGTGCCCGACTGCTCGAGCATCGCGCCCACCGCACCCGGGTCGGCAAACGCGTCGAAGTAGTCCATCACCCGGGTCATGTACAGGTAGGTGTTGGCGTCAAACCGCTTGAGAAATGCCTCGCCCTGATGCTGCAGATACGACTCCACCTGGAAGTCGACGTCAAAGGCGAAACGGGGCTCCTCACCATGCTGCAGGCGGCGCCCGAACTTCTCGCGCATCGAGGCCTCCGACAGATACGTGATGTGGGCCATCATCCGCGCGATGGTGAGCCCGGTATCGGGGGAGCGCCCGGTGCCGTAGTAGTCGCCGTTCTGGAAGTCGGGGTCGCGCATGATGGCCTCGCGGGCCACCGCGCTGAACGCGATGTTCTGGGCTGAGAGCCGTGACGACGCACACACCACGACGGCTGCGGAGATGTCGTCGGGGTAATCGATGACCCACTGGAGCACCTGCATGCCACCCAGCGATCCGCCGATCGCACCCGCCAGGTGCCCGATGCCGAAATGCGCCAACAGACCCCGGTGCACGCTCACCAGATCGCGAACGGTGAATAGCGGAAAGCCGAGCCCATAGGCGCGACCAGTCGCAGGATCCTCCGACCCAGGCCCCGTGGTGCCCTGGCAGCCCCCAAGCAGGTTTGAACAGACGACGAAGAACCGATCGGTGTCCACGGGCTTTCCCGGGCCGATCATGGTGTCCCACCAGCCCCGCCGTTCGGGGTCGCCGTGGTGGCCTGCGGCGTGCGCATCACCCGTGAGGGCATGGCACACGTAGATCGCATTGCTTTTGTCGGCGTTCAGGGTTCCGTACGTCTCGTACGCAACCTCCACCGGGCCGATCGTGGCGCCCGACTCCAGCACCAGCGGGTCGTCCTGCGTAAACAGAACGACCCGCTGGGTCTCGGCCAGGCCAAGGCCCTCCGAGGATGCGCTGGTCGTCAGGTGGTCACTTCCATCAGGCGGTTGCCTTCGACAGCGCCTGGTCGAGATCCTTGATGAGGTCGGCGGAGTTCTCGATACCGACCGACAGACGGACCATGTCGGGCGTCACGCCAGCCGAGACGAGCTCCTCGTCGTTCAGCTGCGAATGCGTGGTCGTGGCCGGGTGAATGACCAACGACTTTGCGTCGCCGATGTTGGCCAGGTGGCTGAACAACTCGAGCGACGAGACGAATGCCTGCCCGGCCTCGCGTCCGCCCTTGATGCCGAAGGTGAGGATGGCGCCAAAGCCCCCGTCCAGGGTCTTCGAGGCCTGATCGTGAAACTTCGACGACGCAAGCCCCGGGTAGTTAACCCACTCCACCGACGGGTGCGCCTCAAGGTGCTTGGCAAGGGCCATCGCGTTGCTGCAGTGACGCTCCATGCGCAGGTGCAGCGTCTCCACGCCCTGCAGGATGAGGAAGGCGTTAAACGGCGACAGCGCCGCGCCGATATTGCGAAGCAGCACCGTACGCACGCGACCGATGTAGGCCGCGGGCCCGAGGGCGTCGCTCCACACCACGCCGTGGTAGCTCGGATCGGGCTTGGTGAGACCTGGGAAGCGGTCGCTGTTGGCCACCCAGTCAAAGTTGCCCGAATCGACCACGATGCCGCCGATCGAGGTGCCATGGCCACCGATAAACTTGGTGAGCGAGTGCACCACGATGTCGGCGCCGTGCTCAAACGGACGGCACAGGATGGGAGTGGCCACCGTGTTGTCCACGATAAGCGGCACGCCCACGGCGTGCGCGGCGTCGGCCCAGGCACGAAGGTCAACCACGTTCAGCGACGGGTTGCCGAGCGACTCCACGAACACCGCGCGGGTGTTCTCGTCGGCCAGTTCGGCGATCGACTCGGGGTCGTTGCCCTTGGTGAAGCGTACTTCGATGCCGAACTGCGGCAACGTGTGGGCGAACAGGTTGTAGGTACCGCCGTACAGCTGCGGCTCGGCGATGATGTTGTCGCCGGCGCGGCACACGTTGAGTACCGAGTTGGTGACCGCAGCCTGACCGGATGCCAGAGCGCAGGCGGCGATGCCGCCCTCCAGCTGGGCGATGCGCTGCTCGAGCACATCCCAGGTGGGGTTCATGATTCGGGTGTAGATGTTGCCCGGTTCGGCAAGCGCGAACAGGTTCGCGGCGTGCTGGGCATCGTTGAAGACGAACGAGGTCGTCTGGTAGATCGGCACGGCCCGTGCATTGGTGGTCGGGTCGGGCACCTGACCGCCGTGAAGGGCAATGGTGTCGCGGTGCTGCTCGCTCATGAAGTGGTCTCCCCGTGGGATGTCGCGGTTACTGCCGCTCTGCGACCCTCGGGGCCTGCGGCAATACTCATAATAACCTATATGGATTCGGGTATTTCAGTCCGCGTGTTTCACGGAGCTACTGGCGTGGCGGGTACCACCCCGCAATGGCGATCACGTAGTTGAGCGTCAGTGACGGCGGCATGACGGACATGGGCCGGCCCTCACCCGCGATGCCCGAGGGCATCGGACTGGGCCCTCCACCAGATCCGGCCGCTGCCATAGTGCTCCCGCTCGCCGACGCCGACCCGCCGAGGGCCACCTGGTGCTCGTGCGGCGGAAGATTGGCGGCCGTGAGGGTCACTTGCTCAGCGCCCTGACTCTGATACATCTCACGAGGGCTGAGCCCGGGGCCAGCCCCCTGCCCCATGGCCGTTCTCCCGCGAAGGTCCGGCAACGCGAACGCGCTCGGGTAGTTACTGCCCGTGAAGTAGGGCCCGATCAGTGAGTACAACGCCTGATTCTGTTGGAGCGGCACGATCGACCCGTCGCACGTCGCCCAGTTTTGCGGAGCCCATGAGAAGCTCATCAATTCGATCGATCCCATAAACCAGAACGTGTCCATATCAGGCCACCGCCTTGCGGTAGTACGCGCGGTTGATAATGGCCTCGAATATGGGCGTGTCGGTGGTGCGGATGACAGGCACCACGAACAGGTCGA
This sequence comes from uncultured Actinomycetes bacterium, assembly GCA_903943955.1. Taxonomy (GTDB): domain Bacteria; phylum Actinomycetota; class Thermoleophilia; order Miltoncostaeales; family Miltoncostaeaceae; genus SYFI01. The sequence goes on from CAJAPZ010000130.1 coordinate 8,948, forward strand.
ACTGCTTGCCGTTCACCGATACCGGATAGGTGCCCTGCGGAAGGTTCGTCCCCTTCGCGCCAGTCATCGTCACCCTGAACGCGTTGTGCCACAGTGACGACCCACTCTTCGCGCCCTCGGCCACGCCAAGCGGCTCGATGGTGCTGATGGTCAGCGTCACACGCTCGCCATCCTGCGTGGTCACCACCACCTTGGCGCCCTTGGTGTTCTCGAAGTGTCCGCGCTGATAGTGCCGGTGCGGTGCGCGGGCGGGGTGCGGCTTGGGGTGTGGCGAGGGCAACCATGGCGGCGTATCGGCGGGGCTCGCGGCGGGTGCAGCATTGGCCGACCCGGCGACGCCGAGTAGGCCCGCTCCGATGGTCGCTCCGGCAGCACCGGTGAGGAATGTACGACGCGACGTCGTCGCGCCCTGTCCATCGTCGCTCATGGGGGTCTCCTGAGGGTGGTCTGCGTTTTGGTGGTAGGCACCGTACTTTCTGCCCGATAGTCTGGCCCGATGGAGAGCGCACAGGAATGGGTCCGCGAGGCCATCGATTGGATCGTGCTGATCATCGAGTCGGCGGGGGCGCTCATCATCGCCGTCGGCGCGGTGCTGGCATTCATCATGGTCATCCGCGCGTTTCGGCATGCGCTACGCCCCGATGCCTTCACGCTGGCACGACTCACGCTTGGCTCATACCTGGTGCTGGGGCTTGAGTTCCAGCTGGCGGCTGACGTGCTGAAGACGGCCGTGGCCCCCAGCTTTACCGAGATCGGCCAGCTGGCCGCGATCGCCGGCATCAGAACGGTGCTGAACTACTTCCTGGAGAAGGAGATCGCGAAGGAGAAGGCCGAGTTGGGCGACTCCATGCCGGGCCTGCCGACCATCCGTCACTAGACAGATGCTGCCCCGACAGGAGGTCATCGCATTCGTCGCCTTCCCCGTGCTGGTGCTGATGGGGCTTGCCGTGGGTATGGCGCTCGCCGCGGTGGGCCGCTGGCGCGATGGCATCTCATTCGGCCTCATGTTCTGGGTGGGAGCCGGGCTACTCAACCTGGCTATTGCATCGACATGGGCGGCCATCGCCACTTCGGCCTTCATCATCACCCTGCGCCACCTTCTGGTTCCCGCGCTGAAGATGAGCGCCCCGAAGCAGGACTGACTGGCTGGCAGATGAACCCCCGTATCTGGATTTCCCCACCAACGCCCCTCCGAGCCCGGGCCTAATATTCACGCCGTGAATTCCCTCAACGCTCTTCGCCGACTGCTGGCCGTTGTTGCAGTCCTCCTCTGCGCCCTCCCCTTGGCCGCGGCACACGCGGCCGAGCGGCCGTTCTCGCTGCGGTACTCCAACAACGTGAATGGCCAGATCATCATGGCTGCCAACACGCTGATGCAGTGCCCCACCGGCACCGTCGACCCCCTCATGAACTCGGGCTGCACGGCTGCGCGCGCGGGAACAAGCGCGCGCAACAACAACTCGTTTGACATGCAGTGGCTGGACACCGACTCCGACCCATCCACCTTCACGTCGTCGTCCGCCACGCTCTCGTTGCCAACTACCGGGCACGTGGTGTTTGCCGGGCTCTACTGGACAGGCCTGCAGCGGAAGGGCGAGGCCATCACGGGCGCCAACGGGTTCAGGGCCGTGCCGGTGAACCCACCAGATGCCACCGCCATTGGGACCGCAAAGATCGTGGTGCCGGGTGCGTCCGCATATGCCACCGTGACCGCATCGCAAGTGGACACCGCGTCGATCTCAACCGGGTCGGGCTACGGTGCCTTCGCCGATGTCACCGAGATGGTGTCCGCGGCAGGCGCGGGCACATACACCGTGGCCAATGTGCAGACCGGAACGGGTGGCAACTCGTTTGCAGGCTGGTCGCTGGTGGTGGCGTATTCCGACCCCGCTGAGCCCCTTCGCAACCTCTCGGTCTTCGACGGCCTCAAGGTGGTTGCCGGTACCTCATCCGTGGACATCCCCCTGTCAGGCTTCAAGACTCCCAACCCCCCCGGCCAGGTGAAGACCACCATGGGTGTTGTTGCGGCAGAGGGCGATGCCGGTGCCACCGGTGACTACCTCACGCTGAACGACGTGGTGCTCGCCGATGCGATGCATCCCTCAAACAACACCGAGAACGCCACCATCGCCAACCGTGGCGCGCTGGTAACGAGCAAGACCCCGAACTGGGCCAACCAGCTGGGGTACGACTCCAGTCTGTTCCAGGCCGACGGATTGCTGGCCAATGACGCGACCACGGCCATATTCCGTGCGAAGACCAGCGGCGATACCTACGCCCCGCAGGCCATTACCTTCGCCACCGAGCTGTTCTCGCCCGACGTCGCGCTCACCAAGACCTCGCCCCCGGGGCAGGACTTCCCCGGAGCCAGCAAGACCTACACCATCACCGCCACCAACAATGGGGCAGGTAATGCCGAGGGTGTGATCCTGCGCGACGTGCTGCCCCCGGGGGTCACGTACGTGTCGGGGCCCACGGTCGCCACTGGCACGGGTACCGCCACCTACAACGCCGGCACCAACACCATTGAGGGGCGGCTGGGTGCGGGAAATACCGTCAACTCCGGTGGCACCCTGGCCCCCACCGAGTCGGTGTCACTCAACTTCGTGGTCACGGTCAATGGCGACGAGCCGCTCGGCAACGTCATCAGTAACTCCGCAACGCTCTCGTTTGTCGCAGCCGATCTCGCCCTGCCCATCTCCGTGGTGGCCAACGACGACACCACCGTGCGGTACCCCGACCCCGGCATGGCCAAGTCGCTCGTCAGCCAGGCGGGCAACCGCTACACGTTCCAACTGGTGGTCACCAATGACGGCACCGTCGGCACCATGGGAGCCGTGCAGGTAACCGACGTGCTCGGTGCATCGGCGACGGCCACCACGCTCACCCCAGGTACCGGGTGGAGTTGTGCGGCAAGTGACACGGCATTCCCCTGTACGCGTTCCGACACCCTGGCAGCCGGTGCGTCGTACCCGCCGATCCTCGTTGCCGCCAACTTTGCGCCCGGCACCACGGTCACCAATACTGCGGCCATCACCGCGGGCGGCGGCAGTGAGCCCACGGCATCGGGCACGCCGGCGACCCTGAACAACTCGTCAACTGCGAACGCCGGGCAGAGTCCCAGCGCGACCCTGTCGCTCAACAAGGCGGCGCTCACCGGCACAGTGAGCCTGGGCACCCTTGCGGGCTTCCGCATGCAACTGCGAAACGACGGCCCGTCTGCCGCCACCGGCGCCACGCTGGTTGACACCCTGCCGGCCGGGCTCGACTACGCGTCGTACACCAGCACGCAGGGCACCTGCACCACAGCACCGGGCCTCAGCGGCACGACCACCATCTCCTGTGCACTCGGCACTATTGCCGCCAATGCCACGGCAACCGTCACGGTGCGTGCGCGACCCGACAGTTCACTGCTCGGAACCACCGTCACCAACACCGCCACCGCGAACTCTGATGTGAGCACCGGCCCGGTCACAGATACCGCCACCCTCACGGTTCGCCCGGGTGCGGACCTGTCGCTCACAAAGACCGCCAGCGCTGCCGATGTCGCCCAGGGTGGCGCCATCTCGTACACCCTCACGGCGACCAACAATGGTCCCGCCAGCGCCACCAACGTGCAGATCGCCGACCGCCTGCCGGTCGCCTTCGACATCACGAGCCTCGTCACCACCCCCTCCAGCGGTGGCGCGTGCACGCTCAGCGGCACCGCGGTCACCTGCCTGTGGAATGGCGTTACCACCAACGCAGCCACGCGCAGCGTGACCATCAGCGGCACCACCAAGGTGTCGTGGGCGGTGCTCACCGACGCCGACCGCAACTCGGTGAACACCGCGAAGACCTTCTCGCTCACTGACGATCCCGACCCCTCCGACAACGCGGCCAGTGCCACGGTTGTGGTGACCGATGCGGCCGACCTTCAGGTGGTCGCAGGTGGACCCGCAGAGATCGCCGCCGGTGGCACCGGGGAGATCACGTTCACCACCGTGAACAACGGCCCGTCGAGCGCGGCCGGATCGACGCTTGCCATCACCATCCCCGTGGGCCTCGCGCCCACCTCCGCCCCCGCCGGATGCACCATCGCCGGCCAAACGGTGACCTGTGCCCTCGGCACCCTCGCCAACGGCGCGAGCACCACCACGGCAGTGGGCGTCCGGGCAGCGCAGGGCCTCGTGGAGGTGTCGAGCACCGCCACCGCCACGGCAACGTCGACCACCCCGGACCACCTGCCGCAAAACAACGCGGATATCACGCCGTTCATCCTCGGCCCCGTTGCCGATCTGGTGATCAGCAAGGACGCCCTCACGGCCACCGCCACCGCTGGCGGCACCATTGACTACGTCATCTCGGTGACCAACAATGGCCCCGCACCGTCCAACGGTGCATCGCTCACCGACACGCTACCGGCCGGCCTCACGCCGCTCAGCCTGTCAAGCAGCATCCCCGACTCCTGCACCACGAGCGGGCAGACCATCACATGCCAGGCGGGCGAGATCGTGCCGGCAGGCGGGTTCCAGGTACTGATCGTGGCGCAGGTTGACTCCACCTGGGCCGGTGCCGTCATCACCAACACGGCCACCCTCACCCCGGGGACCGAGACCGACCCCGACGCCGCCAACAACACCAGCAGCGCAACCATCACGGTGAGCCCCGGGGAGACCGGGGCCGACCTGAAGGTGACCAAGAGGGCCAGCGCCAGGACCGTGAAGCCGGGTGGCACCATCGGCTACACCATTACGGTGGCAAACCAGGGCGGGTCTGCGGCCACGGCGGCCACGCTCACCGACACCCTGCCCGTGGGCCTCACCCCCACCAGCGCCACGTTCAATGGCACCGCCTGCACCATCGCGGGCCGCAAGGTCACCTGCACGCTCGGCCAGATCGTCGCCGGCGCATCAACGGCCGTGAACGTGTCCGCCAAGGCGGGCAAGGACCGCGCCGGCGAGACGCTGGTGAACACCGCCGTCGCCAGCACCGGCACGCAGACCGATTCCAACACGGCGAACAACCGCGGCACGGCGACCGCACGGGTCACCACCAGTGCGGCAACCACCGCCAGGCTTGGCATCACCACGCGCATCGGCCCCGGCGCGGTGCGTCCCGGTCAGTCGGTGCTGGTGTCGTCCACGGTGCGCACGCTCTCGGACTACCCCGCCAACACCGCGCGCATCTGCATCTCCATCCCGAAGGGCCTCGCCTACAAGGCGTCGAGCGGAGTGCGCAGGGGGTCGGTGGTGTGCTGGGTGAAGACCCAGATCCGCAAGGGCACGCCGGCCACGGTGAGTTACCGCGCCACGGCCCGCGCCACCGGCACAGCCACCGCACGCGGGTCGGCCGTCGCGGGCAATGCCGCAAGGGTCAACGCCCTGGCCACGCTGCCCATCGTGCCCGTCACCGGCTAACGCGCCGGTGACGGCGGGCGCCATGGCCCTCGACCGGGCAGCCCGCGAGGCCGCCTACGGGGCCCGGCGCACCCCGATGAGATATGCACGGCCCGACGGCAACGAGAGCCACGCCTGCGTGCGTGCGGTGCTGTGTGCATCCCCATTGGTGCAGTAGACGTAGCGACCGGGTACGCGGCGGCACGTGAGGCCAGGGATCGCGGCCGCAAACTGCGCCTGAGTGGAACCCACTCCCACACCACCCGAGGTGCGGTAGCGGGTGCTGCGGGTCTGCACCGCAACCACCGAACTGCCGGTGACGTCGACCACGATCCGCGGACACGGCCTGCTGGCCCGGGGGCAGACGCGGTCGGGAATGCGCCCGAATGACATCACGCGACGCTCCACCGACCCCACCGTGCGCACAACCTCACGGACGGGTTCCCCGAGCTCGGCCTTCACCTGCGCGAGAGTGTGCCCCAGGCGCACCGCGCCGATCTGCTCACCGGGGATGAATAGTTCCAGGGCCAGAGCGGGCGCCGCGGCGAACGCCGCGACCAGCGCGCCGGTGACCGCAACTGCTGCTGCCGTGTGAATCATGCGAATTTCGCTACCGCCATCGCCGTGCGAAAACGACGAAGGGCGGGCCCGGAGGCCCGCCCTTCGCACGAACGCGCTGATGCGCGCCGAGTCGATGGACTCGGCTTACATCATCCCGCCGCCCATGCCCATGCCGCCAAGGTTCGGCGACTGCATGCCGGCCATCGGACCCTCAGAGTCCGGCTTGTGCACAACGATGCACTCGGTGGTGATGATGTTCTTCGCGATCGAAGCTGCGTTCTGCAGCGCCGAGCGCGTCACCATGGCCGGGTCGATGATGCCCTTGGCGACCAGGTCGATGTACTCACCCGTGTCGACGTTCAGGCCCATGCCCTCCTTGAGCTCCCGCACCTTGCCGACGACGATCGAGCCCTCGAGCCCGGCGTTGTTGGCGAGCTGACGGAGCGGCTCCTCGAGCGCGCGACGCACGATCTCGATGCCCGTTGCCTCGTCACCCTTGGCCTTGAGCTTCGCAAGCGAAGGCTCGGCGTTGATGAGCGCGACACCGCCACCCGGCACGATGCCCTCCTCGAGGGCGGCGCGGGTTGCCTGGAGTGCGTCCTCCACGCGGTGCTTCTTCTCCTTCATCTCGGTCTCGGTGGCGGCGCCGACCTTCACGACTGCCACACCACCGGCGAGCTTGGCCAGGCGCTCCTGGAGCTTCTCCCGGTCGAAGTCCGAGTCGGAGTTCTCGATCTCGGTACGGATCTGCTTGATCCGGCCCTTGATGTCCTCCGACTTACCGGCACCGTCGATGATCGTGGTCATGTCCTTGCCGACCACGACCTTGCGGGCGCGACCCAGCTGCGAAAGCTCGGTCTGGTCCAGCTTCAGACCCATCTCCTCGGAGATCTGCTCGCCACCGGTGAGGATTGCGATGTCCTCAAGCATGCGCTTGCGACGGTCGCCGAAGCCCGGTGCCTTGACGGCAATACCCGTAAAGGTGCCGCGCAGCTTGTTGACGATAAGCGTGGCCAGAGCCTCGCCCTCGACGTCCTCGCAGAGAATGAGGAGGGGCTTGCCGGTCTGGATGACCTTCTCCAGAAGCGGAAGCATCTCCTTGACCTGCTGGATCTTGCCACCGTGGGCGAGGATGTAGCAGTCCTCGAGCACGGCCTCCATGCGGTCCTGGTCAGTGACCATGTACGGCGACATGTAGCCACGGTCGAACTGCATACCCTCAGTGAACTCGAGCTCCATCCCGAAGGTCTGGCCCTCTTCCACGTTGACCACGCCGTCCTTGCCCACCTTCTCGATAGCGTCCGAGATGATGTCGCCGACCTCGCGGTCACGGGCGGAAATGGTCGCCACGCGGGCGATCTCTTCCTTCCCCTTGACTGCCCGGCTCTGAGCGTGAATGGAGGCGACGACGGTGTCGACAGCCGACTCGATGCCGCGCTTCAGACCCATGGGGTTTGCACCTGCAGCCACGTTCTTGAGGCCCTCGCGCACGATGGCCTGGGCAAGAAGGGTTGCGGTGGTGGTTCCGTCACCGGCAACGTCGTTGGTGGCCGTGGCCACCTCGCGCACCAGCTGGGCACCCTGGTTCTCGAAGGGGTCCTCGAGCTCGATCTCACGGGCGATGGTGACACCATCGTTGGTGATCGTGGGGGCACCGAACATCTTGTCGATCACGACGTAGCGACCCTTGGGGCCGAGCGTAATCTTGACTGCGTCGGCGAGGGTGTTGACGCCTCGCTCGAGGGCGCGACGAGCGTCCTCATTGAACTTAATCTCCTTGGCCATATCTCTCTTCCTCAGTCCTTTCGCGGTTCCGTGTGGGCTGTTACTTCTTGCCCTTGGCGGCGGCCTTGGCGACCTTGGCCAGGATGTCGTGCTCGTTCAGGACGAGGAGGTCCTCGCCATCTACGTTCAACTCGGTCCCGCCGTACTTGCTGTAAAGGACCTCGTCGCCAACAACGACGTCCAGGGGCTGACGGGTTCCGTCGACATACCGGCCCGGCCCAACAGCAACAACCTTGCCGCGCTGCGGCTTCTCCTGCGCGGTATCGGGAAGCACGATTCCACTAGCCGTGACCTCCTCGGCGCCAAGGGCGCTGATGATTACGCGGTCTCCAAGCGGCTCGAGACTCATCTGTCCTCCAAATTTCTGTCTTCGTGTGCGGGGACCATCCCACCGGATGGTCCCGGCGGGGCGTGGCACTCGCCCCGCCTGAGTGCCAGCGGGGAAGGTAGTCGTCTGGCGCCAGCGTGTCCAGCGATTTCGGGAAATTGTATGAATCACCTGCTCAAACGCAATATATCTGAGCGCTTGGCACTCACATCGCCCGGTGCTCGTCCACAAGGCG
>CAJAPZ010000131.1 GCA_903943955.1 uncultured Actinomycetes bacterium
TCACGTCCCCAGTCTTACGCGGCCGGTGCCCCGGTTGCATGCTGTACGGGGTGCGGACAATCCGCAACAAGATCGGGGAACGCCCCGATGGAGAGGGAGCCGGTCATCCATAGATTTCTCAGTGCAGCGCCGGACCCTGACGACCGAGATGATCGCCGGACGCGAACCGGCAGGTGTTATGCCCTCCCCACGAGGGGTACACGCGATGAGGGAGATCCAGTGGCCGGTGTACGAGCGCGACTCGGAGTGCGGGGGCTCCTGAAGATTGGCGAGGGGCCCGGGCGCGCCTGGAGCGCCACCGACCCGAGCGGTCGCGGGTGGGAGTCGTTTTACCGTGACCGCTGGAAGCACGATCGCGTGGTGCGCTCGACGCACGGCGTGAACTGCACGGGATCGTGTTCGTGGAAGGTCCACGTGAAGGACGGCATCGTCACGTGGGAGACCCAGCAGACCGACTACCCGGAGAACGGCCCCGACGTCCCCGACTACGAGCCGCGCGGTTGCCCCCGTGGCGCCTCGTTCTCGTGGTACGTGTACTCACCGCTGCGCGTGCGCTACCCGTATGTGCGCGGCGCCCTGCTCACCGCCTATCGAGCGGCACTCGCCGAGACCGGTGACCCCGTGCTGGCCTGGGCCCGCATCCAGGATGACCCCGCGACGCGCGACTCGTACGTGAGCCAGCGCGGCAAGGGCGGCTTCATGCGCGCCACGTGGACGGAGGCCGCCGACATGGTGGCCGCCGCACAGGTGCACACGATCCAGCGCCACGGCCCCGACCGCGTGGTGGGCTTCTCGCCCATCCCTGCCATGTCGATGGCGTCGTACTCTGCCGGCGCCCGGTACCACTCGCTCATCGGCGGTGTGGTCAACTCGTTCTACGACTGGTACGCCGACCTGCCGGCAGCGTCGCCGCAGATCTGGGGCGACCAGACGGACGTACCGGAGTCCGCCGACTGGTTCAACGCCGGCTACCTCATCATGTGGGGTTCCAACATCCCCATGACGCGCACGCCTGACGCGCACTTCATGACGGAGGCGCGCTACAAGGGGCAGAAGACGGTGGTCGTGTCGCCCGACTACAGCGACCACACGAAGTTCGCCGACCACTGGCTGGCCGCACAGCCCGGGACCGACGGCGCGCTGGCCATGGCCATGGCGCACGTGATCATGAAGGAGTTCCACCTCGACCGCGAGGTCCCGTACTTCCGCGATTACGCCAAGAAGTACACGGATATGCCATTCCTCGTCATCCTCGACGAGCGCGATGGCGTCTACGTGGCTGGGCGCATGCTGCGCGCCACGGACCTCGGCGGCAGCGAGGCGGCAGTCGCGAACGCCGACGGCAAGACGGTTCTGGTCGACGCCACCACGGGCAATCCCGTGGTGCCGAACGGCACCATCGGCCACCGCTGGGGCGACGAGGACGAGGGCCGGTGGAACCTCGACCTCGGTGACGTTGACCCGATGCTCACCCTGCTGGGCCACCACGACGAGCTGGTGCAGGTGGACCTGCCCAGATTCGATCAGGGTGAGACCGAGGGTGGATCAGCCATGCGTCGCGGCGTGCCGGCGAAGCGCATTGGCGGTCGCCTTGTCACCACCGTGTTCGACCTCATGGCTGCGAACCTGGGCCTTCACCGCGAGGGCCTGCCCGGCGAGTGGCCTCGCGACTACCACGATCCTGAGCCCTACACGCCGGCGTGGCAGGCCGAGATGACGGGCGTGGATGCGGATCTGGTGGTCCGCATTGCCCGCGAGTTCGCCCGCAATGCCGAGGTCACCAACGGGCGCTCCATGATCGTCATGGGGGCCGGCACCAACCACTGGTACCACTCGGACGAGCTGTACCGCGCCATGCTCAGTCTGATCCTGCTGTGTGGCTGTCAAGGGGTGAATGGCGGCGGCTGGGCCCATTACATCGGGCAGGAGAAGGTGCGGCCCATCGCGGGCTTCGGACAGGTGGCCTTCGCGCTTGATTGGTCGCGTCCGCCCCGCCAGCAGGCGGCCACGCCCTTCTGGTACCTGGCCACCGAGCAGTATCGATACGAGGCCTTCGACGCCGGCGAGATGTCATCGCCGCTCGGCAATGGCGCGCTCAAGGGCAAGCACTTCGCCGACTGCTACCTGCAGGCCGCGCGCATGGGCTGGCTGCCCAGTTACCCCACGTTCGACCGGAACCCGATCGACCTCACGAGGGAGGCGGAGGAGGCGGGCACCGATCCAGTCGACCACGTCGTGGAGCAGTTGCAGGCGCGCACCCTAAAGTTCGCCGCCGAGGACCCCGGTGACCCGGCGAACTGGCCTCGCGTGCTCACCATCTGGCGCAGCAACCTCCTGGGATCGTCGAGCAAGGGCCACGAGTACTTCCTCGAGCACCTGCTGGGGGTGACCACGTCCGCCATCCGGGGAGAGGAAACGCCCGAGGACGGTCGCCCCAGCGAGGTCGTGTGGCACGAGAAGGCCGCCCGCAGCAAGTTGGACCTGCTGGTGACACTCGACTTCCGCATGAACGGCACCTGCCTGTACTCAGACATCGTGCTGCCGGCGGCCACCTGGTACGAGAAGGACGACATCAGCAGCACGGACCTGCACCCCTTCGTGCACTCGTTCGCACCGGCCATCGACCCGCCGTGGGAGACCCGGACCGACTGGGACATCTTCATGCGCATCGCAGACTCGTTCTCGCGGATGGGTGCGACGCACCTCGGCACTCGCAAGGACGTGGTGGCCGTGCCGCTCATGCACGACACGCCCGACGAGCTGGCCCAACTGGGTGCCCCGCTGCAGGATTGGACGACTGGCGAGTGCGCACCCGAGCCCGGCCGCACGATGCCGCGGCTGGTCATCGTGGAGCGCGACTACGGCGCCATCCGAGCCAAGCTCGGCTCGCTGGGGCCGCTGTCGGTGAAGGTCGGAACCGGCTTCAAGGGCACGGTGTGGACGCCGGACGTGGAAGAGGCCGAACTCGGGAAGCGCCACGGCATCGTCCAGGACGGTCCGACCGCCGGCCGACCGGTGATGGAGCGCGCATCGCAGGCCTGCGAGACAATGCTCGCATTCTCCGGGGTGAGCAATGGCCGCGTGGGCGTGCTCGGCTTCAAGCACCTCGAGCAGCGGGTGGGGCTCCCCCTGGCCGACTTGGCGGAGGAGCACGCGGATGCGCGCATCACCTACGAGGACGTCGGCATCCAGCCGCGCAAGGTCATGTGCTCGGCCGAGTGGTCGGGCATGGAGAGCCGCGAGCGTCGGTACTCGCCCTTCACCATCAACGTGGAGCGCGATGTGCCCTTCCGCACCTTGACGGGACGCCAGAGCTTCTACATGGACCACCCGTGGATGCTGGATTACGGGGAGGGCCTGCCGGCCTATCGCCCGCCGCTCAACATGGCCCGCCACCTGGGGAGCCAGGAGATCGGCGACGGCGCGGCCGAGGTCACCCTGAAGTACCTCACACCGCACTCGAAGTGGTCGATCCACTCGACGTACCAGGACAACCTCCACATGCTCACCCTGTTCAGGGGCGGCCCGGTCATCTGGATGTCACCCGATGACGCCGAGGCCATCGGCGTGGAGGACAACGACTGGATCGAGGCCTACAACCGCAATGGCGTCGTGGCCTGTCGCACGGTGGTGTCGCATCGAATCCCCAAGGGGACGTCGGTCATGTACCACGCCCAGGACCGCCACATCAACGTGCCGATCTCCGAGGTCTCCGGGCAGCGGGGCGGCACGCATAACTCGCTCACGCGCATCACCCTGAAGCCGACGCACATGATCGGCGGGTACGCGCAGTTGTCCTGGGGCTTCAACTACTACGGCCCCGTCGGAACGCAACGCGACGAGGTCACGGTCATCCGCCGTCGCCGCACGGAGGTCACATACTGATGCGCGTCAAGGCCCAGATGGGCATGGTGATGAACCTCGACAAGTGCATCGGGTGCCACACATGCAGCGTCACCTGCAAGAACGTGTGGACCAACCGCTCGGGTGCCGAGTATATGTGGTTCAACGACGTCGAGACGAAGCCGGGCATCGGCTACCCCAAGCGCTGGGAGGACCAGGAGCGGTGGCGGGGCGGCTGGGAACTCACCCGGGGCGGCCGGCTCCGTCTGCGCTCGGGTCCGCGCGCCCGGCGCCTGGCCAACATCTTCTTCAACCCGGATCTCCCGGAGCTGGAGGATTACTACGAGCCCTTCACCTACCGCTACGGGGACCTGTTCGACGCCGGCCCGTCGAAGCATCAGCCGGTGGCCCGGCCGATCTCGCAGGTGACCGGCAAGGACATGAACATCGAATGGGGGCCCAACTGGGAGGACGACCTCGCGGGCGGACCCACCACGGGTCCGCAGGACCCGAACATGGCCGGCCTGGAAGAGACCGTGCGCATGGAGTACGAGCAGGTCTTCATGATGTACCTGCCGCGCATCTGCGAGCACTGCCTCAACCCGTCGTGCGTGGCCTCGTGCCCGTCGGGCGCCATGTACAAGCGTGACGAGGACGGCATTGTCCTGGTTGACCAGGAGGCCTGCCGGGGCTGGCGGATGTGCGTGAGCAGCTGTCCCTACAAGAAGGTCTACTTCAACTGGCAGAGCGGCAAGGCTGAGAAGTGCACCCTCTGCTACCCGCGCCTCGAGGCCGGAATGACCACCGTCTGCAGCGAGACCTGCGTGGGGCGTATCCGATACGTCGGCGTGGTCCTGTACGACGCCGACAAGGTGGAGGCTGCGGCCGCGACGCCTGATGAGCACGACCTGCTGGACGCCCAGCTCGACGTGTTCCTCGATCCCGAGGACCCCGACGTACAGGCTGCAGCCCTCGCTGCGGGCATTACGCAGGACTGGGTGGACGCCGCCGTGCGTTCGCCCATCTGGCAACTGGCGATGAAGCACCGCGTGGCCCTGCCGCTGCACCCCGAGTACCGCACGCTGCCGATGGTGTGGTACGTGCCGCCGCTCTCGCCGGTGATGAACATGATCGAGGGCGAGGGCGCCGAGGCGGACCCCGACGACGTGTTCCCGGCCATCGATTCGCTCAGGATCCCCGTGCAGTTCCTTGCCAACCTGTTGTCGGCTGGCGACGAGGACGTGATTCGCGATGTTCTCAAGCGCCTTGCGGCGATGCGCTCGTACATGCGCACCAAGACCGTGGGCGGCGCACCCGATCCGGCCCTTGCCGAAGCGGTCGGCATGAGCGCCCACGAGGTGGAGGAGATGTATCGCCTGCTGGGCCTCGCGAAGTCGATCGATCGCTTCGTCATCCCTACGACACATGCCGAGGTGGGTGGCCTGCTGGATGAGCATCAGGGAGCCTGCGGTTTCACCGACCCGGCGGGCCCCGGTCCGTGCGGGGCCCTTGAGAGCGCTGAGTACGGCGACCGTGTGGCCGCGTTCCACCTGGGGACGCGTGACGAGGTGGCGCACGCCACTGCCACGCCACCCCCGCAGCCGGCCACTCGGGGGGGCGACGGCTGCGGGGGTGGTGGCTGCACCTGCGGCGATGTGGCCCCGGGGGTGGCGTGATGGACGCCGACGTGATGGAGATCGCGGCCCTCATGCTCCGGTTCCCGGAGGATGAAGTGCTCGCCGCCCGCCGGGAGATTGCCGCCGCAGCGTGCGAGTTGGCTCCATCGCCATCACGCGAGCTCCTCTTGGTAGCCGCCGACTGGTGGGCCGGGGTCGACGCCGACGAGCTGCAGTCCGAGTACGTGCGCACGTTCGACATGGCGCGGCGCACGTCACTTGACCTCACCTATGTCACCTACGGCGATCGTCGCCAGCGCGGGATGGCCCTGTTGGCCTTTCGTCACCAGTACCGCGAGGCCGGCTACGAGCCCGACGAGACCGAGTTGGCCGATCACCTCCCGATGGTGCTCGAGTTCGCCGGCACAGGGCACCCTGCCGGTGAGCAGATGCTTCGCGACAACCTGCCGGTCATCGAGCTGCTGCGACTGGCTCTGGAGGACGCCGCCAGCCCGTTCGCCGCGGTCGTCGACGCGGTCACCCGCGCACTTCCGCCGCTGACGGAGGACGAGGCCGCGCTTGTGCGTGACCTCGCGATGGCGGGGCCACCCACTGAATCAATCGGACTCGAGCCATTCGCACCGCCCGAGGTCATGCCCCAGCCGATCGGAGGCTGCTCATGAGCCGTGCAGACGTCTTCCTGTTTCTCGCCTTGCCGTATCTGGCCATCGGCTCGTTCGTGGTCGGGCACATCTGGCGCTACCGTCGTGACGGCTACAGCATCACGGCCCGCTCCACCCAACTGCTCGAACGCCGGTGGCTGCGACCCGGGATCATCCTGTTCCACGTGGGCCTGCTGCTGGTGCTCGGCGGCCACTTCATCGGCATCCTCATTCCGTCGTCGGTCACCGAGTCGCTTGGCATGTCCGAGCACGCCTACCACCTGATGGCCGTCACGTCGGGGATGGCCGCCGGGTCGGTCCTGGTGATCGGCTTCGTCATTCTGCTGGTGCGCCGCATCGCCATCGCGCAGGTGCGCGTCACCACTACGGGGTGGGACTGGGTGGCGGAGGGGCTCTTGGCCGTCGTGATCGGCCTGGGCATGTGGGCGACGATCGCGAACAACGTCATCGGGGGGCCCTACGACTATCGCGCGACCATCGCCCCCTGGTTCCGCGGCATCTTCACGTTGAACCCGGACGTGTCGCTCGTGAGTGGCGCACCGTTGCTGTATCAGGCGCACGTGGTGGCCGCGTGGCTGCTACTGGCGCTCTGGCCTTACACCCGCTTGGTGCACGCCTGGAGCGTGCCCGTGGGGTACATCGTCCGTTCCCCGATCCTCTATCGCTCCCGCGCGCTCCCACAGGTGGGAGATTCCACTCCGACTGGGAGGTCGTCCCGATGAAACTCGAAGACCGCAAGGGCAGCACCCTTGCCCTTGTACTCGCGACGCTGGGCTTCCTCTTCACGTTCTACGCGTGGAGCATGCTCGGCCCCCTCAGCCCCGAGTTCAAGGATCAACTGGGGCTCAGCACATTGCAGGTTGCGATCGTGATCGCGGTGCCCGTGCTCATGGGCTCGATCATGCGCATCCCCCTTGGAATCCTGACCGACCGCCTGGGCGGC
This sequence comes from uncultured Actinomycetes bacterium, assembly GCA_903943955.1. GTDB lineage: Bacteria > Actinomycetota > Thermoleophilia > Miltoncostaeales > Miltoncostaeaceae > SYFI01. The sequence continues at coordinate 7,086 of CAJAPZ010000131.1, forward strand.
CGGAAGGTCTTCATCGGGTTGCTCGCGTTCACGCTGCTGCCCCTCGGGGCGCTGGCCATCTGGCACGACTCGTTCGCCGCGCTCATCGTCATCGGCTTTTTCCTGGGCTTCGCCGGCGCATCGTTCGCCATCGGCGTGCCCTTCGTCAACAAGTGGTACGCGCCCGAGCGCCAGGGCTGGGCGCTCGGCATCTACGGCATCGGCATGGGCGGCACGGTGCTGGGTGGCCTCACTGCGCCCCGCATCGCCAAGGCCACCAACCTCACGGTGCCGTTCATCGTGGCGATCGCCCTGATTGGCATCACGCTGGCGCTGTTCGTGCTGTTCGCGCGCAACTCGCCCACGTTCGAGCCGTCTAAGCAGAAGGGTTCGTTCCTGGCGCCACTCAAGGTGTTCAAGGAGCGCCCTGCCGCATGGGCGCCCACGCTCTACTACTTCCTGGTATTCGGCGGCTTCGTTGCCATGTTCGCCTTCCTGCCGGTGTTCCTGAACGAGGTCCATCACCTCGACAAGCCCGACGCCGCCGCACGCGCCGCCGGGTTCGCTGCCGTTGCGGTGGTCGGGCGCCCGATCGGCGGTTGGCTCGCGGACAAGGTCGGCGCGGCCTGGGTGCTGCGCGTGGCCTTCGTGGCCATCGCCGTCCTGGCAGTGATCATCGGATTCACGTACGAGGAGATGGTCCCGCTCACGATCTGCTGCCTCACCACCGCCGGGTTCCTCGGGATGGGCACGGGCGCGGTGTTCAAGCTGGTGGCCCAGGACTTCCCCGACGTAGTGGGGGCCGTCACCGGTGTCGTCGGTGCGGCCGGCGGCCTGGGCGGCTTCTTCCCACTGCTCACCCTGGCGCTCATCAAGAGCTGGACCGGCTCGTACACGCCGGCCTTCATCCTGCTCGGCGCCTTGGCGGTCATCTGCTTGGTGGTGCTCACGCTGATGAGCCGCCGCCGCACGGTGGCCACCCTAGCGGTCGCATGAGCGGGGCGGGCCGTCCCAGGCCGTCGGGCATCGTCCTCGCGGGCGGTGCCGGGCGACGCATGGGGCGGCCCAAGGCCCCGATCTCGCTGGACGGCCGTCCCTTGGTGGTGATGGCCGCGGAAACGCTTCGTTCGCTTTGTGATTACGTAGTAGTGGTGTCGCGCACCGATGTCGCGCTCCCCGTGCTGCCCTCTGGCACCCACCTCGCCCACGACCTTCCGGGCCCCGATGCCCCGCTCACCGGTGTGGTCACCGGGCTCGCCGCCGTGCCCGATGGCGACGTGCTCGTGATCGCGTGCGACATGCCCTTCGCGGCGCCCGCGCTCAGGGCGCTGGCCACCGTGCCGCCGGGCATCGCGGCGGTTGCCGCCGCTGATGGCAGGCCCCAGCCGTTGTGTGCGCGCTATCCGCGCCGCCAGGCACTGCTCGTGGGCCGGGCGCTGCTGGACGCCGGCGAGGAGCGGGCCATGGCGCTGCCGCGGGCGATGGGCGCGCGGCAGGTCGAGGTCCCGGCGTCGGCGCTCGCCAACCTCAACACCCCGGATGACCTGCGCCGCGCGGCGCTGCGAATGGCAGGGTGCGCGGCATGAGCACCGCCATGACTCCCGAGGCTGCGGTCGTCCATCCGTCGCGCGCCAAGATCGTCGAGATCCTCGCCAAGGCGCCCGACGGCGCCACGGCCTTCGAGATCGCCGACCTCATGGGCCGCACCACAACGTGGTGCGCACGCACCTGTCAGTAGTCGCGCGTGCGGGCCTGATGTGGGGTCGTGTCGTGAGAAGTGGTGTAACGAGCTGCCTGAGGGAGACCGGGGGCGCGCGACGAGGCCGGTGCGCGTGCGTAGATGCTGCGCACCGATCGCTGTCGGAGCCGTCTGTGTCATGCGCCGGGTGGTGTGTCAGGCGCAACGACGCGACGGCGGCGCCATGGCCGCACCATGACCACACGGGGATCAGTCAGGGGAGATCTTGAGGGATTCCCGGGGGCCGAGAAAATGGCTGTGAGCAGGAAGTCCCTCTCGAAACTCCTCGGGTAGGACTCGACCCGACAACCCTCCGGTTAACAGCCGGATGCTCGACCATTGAGCTACCGAGGAACGCGGCCCGGGATCCTAGACGATCACCGGGCCGTTGATGTTTTCTGGGGGCGGTGTGAAGCGATGAACATGGACGATCGGCCCCGTCTCGTCGATGCGTCCCGGCACCGGGATGTCGCTCCGTTCATACCCCCACCCGGCTGCGGCCATGGCGTCAACAAATGGGCGCGCATCGGGCCGGCGCGGATCGGCGATGATCACCTGCGATCCCGGGCCCACCAGCCGGGGGATGAGGGCACCCAGGGCGGTGCCGTTTCTCCCCTCGTAAAGA
>CAJAPZ010000132.1 GCA_903943955.1 uncultured Actinomycetes bacterium
ATCTGTGTACCTCCTCCTAGGAGTTGATCCGGCGCGGCCGACTCCAGGTCTGAGCTGAAACCGGCACGCCATGCTCCCGTGCCGCAGGGGCGCATCTGAGGGGTTTCACAGGTTTTCCGACCGAGGCTGGAATCGGGGGAAACCCGCGATAACTTGCGGGCAAGCCCCGTGTCGGCGGCCATGGCCCCGGCATTACCGTGCAACCACCGGAGTCAACAGGGGGTACGCGGTGCTCAATGTCACGGCACTTCTCGGGCGACCGAGCGGATCTGATTCGCTCAGGTACGGGCGCCACAGCACAACAACATCAGGTGCCGCACGTGCACCGGTAGTGGTGTGGAACTGCACCCGCACATGCAATCTGGCCTGCCGTCACTGCTATTCCGACTCAGACGCGAAGATCTACGACCAGCTGAGCAGCGACGAGGCCCGGGCACTCATCACCGACGCCGCGGGCATGGGGTCGCCGGCGTTCCTGTTCTCGGGCGGCGAGCCGCTGATCCGGCCCGATCTGCTGGAGCTCATCGCCCACGCCCGTTCACATGGGCTGCCCGTGACGCTCTCGAGCAACGGCACCCTCATTGACGACGACGTCGCCCGCAAGTTGGCCGACCTTGAAGTGCGGTACGTGGGGATCAGCCTGGACGGCATCGGTGAGGTGCACGACACCTTCCGTGGCCGCAAGGGAGCCTACGACCACGCCATCCGTGGCATCCGTGCCCTGCGCAAGGTGGGCGTGAAGGTGGGAATCCGCATCACCCTGTCCCCCTCATCGGTACCCATGCTCGATGACCTGTTCGAAGTGGCGGAGCAGGAGGGCATCGGTCGGGTGTGCTGCTACCACATGGTTCCCGCGGGACGTGGCCAGGGCGAAGGCCTGATGCCGGTGGCCGAGGAGCGCGCAGCGCTGGAGCGTGTGTTTGACCAGGCAGAGCGCTGGGTGGCGGACGGCCGCGACATCGAAATGCTGACGGTGGACAACTACGCCGACGGCCCCGCACTGCTGCTGCGACTCGAGCAGAACCACCCCGAACTGGCGGACAGCGTTGAAGCCGCCCTCACGTGGAATGGCGGCCAGCGCGGCGCCGGTGGGCGCGGACTCGCCGCCATCGACTGGGTGGGCAACGTGCGACCCGATCAGTTCTGGGGCGGGCCGCCGCTCGGGTCGGTGCGCGAGCGCCCGCTGTCACAGATCTGGGCCGATGCCCCGGAGCTTCTCGCCAGCCTGCGTGGGCGTGCCGACAACCTCACCGGCCGCTGCGCTACCTGCCGCTTTCAGGGCATGTGCGGCGGTGGCCTCACCTCGCGCACCGTGGCGTGCGGGCTACCGATGGAGGCACCTGACCCCGGCTGTCACCTGACCGACCGCGAGATCACCATGACCGCTGCGGAGCTCAGCGGGACCAAGACCCCATGTGGAAAGTGCGCAGGCGGGACGGCTGGATCATGCAACCGCCCGGATGAGGCTGCCACCACCGCGGGCTGCTGAGCACGATCACCACGGCCGGCTGCGCGCGCACTCAGTCTGATTGTTGCGGCAGCGGCAGCGGGTGCCCATGCATCAGCCGCCGCCCGTCACCTCGGCCAAGGTGCGCGCGGTGCTGAACACGGGAAGGGCCGCCGTGCGGCCCCCCACCGGCCACTGCGGGGCCCGGTACACCGAGATGCGCGCCGCGGGTACGCAGTCGCCCGCAGGCAGGCAGGTGAGGATGCCCGACAGGCCGTCGTAGCCGTTGACGGAAATGATTGACGCCCGCAGGGCTTCACGGTTGATCACCAAGGCACCTCCCGGCAACTGCACCGCAGTACGACGGACGGCTTCCAGCACGAGGTTGGTGGCATCAAATGCCGCGAAGGCGAAGACCGTCGCCGGGGCCGACCCGAACTGGCGGCGGTAGGCCGGGAGAAACTGCACCGTGGCAAAGCTGCTGCTTCCTGCGCCAGCGGGGTCGGGCCCCGATGCGTAGATGCCGTTCGCAAGAGAACCCATGCGGCGAAGGAACGTGGCACTCATGCAGGCCTCCGACACCACCACCGGTGTGGTTGCCAGCGCCGCCTCGGCCCGGATGGCACGCACCATCGTGCCGCAGGCCGGCTCCATGAGCGGAAGGAAGATGACCCCGGGCGCGGCATTCGCCAGGCGGGACGCCACCTGCGCCGCCCGCCCGGCACCGAGTGGATCGGTCACCGTGAGGGCCGCCACCGCACGGCCACCCTCAGCACCGAATCCGTCTACGAACTGCGCGGCCAGAGGCCGCGAGTAGGCATCGTTCACCGACACCGTGGCGGCGGTGCGCGCACGTAGGCGCTGCCCCGCAAACTCAGCCACTGCTGCTGCCTGGATGAGGTCGTTGAACGCCGTCCGGAAGAAGTATCGGTCATGCCCCTGCGGCGAAGTGAGCAAGGGCGATGTACTGGTGGGAGAGATAAGCAGCACGCGGTGGCGGCTGAGTACCTCGGCGGCAGCGCGATACGCGGCGGCCGAGCACGTGGTCCCGATGACACCCAGAACAGGGGCAGCAGCCAGCAGTCGACGGGCACCCGCGCGGCCGCTGGCAGGCGTGCAGTCCTCGGCCTCGGGGATCACGTCAACGGCATGCCCTCGCAGCGTTCCCGAGTGGCCATCAAAGCGTCCATCCAGATAATCCACGGCCAGCTGTACTGACCGCGCGGTAACTACCCCACCGTCATCGGATGGGTAGAGCAGCGTGCCCAGGTATATGGGCTCACCAATTCCCACGGTGACGCATGCATCGGGGGCCTGAGCGCATGCTGGGTCTGCTGCCACGGCCGTCGACGGTGCAGGCGCGTCACCACAACCCGTGGCCATGAGCACCATGCCTGCGAGCGCAATGACGCACCCGGTCAGCAGCAACCGCGCACCGGTCATCGCGTGGTCACCCACGGCAGGTACTCGCCCTTTTGCAGTTCGGTGATGAGCTCACTGATGGGGTCGGTGCTCACCACGAATCCCCCGTTGAACGGCGCACTGATGGTGAGGATCGCGCCCAGGTCGAGCGCGACCGCCAACATGATCCCGAGCGCCACCCACGAGTACCGCGTGCCCTGCCTGGCCGCCACCAGTAGCGAGTTGACGATCAGTGCGAGCCCGGCAATCACCGCAAGCGCGAAGAGCGGAAGGGGGAGCCCACCCGTACTGATGACCACCCGCTGGCGGCGATTCGAGGTGAGTTCGTTGACGGCGTCCTGCAGCGTGCTGGATGCGGCGCCCGGCACGTACGGGCGATTGGCCACTTCAAATACCGCCTGCTGCAGAGTGCGCATGGCAGGAACAGCTGTCGAGCGATCAGCCGCATCGGCCGCGAGCGCCGGCCACTCACCGCTGCGCAGTGCATCAAGATAGGCGGTGAGGTTCTCCTGCAGGCGCTGGGCGTCGGCCGGGGGCAGCACTCCCGTGGCGTACGCCAGCTGGCTCGCGGCGCTCACCTCGGCCCCCACCGAATTCTGTGCCTCCTTCAGCGTGGCGTACTCGGAACTGATGAGAAAACCCGTGAGGATGGCGAACAGGCTGCCGACCGCCGTCATGTATGCGGCGGCGGTGACGCCCGCGCGCTCGCGGGGGCCCGGGCCCATACGACGCCGGATGAGCAGTGCAGTGGCCACGCTCACCAGGGCCACCAGCACCACCGAGAACAGGATCACCTCCCAGGAGGGAAGCGATGTGAGCACGCCCATCACGAGGCGGCCGTCGCCGGTGTGCGCGCGACCCACTCATGCTGAGCAGCCGCTATCTCATCTGCCGACAGGCCGGTGTCGGCGGTGCTCAGAAAGTCTGGTGAGGTGAGCAAGTCCATGTAGGCCACCACGGTGTCACTACTCAGGCCCGCATCGGGATTGGCATACACCAGCAGGTCACGGCTCAGCGGGTAGGTGCCGCCGGCGATTGAAGACGCACTGGGTGCCACGCAGCCATCCCCGGCGTTCACAGCGATCACGCGTACTTTGCCGAGCCATGGCCGCACGGTCTGCCAGCCGGCAAACCCGATGGCACCTGGCAGCCGCAACACCTCGGCAAGCATCTGCTGGTCGCTGTTCGCCACGTGGGCATCGCGGCGAATGGCCGGATCCACGCCTTCCCGGG
>CAJAPZ010000133.1 GCA_903943955.1 uncultured Actinomycetes bacterium
ATCGATGCCACCCTGCCCTGGGCGTCGTAGGCGATTGATGAGAGCACCGCGGCCTCGGCGGCGTTGGCGCGCGCGATTCCCGGCAGCACGCCAGAGGCGATCGCGGCGTTGGCAAGCGGCGAGCGAAGGCGCTCGGGGCGGCCGGCCCGGTCGTAGCCGATGTCGGTCTGCGAGAGATCCTCGCCACCGGCCTGCGCGTCGGTGATCACCCGGGCGATCACCGGGTGCCCTGCACGCGTGGCGTAGAGGATGTCGGTGTGCTGCCCATCCCAGCCGGCGATGCGGCAGAGCATCCCCTCCGGGGCGCCATCGATGCCGGCGCCCTCTGCGCCCGGGCAGTTGCCGGAGCCGCCGTAGATCAGCGTCACCTGGCGTTTTGACACCGGGTCGATGATGGCGATCAGGCGTCCCGATTGGTCAAAGCGCGACTGCGGCGCGGGGTTCTTCGCCGACCATGTGGAATCGGGGTAGCTGATGCCGCCGGGCCGGGTGTCCGGGAAGGTGGTCACCTGGCCTGAGCGATCGGTGATCTGCAACGGGGCGCCACTGACGCCCTGCGCCTGGGCGAGCACCGCGACCTGACCCGACGGCCACCGCTGCCCAGCGCCCCATTCGGCAGTCCATGCGCCGGGGGATGTCTCGCGAAACGGCACCACCTGGCCGGAGGATGCCGTCAGCTCGATGCGGTCGGTCGCCGGGCGCCTGAGCATCGCCCATCCGGATGCGGTGGATGACCCAACCCGCCAGCCCGCGGGCAGTCCGACTGCAGGCACGCCCATCTGGCGGCTGGTCGGCTGGTAGCTCACCGTCACCCCCACCCCACCCGACACCGTCGCGAGCGTGCGCGTGGCGAATGAGATGATCGGCTCACCGGTGACCGCGGTGACCGCCACGCCGCCGTAGTCGACGGTGCCCTGCACATCGGCGCGCTGCAGGTCGACGCGCAGCAGGTGCGGGCCGAAGGCCTTGCCCCCGGCGGTGGCCTTCCAGATATAGGCGGTACCGCCCTTGAGGGCCCCCGGCGGCACCGCCAGGGAGTTCCCCTGCCCCTTGCGGGTGACCACCGCGGTGCCCGCGAGGTCGCTGATTGACCAGTCAACACCCGAGGAGGGGCCATCAGGCCAGGTGAGGGTGGGCGTGAGCGATGTGGAAAGGCCGTATGAACCATCGAGGGTCACCGGCACCGTGGGCACCACCGGGCCGGTGGCACTGCCGGCGGGCAGTGCCGGGAGGGCGCGGGGGTCGTAGCCCGCCTTGCCGGCAGGCGGGTTGGGCACCGCAAGCGCGGAGGGGCTGCCCGGTGCGGCCTCGGCGGGGGTCACCTCAACTGACGCGCTGCTGCTTCCGCAGCCGATGCCGACCGCCACCAGACCCGCGACGACGCCCGCGGTCACCGCAAGGGCGGCCGCCCGGCGCGCGACCAGCCGGCGGCGGGGACCAGGGACCAGATGGCGAAGGGCGGGGGGCGTGGTCATGACGCGACTACGCGCCGCTCCCGCGCTGGATCACCGCGGTCACGATGCCCGGGCTGCTGGGGCCACCGGGCACGAACTGCGTGATCTCGCACTTGGCCTGGTCGCCCGCGCCGACGTTGGCGGTCACCGTGCACTTCGGCGCAGATGTCGCCTCTCTGGATCCGGATGTCGTACTGGTACCCCCGGTCGTGGGCTTGAGGAAACGCACGGTCAAGGTAACCGTGGCATCGTCAAAGCCCGCCGCGCTCTTCGTGGTGTCCTTGAGTTGCCCCTGCAGGCTGATCGAGCCGAAGTCGCCCGTGCCGGCGCGCTGCCGATACCCGGCAAGCCACAGCGCAGCAGTCTGCCCCCCGACAAGCGTCGCCTTCCCCGAGACTGCGTCCTTGCTCGACCCGGCGGCACTGAGCTTCACGCCGGTCAGGGAGGGCTCCCCGGTCATCGTGAACGTGGATCCCGGGAGGGTGCTGCTGAGACCGACGAGGACCGGGTAGTCCTCGACGACCCAGCCGTAGCTGCAGTAGTCCTCGTTGTTGCCCTGAGGCTGATCGCAGTTGATCGTCGCGCCATCGTCAGAGCTCTGGCTGCACGACACCCACTGCCCCGAGGGGTTCCCGCTTCGCGGACCGCAGAACGCCCACTGCGTACCGCCCGACCCGCCGTCGTTGTACGCGGTGAAGTACTCGTTGCCAAAGTTGACATCACCGGGCTTCAACTGCCATGTCACGCGTGACTTGACCGCTGAGCCCTCGTCATACGTCTCGACGAGCGTGTGGTCCCCGAACGGGAGGCCCGCCGTGCTGTTCCTGCAGTTGTCCGACTGCTTGGGGTTTCCGCCGCAGAAGTTCGGGCCCCACCAGTGGGATGCGCCTTCAAGGGCCTCAAATCCGCGATAGAGCATTGACCCGCTGCCGGCGCCGACCAGCTTGGGTCCCGACTGCGCCTCGGTCTGCGGGTCGAGGGCCTGCCACTGCAGCATGTGATTCCAGAAGTGCTGGCAGGTCTCCTCGTCCTCGTTCGGGAGGCTTCCCGGATTGCACACGGGAACCGAAGGGCTCGACTCCACCACATCTCTGGCCGCATTGGTGATGCGCCCTCCGGCTGACGCAGGACCGCCGCCCGATGCCTGCCCGGATGTGGTCGTGGCGTCGGACGAACCACCGCACCCGGCAAGGAGCGCAGCGGCGGAGGCCAGAACGATGGCGGTGGGAATGACGCGTCGCATGCAGCAGCGCTCCAGCCAAGGGGCCTACGAATACGGCGTATCCTGACAGGTGCGTCCGCGCCGAGGCCCACAGCATTCGGGAAACTCGACGCTAAGAGCCCCGCTGCGCTGCCCGCACCGCCGCATCGGCGTTCACCACGCCATATCCGCCGGTGTTGTTTCGCCGTCCGCCCGTGGTTGTGCCGCACGCTCCATCGCCTGCCGGCACTGCCGTGCGCCGGATGATGGCGACGACCTCCTCAAGGCGGCCAACCAGCGCCGGGTTGGCCTGCATCACGAGCGCGGCAGTGCCAGCGACCGCTGGTGCCGCCATCGATGTGCCGTCCGACGCCGCGTACCCGCGAGCGGGGATGCTGGAGACGAGGCCGGCGCCGGGCGCGACGACGTCGGGGTCGGCCCCTCCGCCGGGGGCAGGGCCGCGTCCAGAGAACGAGGCAACGCCACCCGCACGATCCGACGCACCCACACTCAGCAGGCGGTCATCACTCGTACCCGGCGTTTTGGCCGAGCCGCAGGCCGGGCCGTTATTGCCCACGGCGAACACGGGCAGCACACCAGCGGCCTCCAGAGCGGTGACGGCGCGCTCGAGCGGCACCTCCCGCGCATTGCGCTGCCATGAGTTACTCACGATCTGCGGGCGCCTGGCCGGGTCGGCGCCGTTCCCCTGCCGGTCGGTCGGCGCAATCATGAACTGCAGCCCCGAGAGCACCCCGGCGAGCGGGCAGGCATTGGCCGTACACGCGACAGCCGAGATGAACGCAGCGCCCGGGGCGACGCCAATTGGCGCCCCTCCCGGCAGCCCGGTGCCACCTACCGCGGTACCGGTCACGTGCGTGCCGTGCGGCGAGGTGAACACGGGTGCATCGGCGAAGCGGTCGAGTGGGCTCCACCAGTTGCCATCATGGACGGGTGCCTGGCCGGGGCCGCGGTACCCGCGGTAGCGCTGCATCAGGGCCGGGTGTTTCCAGTCCACCCCCGTGTCGATGACACCGATGGTGACGCCCCTGCCGGTGATGCCGGTGCCCCAGGCTGCCGGTGCGCGCACCGCCTTCAAGTCCCAGGCGGGCGACGCTGGCGTGGGTACACGCGTGTAGCGGGCGTCATCGAAGGCCGGCGAATCCTCGGACAGCACCGCCTGCACACCCGGCAGCTTGGCGACCTTGTTCGCGAGCGACTGCGGCCCGGCGAACACGAGGCTGTTCGAGATCCAGTTGACCGTGGTGCGGTGGATGCAGATGCCGGCATCGGTGACCATCGCGATGGCATCGGCCTGTGACTGTTCGGCGGTCGCACGCAGAGCGTCCACCACATACCGCCCACGCTCCTGCCAGTCGGTCATGCCGTAGGCCTTCGAGAGGTCGGGCACCGCGGCGAATTCGACGATGTGCAGATCGTCCGAGGCCGAGAGGTCCTTCTCGCAGGTGCGGGCGTCGGACGTGTCCAGCGGGGAGCCGCCGCACCCGATGCCCATCCCCGCGACGAGGACGGACAGCGCGACCAGCGGCAGCCAGCGCATCGTGCCCATGGCCGCTAGGTGGTGAGCCTGCGGTACAGCTGGGGGAGCTTCTGCGGCAGCGTGCGCACGTCGTCGATCACCACGAAGTTGGCGTCGCTGTACATGGTGGGCAGGTAGTCGGCGCCCTCCTGGTCAACGGTGACGCAGAAGAGGTGGATCTTCTCGCGGCGTGCCTCGCGCAGGGCCATCTGGGTGTCGGCCTGGGCGTACGCGTTGTCCTGATATGTGTCTGAGTCGTACGGCTTGCCGTCGGTCAGCAGGATCATGAGCTTGACGTTGCTGTCAACGCTCATGAGCCGCTTGGTGGTGTGACGGATGGCCGGCCCCATGCGGGTCTTGCTGCGGCCGTAGATACCGCCGATGCGCGAGCGCACGCGGTCGTCGTAGCGCTCGCCCAGTTCCTTCACGGTGTAGAACTGCGCGTCGTCACGGCCGTTACCCGAGAAGCCATAGATGGCGTACTCATCGCGGATGGCCTCGAGGGCCTCGCACATCAGGAGGAGGCCCTCCTTCTCGATGTCGATGATGCGCTTGCGGCCGTCAATCTTGCGGTCGGTCGACGACGACATGTCCACGAGGAATGCCGTGGTGACGTCGCGATCCTTCTTGTCCCGCTTGATGTACACCCGGTCGGTGGGAGTGACGCGGGCGCGCTTGTCAACCACGTGCTCAACCAGGCCGTCGAGGTCGAGGTCGTCGCCCTCGCTCTGGAAACGCATCTTGCGAAGGCGCTCGGGACGCATGAGCTGGAAGTTGCGCCGGATCTGGGTAACCACGCCGCCATACTCATGGAACGTGGCAGCCACAAACGCGGGCACCTCTCGGGTGGAGCGCGTCTCGCGCAGCGTGCACCATGACGGGCGGTAGTCCTCAATGCGCAGGTCCCACTCGTCGTACATAAAGGTCTGTTCGCCCAGGTCATCCTCGGCTTCCTCGCCCTCCTCCTGCGCCACCTGCGGGCCCGCGCCGTCGGGCGTTTCGCCACCAGCGCTCTCGGGGTCGTCGTCACCCTCGGCATCGCTGCCCCGGCCACTCTCCTCACCCTCCTGAGAATCCTCGGCCTTCTGGGCGGCGGTGTCCTCGTCGGTCTCACCGGGCGCAGCCTGCTGAGCCTGCATCACGTTGTCGGCTTCCTCAGGCGAGGCAGCCTCGGCGTCATCGCCCTTGTTGCCGTCCTTGTCCTTATCGCCCTCGATGCCCTCCGCCTCAATCTGATTGGCGGCATTGCTCTCCTGCTGCACCAGTTCTTCCATGACCGGCGGCACGAACGGCGGCATCTCCATGGGCTCATACTCTTCGAGCGGATTGATCTCCACATCACCGATGTCCTGCTCGCCGGCGTCGTCATCGCCCTTCTGCGGCTGGCGCTCCTTGGCCTCTTCGGAGAATGGGTCGGTGATACCCCGTCGGCCCGCGGCCATGGCGTCGTCGATGAGCGCGTAGATATCCACCGTGATGCGCGCGGTGTCGCCCACGGAGGCCCCTTCCTCCAGCGCGCGCGCCAGCAGCGCGATGGATCCCTCGGCGGCCTCGCGCACATGCGGTGACATGACATCAAACGGCGGCTCGCCCGACATGGTGGACACCATCAGCGCGTCAATCACCTGTCCGACCTCAGGCAGGTCCTCCACGCGCTGGCCCATCTCTTCGCGGCGCTCCAGGGTCTGGGCCTCAATGAGGTCCATTTCGCGGCGGATCCCCGGGTACGCAGCGCGGATGAGCGTCTCGATGCGCTGACCCTCCACAATGTTGAAGATGTCGCGTGCGAGCGCGGGTGAGGGAAACAACCCGTAGAAGCGGGTGAGATCACTTTCGCGTCGCCACTCGGGAACAGGAGCGGGAGGGAACGGGGAGGTGCTCATGCCAGTTTGCTCCCGTATCGCTCCATCAACTGCTCAATTGCATCCGGCACATCGGTCAGCTGGAACCGGTAGGTACCGAACTCGATCCGCGCCGCGCCGTGCGCGGCAGCCACCTTGTACGCGGTGAAGTTGCGGTCGTCATCCTCAAAGAAGCGCATGTCATCGGGAAGGATGATGTGGTCGGGGCCGAAGCGGTCGACCGACGACATCTCGTCGATACCGCGCACGGCGACGTCCCGGCCCGACAGCGCCGTGGCGTAGAGCTTGAGCACGCGGGCCACTTGGCGAAGCGCCAGCCCCTCGCGCAGCTCCTCGAGCACCTCAAGCGAGAACTTGGACCCCAGGCGGAAGTAGCCGCGGCCAACTTCCCTGTTCTTCTCGAGCACGTCAAGACCCCGACGCGTCCACTCGGCGGCTCCGTCGTGCGACACGCGCTCACCGTTGAGAAGATCGAGCATGGTGTTCGCCGCCTCGAGTGCCGCCTCGGGATCGGCTGCAGCCACAAGGCGCACCTCGTGCAGGTATACCTCGCGATGGCGCGGGCGCAGGCGGGCAAGGATGGGCGGCAAGGCGGCCGCTAGTTCCTGTGCGTGCTTCCGGCGGCGCTCGTCGCGCCGATCGCGGGCAGCAAGCAACGACTTGATCTCCTGGGCGCGCTGCTGCTTGGGCTCGATCTCCCGGAGCTGGCGCTCCAACTCAGTGAGCTCGCTGGTGAATGCCAGCGTCTCTTCGTCGTCGGGGGCGCCCATGGTGGCGTCGGTAACGATCTCCACATACGCGTCGGCGATTGACGGGTCGGGAGCGTGGTACAGGTCGGGCAGCTGCCTGGCCACCTCGACGCCGGACTTCCATCCGATCACCGCAATGGCACGAACCTGACCGAGGTACCGGTCGATGGCCGCGTCGTCATGCTCGACGAACATGCGGGGTAGCTGACGCGCCACCTCCACACCGAGCTGGTACTTCAGGTCGGAGATCTCCTCTACAAGGCGCAGGTAGTCGTCACGCCGTTCCTCCGGAACGGCGGCGAGCATCTCGCGCCCCACGTACATGCCGACATTGCCTGCCGACCCACCGCCCTGGGTGCTCACGGGAGTTCCCCCGCCCCGGTTCCGTTCGTTCCTAGAACTGGGTCGCGACGAGCTCGAGGATTGACCGCTGCATCTCAAGGTCATCCGTGATGGGCTTGCAGATAGTTGCCTCGCAGGCGGTGATGGGCTCCACGCCGCCCTCCATGAGCTGACCGGCGTACACGAGCAGGCGGGTTGAGACGCCCTCTTCGAGCCCGTGCGTGCGCAGGTTGCGCACCTTCTCGGCGATCTTCACGAGACGGCTGGCCGTCTCCTTGTCGATACCCGACTCCGACATGAGGATGGCCGCCTCGGCCTCGGGCTCGGGGTAGTCGAAGTCCAGGGCAACGAAGCGCTGCTTGGTGGAGTGCTTCAGGTCCTTCAGCACCGACTGGTAGCCCGGGTTGTACGAGATCACGAGCATGAAGTCGTCGGGTGCCCGCACGACCTCACCCTTCTTCTCAAGCGGAAGAATGCGCCGGTCATCGGTGAGCGGGTGGATCACCACGGTGGTGTCCTTACGCGCCTCCACCACCTCGTCGAGGTAGGCGATGCCGCCGGCCTTCACGGCCGTGGTAAGCGGGCCGTCCTGCCACACCGTCTCGTCACCGCGCAGGGTGTACTTACCCACCAGATCGGATGCCGTGAGGTCCTCGTGACAACCCACCGTCACAAGGATGCGCTCCAGCTTCCAGCTCATGTACTCAACGAAGCGCGTCTTGCCACACCCGGTCGGGCCCTTGAGCATTACAGGGAGACGGGCCTTGTACGCAGCCTCGAAGAGTTCCACCTCGTTGCCGAGGGGCAGGTAATAGGGCTCCGCCTCAAGGCGGAAATCCTCCATGCGCTGGGTCTCAACCGCCATGTCCTGGTGCTCCTTCTTCGAGGGAATCGTTACGAAGTGGTCGGTGATCCTACAGCCCGCACGCGGTGAGCGGGTGGCCCACCGGTCGCAGAGTCAATCGTCGGCCCCCGAATCCGGTGCGTCGGCGCCCCAGATCGACGGCAGATCGAGTTCGAACTCGCCGCCATCGGGGTACCGCTCGGCGTACCAGGCCTTGAAGTTGGGAATGGTGAAGCCCACAACGGCGTTGCTCTGGGGCTCGACGCGCACGAGAACCCCCCGCTCCTCGTCAAACACCGTTGCCGCGGGCACGGGCTGCCCGAAGATCGCTGTGAACGTGTCCGCTGCAGCGTCGTAGCTTGTAAGCGACTCCGACGCGTTTCGGATCGCGTTCTCCTCGGCGAAGCTGGGGCGCTCGCCCCCGGGCTCGTCTGCCATGACGCGTCTCCTCGTGTTCCGTTTGCCGAATGGAAAACCAGATCGGTTCGCTAATGTACCGGCCCGGTTCGGGTTCTATGCCGCAGAGCGGCGGGAGGTCTGGGATGCGCGGAGTCGACGCCACCCTCGAAGTTCTGAAGCGCGGTGGCGTGGATGCCATTTTCGGCATCCCCGGCGGTCCACTCATCCCATTGTTCGATGCGCTGTTTGACGACCCGGACCTCCGGCTCTACCTTACGCGCCACGAGCAGGGTGCCGGGCACATGGCAGAGGGCTACGCCAAGGCATCCGGGCGCATTGCGGTCTGCACCGGCACGTCCGGGCCTGGTGCCACCAACTTGGTCACCCCCATCGCTGACGCCTACATGGACTCCATCCCCATGATCGCGCTCACCGGCCAGGTGGGATCAACGCGCGTGGGCACCGATGCCTTTCAGGAGGCCGACATCGTCGGGATCACCCTGCCGATCGTCAAGCACTCGTACCTCGTCACCGACGCCCATGAGCTACCGCGGGTGCTCACCGAGGCCCTGCATCTGGCCCAAAGTGGCCGGCCCGGCCCCGTGCTGGTGGATGTGTGCGTTGACCAGTGGGCCGTTGAGGTTGAGGACTACACGGGTCCATACCCGCCGCCCATGCCCGGCTACGACCCTCCCACGGGTGCTGGGCACCCCAAGCAGCTTCAGGCCGCGGCCCGTGCACTTGCCAATGCCCAGAAGCCCATTATCTACGCCGGCGGCGGCATTATCGCCTCGGGTGCGGCTGAGGAACTCACCCGCATGGCCGAGGTGGCCCAGATCCCGGTAACCACCACCCTCATGGGTCTCGGCGGATTCCCGGCCAGCAACCCGCTGTTTATCGGTATGCCCGGCATGCACGGCATCGCCGCATCCACATTCGCCTTCCAGGAGTCCGATGTCATCCTCGCCATCGGCGTGCGCTTCGACGAGCGGGTGCTCTCGACGGTGATGAAGGAGTGGGCCCCGAACGCGAAGATCATCCACATCGACGTGGACCCCGCGGAGATCAGCAAGAACCGCGCCGCGCACATCGGCATCGCAGGCGAGGCCAAGGCTGCCCTCGCCGCGCTGGCCGACGTATACGTGCAGCAGGAGGCCCGTCACGACGACGAGTCACGATCGGCCTGGCTGCGCAAGATCCACGCATGGCTCGACGAGCACCCGTACCAGGTGGATGACGACGAGCCGGGCGTCATCGCTCCGCAGAACGTCATCAAGTCGATCCACGAGATCACCGGGGGCGACGCCATCATCGCCACCGAGGTCGGCCAGCACCAGATGTGGACCGCGCAGTTCTACCGCTTCAACCAGCCCCGTCGCTGGGTCACCTCCGGTGGCCTTGGCACCATGGGATTCGGCCTCCCCGCCGCCCTGGGCGCACAGGTTGCATGCCCCGACGACCTCGTAATCGACATCGCCGGCGACGGCTCGTTTGAGATGACCTTGCAGGAGCTCTCCACCGCGCAGACGTACGGCCTGCCCGTCAAGGTGGTCATCCTCAACAACGGCTTCCTCGGCATGGTGCGCCAGTGGCAGGAGATGTTCTGGGACAAGCGGTACTCGAACACCTCATTCGCCGAGTTCCAGCCCGACTTCTCGGCGCTGGCCGGTGCCTACGGCATCCCGGGAGTACGTGTGGAGGACCCGGCAGATTTGGACGACGCCCTTCGTGAGGCGCTCACCAGCGATGGTCCTGCGCTCCTCGACATCCAGGTGAACCGCGACGCCAAGGTGTTCCCGATGGTGCCGCAGGGCAAGGGGCCCGACGCCATGATCGTGACGGATCCCTCGAAGTAGCGAGCGGTTAGCTCACTGAGTTGAAGCGAGCGTATGACGTGATGCGCCAAGCACCGCGC
>CAJAPZ010000134.1 GCA_903943955.1 uncultured Actinomycetes bacterium
CGATGTGTGACGGGTGGGCGCGGGGTCAGACCCCGGTGGGGGTCAGTCGCCGTGTCAGCTCTGTGCCATGTGTGTCGTCTCTGCAAAGACGTACGCTCTGCCCGAACCTCGGGCGTAAGGAAAGGGCCAACCCGACGAGCCTCTCTCGTGATGAATCAGATACACGTGATCGCGACCTGCTTGCCCGGGGAGACCTGGACCGGCTGTTCGCTCTCTACTGGGAACCGGTGCTCGGGTGGATCCACGCCACGGCACGGGTGCACCCCGGAGAGGCCGAGGAGATCCGCCAGCAAGTGTTTCTGCGCGTCACACGCGAGATCGGCAGCGGCAAGGAGTACCGGCTTCCGTTTGGAGCGGCCATCTTCAACATCGCCGGCTGGACGACTCATGGCTACGTCGAGAGGCAGGCCAAGCGCAGCGAGCGTGAAGCAGCCATGGGTGACGACGACCATCAAGATCTGGTGGACGACGGGCCACGGCGCGAGATGGACGAGATCGGACAGGATGACGACGTCGCGCGGCTGTTCGCGCGCCTTCCCCAACGCGAAGCGCAGTTGATGACGCTGCATTACCTAGAGGCCATGCCCCTGTCGGAGGTTGCTGAGGTGATGGAGATCACTGCGAATAACGCCCATCAGATCCACCACCGCGCCAAGCAGCGCCTGCTGCAACTGATCGCGGAGGACGGCGCATGAGCCTCGACCAGATAGTGGAGGAGTTCCGCACGGCGTACCTCGCAGGCGAGCGCCCGGACGTGGCGGAGATCATCAGCCGCGTGCCCGAGGCCGACCGCGATGAACTGGGCCAACGCATCCGCATGGTGCTGGCCGAGGAACCGCCGCCCGACCCCGCTCCCGAAACCCTGTTGATGGTGCAGGCGATGCTGCGTGGTGAGCAGCCCCTCATCGCGCTGCGGGGATCAAAAGGACTCACCCGCGACGCCGTGGTGCACCAACTGCGCGAAACGCTGGGCGTGCCACCCGACAAGGAACCCCGCGTGGCCGAGTACTACCACGACCTCGAAACAGGTCAGCTGCCGCTTGCGGGGATCCGCGACAGGGTGTTTGACGCCCTTGCCAGCGCTCTGGGTGTCGCCCGGTCGTCGCTCATGCTGAAGGGGCCCGGACCATCCGACCGGGGAGCGGGCGTTGCTGTGTTCGCCCGCCAGGCCGGTCCCGACGATCTCGGTGAGCAGCCCATCCCCCTGATGTCGGCTCCTGGGGAGCCGGACGAGGTGGACGATCTGTTTACCGGTGGGCCTGGATGACCCGCGATCGCCGCACCTCGGATCCACGTGCGGCCGATCTGCTGGCCAGATTCGCCGCGGCTTTTGACGTGCCGCAGCACCCGGTACCGGTGGACAGCGTGGCCTGCGACCTGCTGGGCCTCATGATCACCGAGACCGATGACATCGAGGTGTCGGGTCTACTCGTGCCCCAGACCATGCGCGTGTATGTGAACGCCCGCGAGGCCAACGAGAACGAGGGGCGGCGGCGCTTCACCATCGCGCACGAGATCGGCCACTGGGTGTGCCAGTGCGACGAGGGCAGGATCACCCCTCCCCATCCCATTCTCTGCCGCGACGCAGACATGACCGACGAGGTGGATAAGGAGATGGAGCGCGAGGCCAACAACTTCGCCGCATCACTTCTGATGCCCGAGGCACATGTGCACTCGGTGGCAGCCACCGGCGCGAGCATTACCGCTGCCGCCGCGCAGTTTGGCGTGTCGGATGTCGCCATGCGCTGGCGCTACTTCAACTTGGGTATTCCGATGCCGGACGACGACACCGGCGTCTGAAACACCGCATGGGATCCTTGCCTTTCGGCAAACAGCGGCACACAGATCGCTTACAGGTGCCGGGTTGGCTCCACCCACCCGAGCAACCAAGGAGCCGAAGTCATGTCATCTCGTTCAACCCGCATCACCGCCGCGCTCATCGCGGTCACCGCCGGAGCCGGTGCACTCGTTGCAGCACCACTAATGGCCGATGGCGGCGGTCCAGCTGCGCCGCACACCGATCACCATCAGCAGCCCGTCGGCAATCCGCTGGCCCCGCAGGTTCAACGTAGCCCTGGCCAGGGCGCGAACGTTGGCGTTGGCGCCACTCTGCAGCCGCCTGACGACCCTGGCGCCCGCGGTGCCCAGGGCCCACAGGGCCCCACAGGTGCACCCGGTGCAGCAGATACACGTGACACCCGTACCGACCGGGGATACGGTCGCGGTCGTCAGTTCCGCGTCAACTGCGAATTCGTGAAGTCGGGCATGTTCGACCCAATCGTGTTCCCAGGAACCGAAATGGCCGGCCACAACCACCAGTTCTTCGGGAACACCAGCATCGCATTCGACTCCACAACGGCCAGCCTCGTGGCTGCCAACGCAACCCGCACATCAACCTCGTGTGACCGCGCAGCCGATGGTGCCGCGTATTGGGTACCGGCCCTCCAGGCCGACGGAACGGATCTGACGCCCGACGAGGCCACCATCTCATACCGGGCGCCCCGTGGCGTGCGCCGCGTGCGTGCCGTCCCCGCTGGCCTCACCATGATCGCCGGCGACAAGACCGCCACCACCCAACAGGCACACGCAGGCTACCGCTGCGAGTTCGACGCGCCGGGCACCGCCCTGCAGGCGTCGCCGCCCACGTGCTCCGCCGACGAAGACATCGTCGGAATCGTCACCTTCCCCAACTGCTGGGACGGCAAGAACCTGAGCTCGAGCGACCAGTCGCACGTGATCTACGCGGTCGCCGGGGCACGCTGCCCCACCGACCACCCGGTCGCGATTTCGGAGCTGAGGATGGAGACCTACTGGCCCAGTGACGGCCAGGCCCACACGTTCACCCTGTCGTCGGGCAACACCGCTGGCCTGCACGCCGACTTTATGAACGGCTGGGATCAGGCCGCGCTCAACCGCCTTGTGCGCCGCGGCGGGCACCGCTAGGCACTGCGTGTCGCGACGTCCCCCGGTGCCTGATTGAGGCCCGGGGGACGTGCCGCGGCGCAGTAGGACTAGGGTTGACAACGACGGTAGGATTGGCGCCCGTCAAAAAACTCCCACCCGGGAAGATCATCGATGCCCCCATCCCCCGCAGCACCCGCTCCGTTTCGCGCCACCTTATGGCCGCGCCGTGGGGCAACCGCATGACCGCGCAGTAGCGCGGGCAATCGCCTCGGGCTTCGGCCCGAGCGCGCATCACCGCAAGGACTCGGGGGGGTCCTGCGGTGATGGCGCCCCGCCGGCTGGCCTACGGGGGTCCGGCCGGCGGGGCGAACTTGATACATCGGACCCTGCCCAGATGCCACCGGGTACTGTGCGGTCATGAGCACGGCGCGCCCCCAGCCATCTGAGACCCCCGACCCCACCGGCCGGCGCCTTACCCGCCGCACATTCGTGGCCACCGCAGCGCTCGGCACAGTCAGTCTGTATCTGGTGGGCTGCGGCACCGGCGACAGCAGCAGCACGGCGGCCCCAAGTTCCACCCAGGTGGCCGACTTCGTCACTGTGTCGCGCATTCTCACCGGCGTGAGCGACCTGCCCGCGGCACCCGCAGCGGCCTACCTCACCGCGCTCGAGGCCGCAGGGCTCCAGCTCTCTCCCAATGCATTCGTGGCCACGGCGTTCGGCACCGAGGGTGCGCCGGAGTCGATGAGTGACCTTGAGCGAATGGGTGCCACCAAGATGCCCGGCGCCGACGAGTGCATGCGCGCCATCGCCGGCGCCTGGTGGAGCGGAACGGTTTCCGCAAAGGGCGGCAGCACCACGGTGGTGGCATTCAGCGACGCCCTGGTGTTTACCAAGGTGCATGAGTTCACCGAGTGTTACGGCACCACCGGGTCGTGGGGCGCACCGGGAGAGAAGGCCACATGAGCGCGCAGAACGACGCCGATGTGATCATCGTGGGCGCCGGAATCTCGGGCGCCATGGTGGCCGAGGGCCTGGCCAAGAAGGGCGTGAAGGTGCTGGTGCTCGAGTCTGGCCCCCTGCAGGATCGCCAGCAGGCGGTAGACGACTTCCGCGCGTCGCCGGTACGCGTGCCCGAGGCCGCATACCCCGACGTGTCGTATGCGCCCCGCGCCGGCACCGTGAACCCCGCCGACTACTACGTGCAAAAGGGCTGGGGCTTTCGCAGCAACTACGAGCGACGCGTGGGCGGCGCCACATGGCATTGGCTTGGCACCGCACTCAGGTTCGTGCCCAACGACTTTCGCATGAAAACCGAGTTTGGCCACGGGGCTGACTGGCCCATCTCGTACACCGAGCTTGAGCCCTGGTACGGCAAAGCAGAGGATGCCATTGGAGTGTCGGGTGAGGACACCCCGCTGCTCGGATCGCCGCGCTCAACGCCCTACCCCATGCCGCCCATCCCGCTGTCGTACATGGACAAGGTGTTCAAGAAGGGCGCCGCCACCATCGGCCTGGCCGTCAACTCGACGCCGCAGGCGCGCAACAGCGTGCAGCGCGATGGCCGCCCGGCCTGCTGTGGCAACTCATCGTGTGTGCCCATCTGCCCCATCGGTGCCAAGTACGACGGCACGGTGCACGTAAAGAAGGCGCAGGCCGCGGGTGCCACGTTCATCCCGTCAGCAGTGGTGGTAAACGTGCAGGTGCAGCCCGGCACAGCCACGGTGACCTACCGGCCGTCGGGTGGCGACCCCATCACGGTCACCTCGCACACGGTGGTGATTGCCGCCAGCGCAATTGAGGCCGCCAAGCTCATGCTCATGTCGAAGAGCGACCAGCAGCCCCAGGGGCTCGGTAACGCCAGCGACATGGTGGGCAGGTTTCTCATGGATCACCCGGTACAGCTGGCATGGGGCGTGCTGCCCCAGCGCACCTACCCGTACCGGGGACCGGGATCGACGAGCGGCATCGACCAGGTACGCGATGGCGCATTCCGTTCGCAGTACTCAGCATTTCGCCCCGAGGTGCACAACGACGGCTGGACCTACATGATGGGCGACCCCACCCAGCAGGTGGCCACCTGGGCGCAGAAGAACGACATCGGCACCGCCGGATTCGCCGACTTCACCGACCAGATACTGCGCCAGGCGCTCATCGCCAGCTGCGTCGAGCAGGAGCCCTTGGCCACCAACCGCGTGACCCTCGCCACTGAGACCGACGCCATCGGCGTGCCGCGCCCGGCCATCACCTACGAGATGGGCGAGTACACCACCAACGGATCGAAGGCCGCGCGAACGCTGCACCTTCGCGTGCTGCAGACCCTGGGCGCCACCGGCGTGCAGCAGAACCCCATAAACGAGTTTCAGGGAGCCGGCCACAACATCGGCACCACCCGCATGGGCAACGACCCCAAGACCTCCGTGGTTGACAAGGAACTGCGCGTGCACGGCACCCGCAACTGCTTTGTGGTGGGCACCAGCCCGATGGTCACCAGCGGTACCGCGAACCCCACGCTTACGGTTGCGGCCCTCGCGCTGCGGGCAGTGGAGCCAATCCGGAAGAGCCTCACCGAGGGCTGATTTCCCGCCCTGCATCATGATGCAGTGATGCAGAAGTGATATCGTCGGGCCATGGCGAAGACCCGCACCACCCTCACCATTGATGAGGACATCCTCAGGTCGGCTCGCGCAGCGGCAGCAAATCAGGGGATCAAGGAGGGGACCCTCATCGAACGCGCCCTTATGGAGTACCTGGGCCTCGGCGCGTTCGAGCTCATATGGCTGAGGGACGATGCCGACCCGAAGTTCGCCGCAATGACTGACGACGAGATCATGGAAATGGTGGTTGCCGAACAGCATGCAGCGCGTGACGCTCGGCGCAGGGCCGCCCAAATCGCCTAATTGCGGGCCATTCTTGACACCAACGTCTACGTGTCAGCCGCCCTCACGCCAGGGGGACCTCCCGCCCAGATCATCCGTGCCTGGCAACAGGGCCAGTTCGAACTCATCACCTCAGGCGAGCTCCTCTCGGAAATAGGCGAGACCCTCGCCCGCAAGAAGTTCGCGCATCAACTCACTGCTGCCGACCGGCAGTCGATGATCAATCTGGCGGGGCGTCGGGCGCGCCTGGTGCCCGACCTCGCCGTCGATCACGGCGACGTGCCCGGCGATGCGGATGACGACTACCTGGTGGCCCTCGCCCGTGAGTGGCATGCCGCACTGGTGACTGGCGACCACCACCTGCTCAGCCTGCCCGGCATGCCGGCAATCATCACCCCCCGGCGCTTCCTGGATCTGCTGGAGGCGTAGCCACCCGGCGCTAGGGTTCAGCACGGAACCACCGCACCCCCACTCACCAAGGACACTCATGCCCCGCTCGCTCAGGCTCATCGCCGCAGTAATCGCAGCCCCCGCAATTGCGCTGTGCGCAGCAGGAATCGCCACCGCGGCCACACCCGGCATCGTGACCGAGTACCCCGCGGGAACGGGCGCCATTGACTCCTCAGGGATCGGTGCAGCACCCAATGGCGGCGTGTACGGCACGTTCACCGACCTGAACGCGGTGGTGCCGTTCACCACCGCGGGCCCAGGTGCACAGGTGTCGGTGGCAGCCGGTGGCCGCCTGGTGAGCAGCATCGCCCCGGGCCCCGATGGCGCCATGTGGATGACCTACAACTTCACCGCCGCCATGGGCCGCCTCGACACCACCGCAGGCACCACCACGCAGATCACCGGCCTCACCTCGGCCGGGTGGGCATCAGCGGCGGGCCCCGACGGGCGCCAGTGGGTAACCGAGAGCGGGGGGCAGATCGGTGCGGTCACCCCCGCCGGAGCGGTGAGCAACTACCCCATCCCCACCGCCAACGCGGCGCCCATCGGAATCACCCCCGGCCGTGATGGGCGCATGTGGTTTACCGAGACCGGTGGCAACAAGATCGGTGCCATCACCACCGCAGGCGCCATCACCGAATACACGCTGCCCACTGCCAGTGCACAGCCGCAGTACATCGCCGCAGGCGCCGACGGCAACCTGTGGTTTGCCGAGGCCGGTGGCAACACGATCGGCCGCATCACCACCAGCGGCGTGATCACCGAGTTTCCGGTACCCACCGCAAACGCCATGCCCCACGGCATCGCAGCGGGTGCCGATGGCAACCTGTGGTTTACCG
>CAJAPZ010000135.1 GCA_903943955.1 uncultured Actinomycetes bacterium
CGTCCCGCGGCGCCGTCGATGCGGTATCTGGCGGAGTAGCTCAGCTGGTTAGAGCAGCGGAATCATAATCCGCGTGTCGGGGGTTCGAGTCCCTCCTCCGCTACTTTGGCGCCCGTCTCGGCGCACCGTCCCCACACGTTGTCGCCTACGAGAGTGTTCGTGACCTCGGCGTCGGTGTGGGTGTCGGTGATGAGAGCATCACTATTCGGTGCAATCGGAACGTTGACGGGTCATTCCCGGACTCTCCGGCGGCAGCCCCAATACCTCGTTGCCAGCGAAACCCGGCCCCTCGGCGGCGGGTCAGGGGACGTCGCTCGCTGCCAGCCCGCGTTCCCCTGATCGCAATCTCCCTTCATATGACGATGCTCCGCAGAACCGATCATGACTCGGTGCATGTTGCCGTCCACCCCCCGCATGCGCGCACCAGTCGCCATTCCCGAGTTGCGATAGGGTCAGGGCAGTGAACAGCCACCACCCTCGCAGCCTTTGCCGCGGGGACGAGACCCCCGGTCGGCCCGCAGCTTGGCATCACATGAACAAGCGCTCCTTCCGAGGCATGGTGGGCGCGCTCGCGCCCATGGCACTCGCCACTGCGCTCCTCGCCCCAACCGCCGGGCTGGGCGCAGGTACTGCCGCAGTCACCGCGAGTTCGATACCGAGCCCCGCGACCGGACTCCTTCCCAGTGGTCGTCATCTTCACCCCGAGGGGAAGCAGGTGATGCTCGGCAACCTGCCCATGGGTGGCGCGCTCACCGCTGACGGGCGCTACCTGTGGGCCGTCGATGCGGGCCTCAACACCAACGACGTACGGATCGTGGATACGCAGCGCGGCCGGGTGTGCCAGACCCTGTGGCTGCCGGGTGCCACGGGCGGCATCGCCCTCGACTCGACGCACAGGCTCGCGTATGTATCCGGCTTGGCGAACTCGCTGTGGCATCCCACGACCAAAGGTGCCCCCGGCGCGACCGGGAACGCCATCCTCGTCTTCCGTTGGACTCCCACCTGCGGCCAGGCGCGCCAGGTCGGGGTCATCAACGTGCCCCCGCCACGCTGGGCACCCACCCTTCAGTCGGCCCCGCCGTCGGCTGCCGGAACGCAGAGTTCCTGGCCCCAACAGCTGGCCGTGTCACCCGATGGCAGTCAGTTGCTGGTGGCGCTGAACCTCGCCGACGCCGCCGCGGTGATCAACGTGAATGACCCCGAGCACCCCGCCTACGTACACACGAGCGGGGGGGCGTACAGGGACTACCCGTTTGGTGCCGCGATCATGCCGGATGGCCGCACGGGGCTCATCTCCAACGAAGCCACCGGGACACTTGCCGTGGTGAACATGAAGACCGCCACGAGAATGCACACGATCCGTGTTGGTCCGATGCTGTCGCATCCGCAGGACATCGCCATCGATGCGGCTGGTGCGCGGGCCTATGTCGCCCTGTCCAACCGTGATCAGGTCGCAGTGGTCAACCTCCGCACCAGAACCCGCGAGCGGCTGCTTTCGGTCAAGCGGAGCGAGGGCCTTGGCACCATGCCCACAGGCCTCGCGCTCTCGCCGGCAGGCGACCGCCTGCTCGTGACCGAATCGGGTGCGGACGACGTCGCCGTGTTCCGCATTCCGGGTGCCGCGACACCCACGGGAAGCGAATGGACAATGGTGGGCCGCATCCCGACGGCATCCCAGCCGGAGGCGGTGCTGGCATCCCCCGCCCGCGGCGGCCGCCCCTCTCGGCTCGTGTGGATCGCGGCCCGGGGAATGGACGTGGGGGCCAACCCAGCGGGCCCTAATCCGACTCTCGCGGACGACCCGATCTTCTTCGCCTTTCATCCGCAGACGCCACCCGACTACAACATCTTTGACTCAGGAGTGACGTACGGCGCGGCAATGCTGCGCGGTCGCGCCGGGGTGATGCCGTTCCCATCCGATTCGCAGATCCGTGCGATGACCCCAACGGCGCTGGCGCAGGTGCAGCCAGTCGGTGCGCCGAGTGCACCGTCCGTTACGCCAGTGCGTGCCAACGGACCGATCAAGCATGTCTTCTTCATCGTCAGGGAGAACCGGTCGTACGACCAGATGCTCGGGGGAATCGGTCGCGGGCGGAGTGAGCCGCGACTTCAGGTATTCGGCCCCGAGGTCCTCCCCAATACGCGCGCACTTCTTCGCCGCACGCCGCTCCTCGATAACGTGATGGCCAACTCGGATGCCTCAATCCAAGGGCATTTCTGGACCGGATCCGCAGGCGTTCCCGACTACGTGAGCCGCAACTGGGTGCACAACTACGACGCCCGAATGCGCCCCGCCGACTTCGGCATGTTCGCCGTCAGCTGGCCGGGGAATGGATTCCTGTTCGATCAGGCCGAGCGCCAGCACATCTCGTACTTCAACTACGGCGAGGGCATCGCCGGAACGATGCCGGAAATCGAGGACAACGACCGCACTCCCGCCATGCAGACCGGCGTTGAGAAGGTGGCCGCCCACTCGGACGTGCTCACATCCCCGGATGGACCGGGGTGCTACCCCTCGGACAACTCGATCGGCACTTTGCTTCCCGGCAGCGGGCCGCTGACCGGCGCGATCTTCGATTCGGTGCTCCCCGAGGGTTCTCCCCCGGGCTCGTATTCGCACGTGTCGTGCTTCGCCGCCCGCTTCCGGGCGCAGCTACG
This sequence comes from uncultured Actinomycetes bacterium, assembly GCA_903943955.1. GTDB lineage: Bacteria > Actinomycetota > Thermoleophilia > Miltoncostaeales > Miltoncostaeaceae > SYFI01. Next base: position 2,659 of record CAJAPZ010000135.1, read on the forward strand.
CCACGGCACGGTGCCGGCACTCAGTTACCTCACTCTCACCAACGATCACACCCGCGGCACCCAGACGGGTTTCCCGACCCCGACCGCGATGGTGGCTGACAGCGATCTGGCCATTGGGCAGATCATTGACATGGTTTCGCACTCGCCCATCTGGTCATCGTCGGCCATCTTCGTGGTTGAGGATGACTCCCAGGACGGGGCCGACCACGTCAACGCCCACCGCATCCCCGCCTTCGTCATCAGCCCCTACGCCCGACGCGACGTCGTAATTCACACGCGTTACGACCTCGTATCGGTGGTACGCACCATCGAGATCATTATCGGCATGAAGCCGCTGACGCTGAATGATGCGCAGGCCACCCCCATGTACGACGTGTTCTCGAGCACACCCACCAATTCCGCGCCGTTCACCGCCATCCCGGCCAAGGTGGATCTGCTCGCGCGCAACGACGCCACGAGCCCCGACGCGAAGCTTTCGAACTCCCTCGACTTGCACAGCATTGATCGCGTGCCCCAGGACACACTCGATCGCATCATCTGGCACTCGGTCTTTGGCCCCAACAGCACGCCACCTGCACCCGGCCCGGGCGCAGAAGACGAGGCCGGTGATCGCCGGGCTGCTGAGCGTGCGGGTACGGACAGCCCGTAGGACGCCTCGCACATTCGTCCAGCGCGGCAACCATGGCTCTTTCGCTCAAGTGATTCCGGTGCGGCTCATCCCGGGGACGAACCGCCACGGCGGGAACCAAGACGGCCGGGGCTGACCCGGGGGTGCGACCGCCGTGCGCGGGCTACGAGGTAGGCTGACGGCATGTCTGAAGCCCGCTCCCTCCAGATCGTTTTCCCCGGCGACACCAACCACATGGGATCCCTCTTCGGGGGCACCCTCATGGCGTGGATGGACCGTGCGGCCTACCAGGCGGCCACCCGGCGGGCGCGTGGCACATGCGTCACCCGCAAGGTTGACGAGATCGAGTTCCGTACGGCCATCTTCTCGGGGGACTTCGTTGAGTTGATCGCCCGCGTGGAGTCGGTGGGGCGCACCAGCATGGTGGTGGCGGTTGAGGTGCACCGCGAGAACCCCGCTGATGGGTCACGCGAGCTGTGCACAACGGGCCGCTTCACCATGGTGCATGTGGGAGACGACGGCGTTCCGGTTGCCGTACCACCGGCGGCCTGAGCCGCCTGCCTCAGCTCAGGTAGAAGTACAGCGCGTACAGCAGCTCAACGGCCGGGCTCGATGTGTGCACGGTCACGTCGCTCGGCACTGACAGCAGTGCATCGGAGTAGTTAAAGATGATCTTCACGCCCGATGACACCAGGTCGTCGGCCACCTGCTGCGCGGCCGCGGCCGGGATGGCCAGCACGCCAACCTCAATACCTTCGTTCTCGACGACGATGGGCAACTCGCTGTAGTGACGCACCGTGAGGTCGCCGATGCGCAGGCCAACCTTGTCGGGGTCGACGTCAAACATGGCCGAGACGCGAAAGCCGTGGTCGGCAAATGCGCCCGAGCCAGCGATGGCCTGGCCCAGGTTTCCCGAGCCGAACAGCGCGATGTTGTGCTGACCCGACGTGCGCAGGATCTTGCGGATCTGCGCGATGAGCGTATCGATGTCGTAGCCCACGCCGCGCTTGCCGAACTTGCCGAAGCCCGAGAGGTCACGCCGAATCTGCGTGGGATTCACGTTGGTGTACTCGGAGATGGCCTGGCTCGAGATGGAGGTCTTCCCCATCCGCTTGGCCTGCGTAAGCACCTGCAGGTACCTGGAGAGCCGCGCTGCGACCCCGAGTGTGAGTTGTTCTGCCACGTAAATCCATTCACCGCTTGTATCAGGACGTTACAAACTAGCCCCTCAACACTTGACGCCGCAAGCGCAGGTAACACGCGGTGTCATTAGCGAACCCGGAATGGCGCAGATACGGTGCGCAGCTCCTCCCCGCCCGTTCCGCCGGCGGTGACCACAAGGCGGTACCGACCAGGAGGCACCTCAGTACCCCGGGCATCGCGCTGCGAGAGGGCCAGACGGTAAGTGGATGCCGGCCAGTCACCCGTGGGCTCGGCACCGGTCATCCGGATGGCCACGCCGCCGCCGACTGGCCGCAGCGACAGGCTGACATCGTGCAGCGTGACTGCCGCAAGGCCATCAGCGCGCACATCGCGCATGCCAACGCGCAGCGTCACCTGGCCGATACCCGCCCCGCCCGTTTCGATCGTGGGCACGCCAAGTGCGGCCTTGGGCGACGGCACCACCGGTGCCGACCACACCAGCGCCGAGCCGGCGGCGACCTGACCCCCGTCCGGCACTACAAGGATCCGTGCCCGGAAGACCCCATCGCCGCTCTCGGGGCCGCGCGGAATGGTGATGCTGCCGCGGTGGCGGCCGCCGGGGGCCAGATCGAATGCCCCGCCGATCGGCGTGAACGCACCGTCATCACCCTGCTGAAGAACGCGATAGGTGCCCCCGGTTCCCGTGAGGTCGTGCACAGTGAAGCCCATCTGAGTGTCGTCACTGCGCGAGCGCCGCCCGCTGATGATGGGCGGATCGATAGACACGCCCGGAAGCGCACGAGATGGCAGCGACGCCGCGTCGGGTGCCTGCCCCGCGCCCTGATCGACCGCGCCCGCGCCCGGCACCTGCCCGGTTGACTGCACAAGAGCGCTGCGTATATCGGCCGGAGTCCATCCCGGGTGATCAATACGAAGCCGCAGGGCCTCGCCGGCAACGGTTGCTGCTGCGGCCGACGTACCACTGAGCGGCGCCTGACGCGGAGTCCCCCCGGAATCGGTACCCGGGAACGCCGCCTCCACACCCACCGCAGGAGCGACCAGATCGGGCTCCAACCGACCAAGGGCCGACGGCCCGCGTGACGAGAACGATGCGACGGCCGGGGCTGCGTCTGCCACCGCATTACGTGAAATAGATACCGTCATTGATGGGTTCTTGCGAAGCAGGTCGATGAGCACGGCGCCCTGCTGCGGGCCGAGGCCGATGATGGGGATCGGCGCAGCCGACCCGCCACTGATGCCCGGAAACGCGCCAGTGCCGGATTCATCCCACACCACCAGGGCGATGGCACCCGCGGCGGCGGCGCGGCGCGCAACCTCCTGGATGGGGGCACCGCTTCGCGTGACCATGGCAACGGCACCGGCGATGGTGCTGCGGCCATCAAGCCCTGCGAAGTCGCGTGTGTCGAGGCCCGTGCCCACACCGGATTGGCCGCTGGCGGGAACAAGAGTGGCCCCTGCCAACGCCGCCGAACCGGGGTCGGCGCCCATCAGCGGAAGCGTTTCGAGCATCGCTCCCGCGGGGCCCACCGATGCGCTGAGATCGCCAGTGCGTGGACCTCCTGCGCCCGCGACACCACCAACGGTAAGTACACCCGGGGCTGAGGCGGGGTCGCCCACCGAACCCGGGAGGAGGCCGGTGGGGCCGTCGTTGCCTGCAGGCGCCACGACCACGGCACCCGCACGGTTGGCGGCCGAAAGTGCACGGGCCACCGGGTCAATACCCCCACCACCGAAGCCGCGGGCCAGGCCCAGTGCAATGACATCGGCGTGATCATCGGGCATGCCATCGCGATTCGGGTCGGCGGCCATCTCAAGGGCAGCAAGCACCCGATCGGAGCGGGCGAGCGTGCGCACGTGCCCATCTACCTTCTCCCGTGACGTCACGCGGTACGCGAGAAGGCGCGGCACCTGCTGAGGGGCCAGCCCTGCCAGCGCGGGGGAGCGCAGAATGATGGAGGCGATCTGTGTGCCGTGGGCCTCGGCGGCGGGATCAGCCGGATCGGGCGATGGGTCGGAGTCGACCTGCACAAGGTCAAACCCGCCCACGATGGGTCGATTGGGGCCAATACCCCCACCCAGCCACGGATGAGACGTGTCCACACCGGTGTCGATGAGCGCCACGTGGGCAGGCGAGCCGCCAGCAGGGGCGAGGGGTGGTGTCTCCTCCCCTCCGTCGCCCGTGGGGACGGCATCGGACGTGGTGGCGGCGGCGGGCGCCAGATACTGCACAGGCACCACCGCCGCGATACCGGGAATCTCCCCGAGACCTGCGAGGTGCGCGGTGGGAACCCTCACCGCCAGCCCGTTGATGAGCGTGCGGTACCGCTGGGTGACGATGCCGCCCATGCCCTGCACCGACGCCTCGACCGCGAGCTGATCGGCCTGAATACGTGTGAGTGCGGCGGCGCGACCGGCCTCCGGGGAATCGGTGATCGAGTCGCCATCAAGAACGATGATCGCCGACTCGGTGTCGCCCGGCGGCACTACCTGCGGTGCGCGCTGACCGTCAACCCAGTCGTGCCACGCCGTTGCCGCGAGGAGCGCCTGCTCGGAATCGCTACCGGGGCCCGCCCCGATCTGGGCCACGAGCACCGCAGGGGTGGCGATCACGGCGGCCACCGCCAACGTGATGCCCAGCCGTCGCGCAAGATGGCGGCTGCGTCGGGATGAGCGGCTCATGCGGCGATACCTCCCGGAGGGGCAGTGGCAATGGCGTCTTCACCCACGTAGCGGGGCCACGGTATGGCTGGGCTGAACGCCGCCGCCGCACCGATCATGGCGGCGTTGTCGGTGCACAGTGAACGGTCGGGAATGGCCACTCTGAGACCGCGTGACGCCGCGCCCTCTTCCACCAGATGACGAAGCCGCCCATTCGCCGCAACGCCGCCGCCAATGGAGACGGCTGGCACACCGTGGATCTCAGCGGCACGCATGAGACGGTCGGCGAGCGGACGCACGATGGCCTCCTGATACGACGCCGCAAGGTCGGCCCGGCGGGCCGTGGTGTCCTCTTCACCGAGGTCGCGCACCACGTAGAGCAGTGCGGTCTTTACCCCTGCGTACGAGAAGTCGAGGCTAGGACCGCGACCCCGGAGGCCAACGGGAAAGTCGAACGCCGTCGGGTCGCCGTCGCGGGCGAGAACCTCGAGGCCGGGGCCGCCGGGGTACGGGATGCCGAGTAGTCGGGCACCCTTGTCGATGGCCTCACCGGCGGCGTCATCGAGCGTCTGGCCCAGCAGCTGTGGCGCCGCGTAGTCGTCTACGAGGTCGATGCGGGTGTGGCCGCCGGATGCCGTGAGTGCAACAAACGGGGCATCGAGCGCGAGGGGCTCGAGCCATACCGCCGCGATATGGCCGTGAAGGTGATCGACCATCACCAGGTCCTTGCCCGTGGCGTACGCCAGTGCCTTGGCCGTGGCCACGCCCACGAGCAGGGCCCCGATGAGCCCAGGCCGTCGGGTGACCGCGATGCGCGCGATGTCGCTGAGGGAGACCCCCGCCTCGCGCAGGGCTTCATCCACAACCGCATTGACCGTGGTGAGGTGGTGGCGTGCGGCGACTTCAGGGACCACACCGCCGTACACGCTGTGCAGCTCGGCCTGCGACGCCACGATGCTGGAGAGAATGCGGCGGCCATCCACCACGGCGGCGGCCGTCTCGTCGCACGAGGTCTCGATGGCGAGCACGGGGTCGGTCATGCCGGTGTCTCCCCCTCCTCGCGCCACATGATCAGTGCATCCTCCTGATTATTTGAGTAGTAACGCGGCCGCACGCCGGAATCGGTGAACCCACGACTGCGATACAAGCGGATTGCGGGCTCGTTGGACACGCGTACCTCGAGTGTGTAACGCCGATACGGGTTTCCGTGGAGCGCTGCGATTGCGGCGTCGACCAGCTGCGCGCCCACGCCACGGTTTCTGCACCCCGTGTCAACAGCAACGTTCAGCACATGCCACGAGTCGCCCTGCCCGGCGCAGCAGATGTATCCGATCACCTCACCCCGTTCGGTCGCCACCAACAGCGCGCCCTGCGAACGGTCCAATTCAGTGGAGATCATTTGCCGGCTCCAGGGCACAGGATTGCTGTGGGCTTCGAGGCGCACGAGGGCGTCAAGGTCGTTGCCATTTGCCTGTCGCACCCGCACCTTGGTGGCTCCCACCGGCGCGCGGGTCATGCCCGCGACTCTGCGGCAAGACGCTCGAGGCGCTTTTCCTCCGCGTCGGGCAGGCGCAGATATTGGGGCAGCACCGGCAACGGGCCCTCCTCTGCCACCCGTGCCACCAGCAGGGCGGCACGCACTTGCTGCACCGGGCCTTCGGGAGCCAGCCGGGTCGTGGGAAGGGCCGGTACAAGGGCGGCACCGTCACCCGCGATCACTGCCGGACCGGCCTGCGCGAGGGCATGGGCGAAATCCGCTGGATCCCACGCGGCAGGTGCGATGACCTGCCGAAGGCCCCGATCAGTATCGGCGGCATAGGCGCCCGCGAACACCTCCCGCCGTCGGGCGTCGATGACGGGCACGATCAACTCCCCTTCCCTGCAGGCCACAGTGGCGCCGAGGGCGAGTGCCTCGAGGCTCGACGCCCCGTGCACCGGAATGCCAAGCGCCTGACCCAGACCCAGTGCGGTGGCGATGCCGATGCGAATGCCCGTAAAGCCCCCGGGCCCAACGCCAACAACGATCTGCTCAAGGTCTGCGGGTACCACGCCGCATGCCCCCAAAAGGTGGTGCGCCGCCTCGAGCACGCGACGGCCGCCCCCGGGCACACGGCCCAGCCACAGCTCGGCGATGACGCCGTCGTCTGCAACCAGCGCGAGCGACGGGGTGGGCGTTGCGGTGTCAAGCGCGAAGGTTGTCAACGAGTTCCCCGAGCGATCGATCGGTACCCGGGTCGCGACCCGTCATGCGAAGAAGCCGCGAATCCCCGCCCCCATGCTCAATATCAACTGAGACCCTGGGCTCCGGCAGACCCGCCGCGATGGAGTCGGGCCACTCAACGAACGCCACGCCGTCCTCACCGATGGCCTCGAGGGCGAGTCCGATCTCTTCGTCATCCGGGTCAGAGAGGCGCCAGGTATCGAGGTGGGCTACTGGGATACGCCCGATATACGCGTTGGCGATGGTGAAGGTAGGGCTGGTGATGGGCCCCTCCACTCCGAGCGCACGGGCCGCGCCGCGCACGAGGGTGGTCTTACCCGCGCCGAGGTCGCCCCGCAGCAGCACGATGTCGCCCGCCACGAGCAATACGGCGATACCGGCACCGATTGCCTCGGTCTGCTCGGCAGTGTGAGTGGTGATCTCGGCCACGGCGGTCAAAAGAGGTCCATCTGAGATGTGGCAGGTGCATCGGCGGTGGCGTCGGTGCGATCTGGCGCGCCCCCGGTGCCGGAGCGCTCCTTCAGCCCGATGAGGGGAGGTATGCGCGCGAAATCCTCCTGAAGCGTGCCGAGCATGGTGCGTGTGTACAGCGCGGCAGCCGGATGGAACACCGGGAACAGCGTGATACCCACCCCGCCGAACTCAACCTGCTGCACCTGCCCGTGCACCGTGCTGATGCCGTCGGGACAACCCGAGATGAGCTTGGTGGCGAAGTTGCCCAGCGTGCACACGAGCCGGGGGCGGATGAGCGACACCTGCTCGGCCAGATATCCCTGACAGGCATCGATCTCGCCGGGGAGCGGGTCGCGGTTGCCGGGAGGCCGGCACTTGAGCACATTGGCAATGAACACGTGATCACGCGTAAGACCGATGCCCTCCAACAGGGTGTCGAGCAACTTGCCGGCCTGACCCACAAACGGGACGCCTGTGCGGTCTTCATTTGCGCCTGGGGCCTCGCCCACAAACATGAGGTCGGCATCGGGATCGCCCGCCCCCACAACCACGGTTGTACGCCCCTCGGCGAGGGCGCAGTGCGTGCAGGAACGCAGCGATTGCGCCAGTCGCTCGAGGGCCTGCGCACGGACGGCGGCATCGCTCATCACCGCGTGAGGCTACGTGCGGCACCGGACGCCCCGACGGGTTCGCGTCACGCCCTTGTTACATGGGTCCCCGGCGGTCTAGATTGCCGCATCCGAGCACGGCGAGAAGCCTGGTACCCCCGTGGGGGACTGGAGCGAGTCCGGTTCGGCGTGGCCCACTCAAAACCGGTGGGCGCGTCGCCCTGCGCGCTTCCCCACGATGGTCAACCAGTCGCCATTCTGACGATGACTGCGACCTCACCTCACACCACGCCACAGGCCCCGCGACCCGCAGTGGTACGCACGATTACGGACCTGCGGGCTGCCATCGCAGCACTGCGGGCCGAGGGGCGGCGAATCACTTTGGTGCCCACGATGGGCGCGTTTCACGAGGGCCACCTGTCGCTCATGCGCATTGGGCACGACGCAGGCGACGCCGTGGTGGTGTCGTTGTTTGTCAATCCCACGCAGTTCGGCCCCACCGAGGATCTGGCGACCTACCCGCGTGATGAGGACCGGGACCTCGAGCTGGCCGCATCGGCCGGTGCAGATCTGGTGTGGGCGCCCCCCGTTGATGAGATCTATCCGGATGGCTTCGCCATGACGGTAGAGGTGGGCGGCCCGGCCGACGTGCTGGAGGGGGCCATCCGCCCCCACCACTTCGGCGGCGTGGCGACCGTGGTGGCCAAGTTGCTCACCGCAGTGCGCCCCGACCGGGTGATCTTTGGTCAGAAGGACGCTCAGCAGGTGGCCGTGATCCGCCGCATGATGCGCGACCTGCATCTGGACGACATCGAGATGATCGTGGCGCCCATCATCCGCGAGGCCGATGGCCTGGCGATGAGCAGCCGCAATGCCTACCTGAACGAGGACGACCGAGCCGCCGCCGTCGTGCTGTCGCGCGCGCTGGCCGACGCCGCATCACTTGCCGAAGAGGGCGAGTGCGATGGGGCGCGGCTTGAGGAAGTCGCGATGGCCGCCCTGCGCGCAGAACCGCGATGCGATCCCGAGTACGCCGCGGTGGTCGACCCCGACACATTTCTTCCCATCTCACGCCTTGAGGGTCCGGCCCTCCTGTGCGTGGCAGCCCGCGTCGGCCCGGCGCGATTGATTGACAACCGGCAGTTGCCTGTTCCCACCACACGGAGGACCGCAGTGCCCCGAGCACGCATGATGCTGAAGAGCAAGATCCACCGCGCGACCGTGACCGATGCCAACCTGAACTACGTGGGGAGCATCACCGTGGACCGCGACCTGCTCGATCTGGCGGACATCCGCGAGTACGAGAAGGTGTCGGTGCTCAACATCAACACCGGTGTGCGTTTTGAGACCTATGCCATCAATGGCCCGCACGGGCGGGGCGACATATGCCTGAACGGTGCCGCCGCACGGCTGGCGCACCCAGGCGATCTGGTCATCATCCTCACGTACGCCGAGTTTGATGAGTCGGAATTGGGCGAGCACTACGAGCCCACAGTGGTGCATGTGAACTCCGAGAACCGGGTCACCGAGATGGTCGAGGACCTGGTCCCGGTCATGTGGGAGGTCGAGTAGCCCCTCTTTCTGCGGCCGACCTGAGGTCGGCCAAGGGCCTCCGGCGCCTCGCGGTGCTGACGGCGTACGACTACCCAATGGCCCTCGCGCTTGACGGGGTGGGTCTCGACATCATTCTGGTGGGGGACAGTCTGGGCGAGGTCGAACTGGGTTACGACTCCACGCGCGCAGTGTCGTTGGAGATGATGGAGCACCACGTACGCGCAGTCGCCAATGGCGCCACCCGCACCCACATCACGGGTGATCTGCCCGTCAACACATATGACACCCCCCAGCAGGCCGTAGAGAGCAGCCGGGCCCTTATCGCAGCCGGGGCGCAGTCGGTCAAGCTCGAAGGTGCCCTGATCCCGCAGGTGGAGGCAATCGTCGCGGCGGGCATCCCCGTGATGGGACACGTCGGCCTGCTCCCCCAGACAGCGGAGGGTGGGTACCGAAAGCAGGGCCGTACCCGGGCGGAGTCGGATCAACTTCTCGCCGACGCAGTGGCACTCGACCGGGCCGGCTGCTTCGCGATCGTGATCGAGGCCGTCGACCCTGCCGTGTCAACGCGCATCTCCCCGGCCGTCGGCGCCCCCACCATTGGCATCGCGGCCGGCACCGATTGCGACGGCCAGGTACTGGTGAGCACCGACCTCGTAGGACTGCTACCCGACCCACCCCCGTTCATCACACCGAAGGCCAATCTGCGCGAATTAATAATCGCTGCAGGCGAGGAATGGTCGCGAGAGGTGCGAGGCACCTAACCACCGTGGGGTCAGACCCCGGTGGGGGTC
>CAJAPZ010000136.1 GCA_903943955.1 uncultured Actinomycetes bacterium
CGGATGAACTCGTCAACCAGTGCGGTGCACTCGGCGCGGCGACCGCGGTACCACAGGCTCACCGCTATCTCGGGCTGGGCACCTGGCGCGGCCGTGGTCGTGCGCGTAACCAGGCCCGGGTGGGCATTCAGCGGCAGCGTCGGCACCCAGTCCTGGAAGGCAAGCATCACCCGCTCGGCGTGGCGCCAGGGGAACACCACGTCAACGGACGTATTGGTTGTGCCCAAGGGAATGGGCGCGAAGTCGAAGGCGGTCACCACGCCGAAGTTGCCGCCACCGCCACCGCGGATGGCCCAGAACAGGTCGGCGTTCTCGCGGGCGTTCAGCCTGAGCAGCCGACCATCGGCCGTCACCATCTGGGCACCGGTCATGCGGTCAAGCGTGAACCCGTACTGCCTGGTGAACGGGCCGATGCCACCGCCCTGAGCCAGACCGGAGATGCCCACCGTCGGGCAACTGCCACCAGGGATGGCCATGCCCCGCTGCGCCAGCACGCCGTACGCACGCAGCAGGTTGGTGCCCGCGCCGATGCGCGCCCGCGTGCGTCCGGCGTTCATGGTCACCTCGTTCAGACCGGACACGTCGATGACCAGCCCGCTGCCGGTGGAATAGCCCTGAAACGAGTGGCCGCCCGATCGGGCGATTGGGTGCAGGCCCAGATCGCGGGCGAAGTTGACGGCCACCTGTACGTCGTGGGGAGTGGTGGCCTTCACCACCGCCTGCGGGTACCGGTTGTCATAGATGGTGTTCCACGCCAGACGCGCCGTGGCGTACGCCGGGCTGGATGGCAACACCAGTGTGCCGTTCAGTTGCGCCGCCAGATCGGCGTAGTCAAGGGCCGTGGCGCTGCTGGCCGCCTCAGCGGTGTCCCAGGGCAGGTGCGTAATGGCGCCCGCGCCCAGCAGCCCGGCACCTGCCACACCAGCGCGGCGCAGCAACTGCATGCGAGTGATGCCGTCAGGCACGATCGTCGGGAGTGGCGTCCAGCCGCTCCTCGAGTGCCGTAATACGGCGCTCCTGCTGGTCGAGCATTACGTCAATGCGTGTGAGGCGCTGGCTCACGCGGTCGAAGGCGTCTTCCACCACGTGATGCACCATCTTCTCGCTCACCCGCTTCATCATGGTGATGAGCTTCCCCACGCCCGCCTTGCTGCTGTAACCCAGCTCGGGGCGCAGGTGCACCGGCACCGGCACGTCGGTTACCAGCGCGGCGGTCTCGGCGCGTAGCAACGAGGCCTCCTCGCGGATCTCCCGCACGAGGGCCTCGGTTGTGACATCAGCTGGTTCGGTGCTCATGCCGAAAGCGTACTGGCACACTGTGCGGTATGAGCAAACCATTCGCCGCGGCAGCCGCTGCCCTCGTCGTGTTTGGTGCCCTTCTCACCGGATGTGGTGGCGACGAATCCACTCCGGCGGCGGCCACTGCGCCGGCACCCACGGCTGCCACCGCTGCGGACGAAAAGCCCGACTACACCGTGCCCGCCAGCGGCAACGGGCCCACCATCACCGTGGCCAACGGCCAGACGTTCACCGTGTGGCTCGCGATATCGCCCGATCAGGCAAAAAGCACGAAGGCCGTGGGGTGGGTGCGCGACGACGACGAGGCCACCGCACTCATCACCGAGGTGTCCGGCGAGAACGTGGCCACCAAGGACGGCGGTGTGTCATCGCGATATGTCTTTACGGCAGCGCAGGCCGGGCGGGCTGACATGGGCTTTCGGCAGGTGACGCTCGTCAACTCGGGGGCCGTGCCACTGGCCAAGACCGGGGTTGTGCGCGTCACGGTGAACTGACGTGCCCGATGTCGTTGTTCCATGGCACCCCCGCCTGCAGGCCTACAACCCATCTGACGACGACGAGCGCCCGCTGCGCCGGGGCCTGGCATGGGATCTGCTGGGCCAGCTGGGGCTGCTCGACGCACCCCGCGTATCGGTGGTGGATTTCGATGCGGCCGATGACGCCAGCCTGTCGCGCATTCACGCCCCCGCCTACCTCAGGGCAGTGCAGCAGTACTCACGAGACCCACGCCTTGCCGTGGGGTTTGAGGCCACGCAGTGGGGCTTTGTGGCCGGCCACGACACCGTGCCGCGCGCCGGCATGCACGAGGCAGCGGCCAACGTGTGTGGCGCGGCAGTAGAGGCCGCGCGTGTGGTGTGGACCGATCCCGGTACGCGGGCATTTGGGCCGGCACCGCTTGGCCTGCACCACGCCTTTTCCAACAAGGCCTCGGGCTTTTGTGTGTACAACGACTGTGCCCTTGCGATTGCGGAACTGCTCGACCTGGGGGCCGACCGCGTGGCCTACGTGGATCTCGACGCCCACCATGGCAATGGGGTGCAGTGGATCTTTCACGCCGACCCACGCGTGCTCACCATCTCGGTGCATGAGTTCGTCTACGGCTTCTACCCGGGCACCGGCGATGTGACCGAGCGCGGGCCTGCCGGGACTCCCGGCACCACCATCAACGTGCCGCTGCCGCCATTTGCCGGCGACGTTGCGTATCTGGCCG
>CAJAPZ010000137.1 GCA_903943955.1 uncultured Actinomycetes bacterium
AGTCACGCGAATACATGCGCCGCACCCGCGAGCGTGCCCTTGCCGTTCTCGCGGGTGCCGACCTCTCAGACGATGCCCCTGATCTCACTCGCGGCGGCTTCGTGTGGCACATGGTGGCCCAGCATGAGGCGCAGCACAACGAGACGCTGCTTCAGACCCTCCAGCTCATGCCGGCGGGCACCTACTCGCCATGTGCCGGGGCGCTCCCGCTGGCCGCCGCGTCTGTCACCGGGCCCGACCCGGTGGCCATCGACGGTGGCCCGCTGATGATGGGATCCGACGGCGCCCACGGCGCGCTCGACTGCGAGCGGCCCTGCCATCCAACCGAGGTCGCCTCCTTCCTACTCGACCGCCATCCGGTCACCATCGGGCGCCACCTCGAATTCATGGCCGATGATGGCTACGCGCACCCACGGCACTGGAGCGAAGCCGGGTGGGCCTGGCGCTGCGAGGCCGACATCACCGCACCGCTCCACTGGCAGCCCGACGGTGAGGGCGGCTGGCAGCGCTCGCAGTTCGGTTGCACCGAGGCCCTGGATCCCGCGGAAATTCTCTGCCACGTGTCGTTCTTCGAGGCAGAGGCCCATGCGCGCTGGGCAGGCGGTCGACTTCCCACCGAACACGAATGGGAGATGGCGGCCCGCCCCAGCCCCACTTCACGCAACGACGTATGGGCCCCATGGGGTGATACCAGCCACGAAGACCGTGCCAATCTCGGCCAGCGCTCCTTCCGGCCCTCACATGCCGGCGCCTACCCCGCGGGTACGGCTCCGAGCGGCTGCGAACAGATGCTGGGCGATGTCTGGGAATGGACCTCCACTCCATTTGATGCCTACCCCGGATTTCGCGCATTCCCCTACCGCGAGTATGCGGAGCCATTCTTCGGAAGTGAATACCGGGTACTGCGTGGAGGTTCGTGGGCCACCCAGCCGGTTGCAGCGCGAATCACCTTCCGCAACTGGGACCTTCCTGAACGCCGGCAGATCTTCGCGGGCCTCAGGCTGGCGTGGGACGCCGAATGACCACCACCACCATTCAGATGGCCGTGCGGCCCTGGCGACTTGACTGCCATGTCGCGGCAGGTGACGACCAGCGCGCCGTCGATGAACTGCGGCAATCGCTCTCGGCCACGCCACCCACCATCTCTCCCCGGTGGTTCTACGACGACGCCGGCTGTGCCCTGTTCGAGCGCATCACCGGCCTCGCCGAGTACTACCAAACCCGCACGGAGGAGGCGCTTCTCGACGCCCGGATGGATGCCGTGATCGAGGCCGTGCACCCCACCGAACTCGTCGAGATCGGCTCGGGGGCCGCAACCAAGACCCGGGCGATTCTTGGCGCCATGGCACGTGCCGATGGCCTTCACCGGTACATCCCCTTCGACATCAGCCCGGGCACCATCGCCCGCAGCGCCTCAGCGCTTGCGGTGGCGTACCCCGGACTGCGAGTGCACGGGATTGCCGGCGACTTCTCGCGGCATCTGGGCAAGATCCCGCGTCGGCAGGCAGGCGGCACACGGTTGGTGGCATTCCTCGGAAGCACGCTCGGCAACTTAGAGCCCGCGCAGCGGCGTTCGATGGTGCGGCGCCTTGCCCGGCTGCTCGCCCCTGGCGATGCCCTGCTCATGGGTACAGACCTCGCTCACGACCCGGCAGTGCTGATGCGGGCCTACGACGACGCCCCGGGCGTCACCGCCGAGTTCAACCGCAACATCATCCGGCATATCAACCGGGCATTTGAGGGCGACGCCGACCCCGATGCTTTCGTTCACGAGGCGATATGGAACACCCGTGCATCGCGCATCGAAATGCACCTGCGCGCCAGCCGCCCAATCGAATGGGACCTGCCGGGCCTCGACCTCCGGCTTCACGTTCCAGAGGGGCGAACCATTCGAACTGAGATCTCCTGCAAGTTCACCCTCGACGGCGTCGCCGCGCTCTATGCAGACGCCGGACTGCGGCTCACGACCTGGGACGAAGATGCCCTCGGCCGCTACGCAATCTCGGTGGCCGTCAAAGACTGATCGTCCATCTGGCGGATGATCACCATTCGCTGACGCACCTCGATCTCGCCCCACCTTTTCAGGCGCCCGACGGCGACGGTCACCGACTCCCGATCTGCGCCCACCATGTCGGCGAGGTGAAGAAGGGGTCACCCTGAGGTCGAGCGTCACCCCCCTGGCGTCACCTGTCCCGGGGTGCTCCCAACTGGCGACGCCCAAACACACGCCGGCGCAGCAACCGAACGATCAGGCCCTCGGCAATCCCGACGCCGGCTGGGGCGTCAGTCAGGCGTCGGCCAGCAGCGCAGCGCGCTGCTCCCATTCGGCGAGGGCGTATGCGAGGTCCTCCTGCAGCGCGCGGTGGCGCTCGCTGAGTTCCATCACGCGGTCCACATCACCCGCGACCCCGGCGGCCTCAACCTGCCCCTCGACCTCACGCAGATCGGACTCAATGGACGCGATGCGCATCTCAATCTTCGAGACCTCGCGCGAAATCCGACCATTACCGCCCTTTCTGACGGGCTTCGGCGCGACCTCTTTCTGCACCGGCGTCGGGGGGGACATGGCCGCGTCATCGGCAACCTCCTCGCGCATGGCAAGAAGGTCGGCATACCCGCCCGGACGCATCACGACGGTGCCGTCCTCCAGCGACAGGGTGTGTGTCGCCACCGCGTCGATGAGCGCCCGGTCGTGCGAGATCATGATGATCGTGCCGTCGTAGGCGCCCAGGGCATCCTCCAGGGCCTCGCGGCTCTCGACGTCGAGATGGTTGGTGGGCTCGTCGAGCACCAGAAGGTTTCCGCCCTCGGCCACCAACTGCACCAGGCTCAGGCGCCGGCGCTCGCCACCCGACAGCCCCTCAATGGTGCGGTCGGCCAGCTCGCCGCGAAACAGAAACCGCCCGAGCAGGCGACGCGCCTCGGTCTCGGTGAGCGACGTCCCGGCCTTCACCGTCTCCACGATCGTGCGCGTCTCCACGTACTCACGCGCGTGCTGGCTGAAGTACGAGGGAATGACCTTGTGCCCGATGCTCACCCGGCCTGCAGCCGCCTCGCGCCGTCCGAGCAGGGTCTCGATGGTCGTGGTCTTCCCTGCTCCGTTCGGCCCCACAACAGCCACCCGCTGGCCCCGCTCAATGGTGAACCCGGCATCGTCCACAAGCACACGATCGGCAATGTCCACCCGTAGCCCGTCCGCCTCCATCACCACACGCCCGGGGCGCTCGGTCTTTGGGAAC
Organism: uncultured Actinomycetes bacterium; assembly: GCA_903943955.1. Lineage (GTDB taxonomy): Bacteria > Actinomycetota > Thermoleophilia > Miltoncostaeales > Miltoncostaeaceae > SYFI01. Next base: position 3,240 of record CAJAPZ010000137.1, read on the forward strand.
CCGAACGAGAGCGATCGCTCACGGCTTGGCGGCTCGATGCGCTCGGTGCGCTCGGTGCGCTCCAGCCGCTTGGCACGCGACTTCGCCTGGCGTGCCCGAGTACCTGCGCGCCAGCGGGTGACGAACCGCTCAAGGCGCGCGATCTCTTCGTCGCGGCGCTCGGCCTGAACCGCCAACTGCGCATCATCCTCAGCGCGGGCGCGGCGGAATGCCGAATACCCCATTGGCCAGAGACGGGCCTTCTCGCGCGACAGATCCAGCACGGCCGTTGCCGTCGACTCAAGAAACCAGCGATCGTGCGACACGATCACCACTGCGGCGGCCAGCTCGGTGATCGCCCGCTCCAGCCACTCCATCGCCTCGAGGTCGAGGTGGTTGGTGGGCTCGTCGAGCAGCAGCACCTGGGGACGCCCCGCAATCGCCCGCGCAAGTGATGCGCGCGTCAGCTCCCCGCCGGACAGGCTTGTGAGTGGACGATCAAGCTGATCGTCCGAGAGGCCGAGGCCGCGCGTCACCCGCTCCACCCATGCGCGCCAGTGATACCCACCGGCGGCGTCCAGGTCGGAATGGGCCCGCTCGTACTCAGCCATGGTCTCGGGGCCATGATCCCCCGCACCCATACGCGCTTCGCTAGACGCCAGGCGATCCTCAGCATCGCGGGCGTGCGCGAGC
>CAJAPZ010000138.1 GCA_903943955.1 uncultured Actinomycetes bacterium
GAGTTCACGCACCGTGGGCACGACCGTCAGCGCTCCGCCCAGGTCCTCAAAGATCTTGGTGAGGTCGGCCGTTGAGGTCGTCTGTGCAAACACACCACCGGTCTGCGTCGCCATGCCCGCCAGCACCTGCGGCGGCGGCGGACGATCGGGACGGCCGGCGTCGTTACCCAGCATCACCGTGTAGAGCGGCACCTTTACTGCCTGCGCGCGAGCGATGGCGTCGTCGGTGGACAGGCCCACGTTTCCGGCGCCATCGGTGAGGATCATTATGCGCCCGGCCGACTGCGCGGGCGATGCCGGCAGCGGGTTCAGCACCCCCGCGCCCGAAAGCGACCCAAGCCCGGCCGCCACCGCATCGCCCAGTGCCGTGCCTTCCTTCACCTGCAGGCGATCCAGCGCATTTCGCACCGCGATGCGGTCAAGTGTGGGTGCCACCTGCACCACGGCGCGGTCCGAGAACGTCACCAGCCCCACCAGCACCTCGTCCGGTGCGGAGTCGAGGAACTGGTTTGCTGCGACCTTCGCAGCGTCCAACCGGTTGGGCTGCAGGTCGGTCTTCTGCATGCTCTTCGAGGTGTCGATCTCAAGAATTACGGCGCCCTGGTGCTTCTGCTCGGTGGTGTCCACCGCCGGGCGGGCAAGCGCGATTGGCCCCATTGCCGCAGCCAGGATGGCCAACGCCAACGCGGTACGGCGCAGCGTGCGTGCGCGGCGGTCCGACCCAATGGCCATCACCGACGGGTCGGCAAATGCCTGGCCCACCTTCGACCGGTCGCGCTCCCACGACACGGCGATCACCACCAGCACGGGCACCACCAACAGTGCCCAGAGCCACATGGGATTGATGAACGTGAACATCAGGGAAGCCTCGGGCTGACGCGCCAGGCGGCGATGCCGGCGAGGATGAGCAGAAGGGCAGCGATACCAGCGGGCCACGAGGTGGCCTCGCCCATCACCTGGCGGGTGCCGATGAACGTGCCCAGGTCGCCGTACACCTGATCCAGCGACTCGGCGTCCTGGCTCTCAAATGCCTGACCGCCGGTGATCTCGGCCACGGCGGCGAGCGACTCGGGATCTGGTGGAACCCGACGGCCGTCGGGCAGCTGGCCGTCGGCTGTGCCGAGCGCCACGGTGTACACGGGCACCCCGGCATCCTTGGCCTGCTCCGCGGCATCCTGGGGCAGCGTGCCCACGGTGTTCGCGCCGTCGCTCAGCAACAGAATCCGCGCGCTGCGCAACTTGGTGGCACCCGGCTGTGTGGACCGGATGGCGTCCAGCGAGCTGAGGATGGCTTCGCCACTGGCAGTCGCGCCATCGGCAACCAGCGAGTCGACGGCGCGCTTGAAGGCATCGCGGTCGGTGCTCGGCGGCAGCAGCACATTGGCCTGACCGCTGAATGCCACCAGCCCCACCTGGAACTGCCGCGGCACCTTGTCGGCGAATGCCACGGCGGCATCCTGCGCGGCGCGAAGGCGATACGGCTGGATGTCGTCGGCGGCCATCGACCCCGATACGTCAATGGCAAGCATGATGCTGCCCTCTTCGCGGGGCACGCTGGTCATGGTCTGCGGGCGGGCCAGCGCAACGGTTGAGCCGGCGACGGCCAGCACCAGCAGCATGCCCGGCAGCCAACGGGTCGAGCGGCGACGCGGAGTGGCCATCGCCACCAGGTCGAGGTCGGCAAATGGAATGGCTGCGTGGCTGGTCACGCCCCTGCGGTCGCGCCACACCCACCACACCACACCCACGGCAAGCGGCACGAGCAACAGCAGCAGCCACGGGTACGCGAAGCTCACGAGGCCAGCCTCCGGCGCGATCCCTGCGACAGCGCACGGGCCATGTCGAGCAGCCAGTCGCGGCCGGGCTCGATGGCCACGTACCGCGCCCCGGTGCGGGCGATCATGCCCTTGCGGCGCGTCTCGGCATCGGCAACCGCAGCGCGAAAGCGCGCCTGAAATGCAGGGTCGCTGGTGTCCACCAATAACGTGCGGCCGGTCTCCACGTCGCGCAGCGGGATCGTTCCCACCTCGGGCATTTCGCGTTCACGGCGGTCGCGGACCTCCACCACCACCACGTCGTGACGACGGCCAAGACCCCCGATGGCGCGCTCCAGACCCGGCGACCACGGCATGTCGCTGATGATGGCCACCATGCCCCTGTGGCGGGCCACGCGGCCGAGCAGCGTGATGGCGTGTGCAAGGTCGGTGCGCCCCGCCGACAGGTCGGGCTGCATTGCATCCACAGCCGCCACGGCGTTGACCAGCCCCCGGCGATCCCCGCGTGGGGGCCGGATCAGATCGAGTGCGCCGGTGGTGGTGGCCGCAATACCCAGACGGTCACCACGTCGCCGCAGCACCACGCCCATTGCCGCCAGCACCTCACGGGCCTGCGCGATCTTCGTGCCGCCGTGCGTGCCGAACATCATTGACGGCGACATGTCCACCAGGGCCCACGCGGTGAGCACCGGCTCGAGCTCGGGCACGCGCACCATGGCATCAACCGACCGCGCGGTGAGCGGCCAGTCGATCCACCGCACGTCGTCACCCGGCTCGTAGGCACGGGTGAGCGACGCATCGCCACCCGGCCCGGGGCGGCGCCCCTGGCGCTCCCCCTGCAGCAGGCCGTCGAGACGGCGACCGACCCTGACCTCCACGCGGCGAAGCAGTGCCTCGGCGCTGGCGTCAGATCGGGTCATGTCAGGCGACGTTGCGCCCGCCACCGATCTCCACCTTCGGCTGTGCGACTGCCGCCAGGATGCGGTCGAGCACCTGCTCCGGCTTCACCTCTGCGGCCAGGGCCTCGTAACTGAGCACGATGCGGTGGCGCAGGGCGTCGTGGTACAGCGCTGCGACGTCCTCGGGCAACACGTATCCACGGCCGCGCATCACGGCGAGTGCGCGGGCGCCGCGGATGAGCGACAGGCTTGCGCGCGGCGACCCACCCAGCTCCAGATACGGGGCCAGGTCAGGCAGCCCGGCCTCAGCCGGGTTACGCGTGGCGGTCACCAGTTGCACGGCGTAGGTGCGCACCCGGTGGTCGACAAACACCTCGTCGGCGATCGCCTGCAGCTCCATGATCTGCGCGGGGTCGAGCAGCCTGCGGGCGGCCGGCGGATCGCTGGCCATGCGGCGCACGATCTCCTCTTCATCGGCCACTGACGGGTAGTCGACCACCAGCTTGAAGATGAATCGGTCGAGCTGCGCCTCGGGCAGCGCGTACACGCCCTCGCTCTCAATGGGGTTCTGCGTGGCCAGCACGAAGAACGGCGCGGGCGTTGCGTGCGTCTCGCCAGCGATGGATGCATGGCCCTCGGCCATTACCTCGAGCAGTGCGCTCTGCACCTTGGCGGGAGCACGGTTGATCTCGTCGGCCAGCACGAAGTTGGCGAACACCGGGCCCAGACGCGTGGTGAAGTCGCCATCGCGGGTGAGCACCTGTCCACCCACCACGTCGCTCGGCACCAGGTCCGGCGTGAACTGGATGCGGTGGAAGTCGCCCCCGCTCACCTTGGCCACGGTCTCGAGTGTGAGGGTCTTGGCAAGGCCGGGCACGCCCTCAAGCAGCACGTGGCCACGGGCGAGCAGGGCCACGAGCACGCGGTCGAGCAGCTCGTCCTGCCCTACCACCACGCGGCGCAGCTCGTAGAGCACGGCCTCAAGCCGGTCGCGCGGCGACGCGTCGGCGTCCGGCACGGGGATGGGATCGTCATTCACTGGCGCTGCTCCTTGATCGTTCATCACTTCACTGACTCCAGCATCCGCTGTACCTCGGCAGAGGTCACGGCGAAGCCGATGCCCACGTTGCCGGGCACCGGACTGTTGATTGATGTGGGAATTCCCACCAGGCGACCACGGAGATCGAAGAGACCGCCCCCTGAGTTGCCCGGGTTGATTGGTGCATCGGTCTGGATCATGGGCTGACCCGAACTATCGGGACGGTTGACGGCACTCACCACGCCCACGGTCACCGTGTTCATGAGCCCAAATGGGCTGCCGATGGCAAACACCGTGTCGCCGGCACGCAGACCGGCATCCGGCTCGGCCGCCAGCGCGGCACCCGGCCCCACCGACCCCTGCGGCCTGAGTACATCGAGATCGCGCTGGGGGTCGCTGGCCACCACCTCGGCGGGCACCTCGCGGTTATCGGCGGTCACCACGGTCACCTTGGTGCCCTTGGGGCCGGCCACGTGATTGTTGGTGATGATGAGCCCACGCGATTGCATGACCACGCCACTGCCCTGCCCCCCGGCACTGCGTACCTGCACCACCGATGGCCTCACGCTGGAGATGGCGTCCTGCAGCGGCATGATCGCCGAATCGGAGGCCGAGGCAGTGGGCACCGCCTCCCTGCTGCCGGTTGCCCCAGAGGCCGCACCCTGATCATCACCACCAAGGAATGATGCGGTGAGCCCACCGCCGATGGCACCTGCGGCCGCGGCAACCACCACCAGCGTGACCACCCGCGTGCGACCGGTCCGTTCGCGTGGCGCCTGCGGCTGTGGAGCGGCTTTCGGCGGTGTCGTGGACCCCGGCGTGGGCGGCGCGCCGCGTGGGGCCGTGGCGTCGGTGCGGGCAACCGACTCGACCGGCGGAAGTGCCTGCGCGCCCTGCGATGCCCGCGGGGCGAGCGGCGGAAGGCCGTCACCAGATGCGGATCGGGGGCTCAGCGGCGGGAGTGCGCCTGTTATTTCTTCATCGTGCACGAGTGCCACCGTAGGTCGTCCATGTGAAGGCCGTGGTAAGGGTTCTTAAGATCCGCTGAAGAATCAAGGTTCCGGTATGCCATGCGCCTGCCGGTGCGATCGCAGGCCCAACACGAGCCCGACAATTACCAGCGCCATCCCCGCGGCCTGCCACGGGCCGATCACTGCCTCTCCCCATGCCAGAGCGGCGATGATCGCCATTGGCGGCGCCAGCACCTCGAATGCCGCCACCCGGGTGGCACCGAGCAGCGTCACCGCCCACGTGGCCACCACCATGGGAATCAGGGTGCCGGCAACCGCCAGGTACAGCACCCCGCCCATCACCTCCTGGCTACCAAACACGATGTCACCGGGGACGATGCCCTCTGCCAGGCACAGGGCCAGCGCGCCAGCCGTGGCGCTGGCAAACGCCACAAGAAGGACCGGACCCGATGACATGTGCGGGCGGCACGCGGCGAGCGACAGGAGAGCCACGGAGGTGCACGCCGACGAGGCAAGTGCCAACCACACCCCTGACGAGGGGTCCTCTCCCAACAAGATCCCATTCGGAATCATGACGGCGAGCCCCACAACCACCACCAGCACACAGAGCAGAAGGGGCACACTCGGACGCAACCGACCGCGCACGATTGCGAGCAGCAGCAACATGACCGGCGCCAGGCTCGATAGCACCACCGCGGCGGTCACCGGGGTAGATGCCAGTGAGAGGAGAAACGTCTCCTCGGCACCAAACACCGCCAGCCCCGCAATTACGGCCAGCACCCGTACGCGAGGGGCCGTGGCACGCAACGCGGCGGCGTGTCCGCGGGCGCCCGTACCTGCCAGCACGCCAATCACCACCACCAATGCAAAGGTCATTGAGAGCAGGGTGATCTGCACGTTCTCGGCCAACTTCACGATCTCGGGCGTGACAACAGCCTCACTGATGCCCAGCGACAGTCCGCCGCCGATGAGCAGCCCGAAGGCCAGCGAGCGAGTGGGTGTCTCGGGTGCCGCCCCGGGTTCACCCGATCCAATCGCCCCGATGGCCTGAAAGCCGATGCCCAATACCAGTACGGCCGTCTGGTAGGTGAGTGATCGCGTGCCCACGCTGTCGCCGCCAAATGGCCCGGTGCCCGACATCACCGCACCGGCGGCAAAGCCCAGCATCACCAGCGACGCCACTGCCGCACCACGGGGGCCGCCACGACCGGCGAGCAGCGATGCCGCGAGAACGAGAGCGATGAGTGCTGCGCCATCCCCGAGCGTGAACGTGATCCATGCCAGCACCGCGGTGGCCACGGTGAGACCCGCGAACTCGACTGCACGCCGCGTGGCCATGGCATTGCGCAGGCGCAGCGCAATGGCGGTGATGGCACCTCCCACCACGACGAAACCAGTGACGGTGGAGAGCACCCACAGCGATACCACCTCGGGCGTGCTGCCGGCTTCTCCGTCCCCAAACGCGAGGAGACATGCCACGCCAAGTGCGCCGAATGGAAGGGCGCCCACACAGCTTCCGAGGGCGAAACGCATCACATCAGTCAGGCGACCGAGCCGTGGATCGGCGTGCAGCACGCCAATGGCCCAGGCGGCCACCACGATGGCCAGTACATTTGCCACCACCACCGGCACCGTGGCGGGGCCGAGCACCCCATAGGCCGGAGCGGCAGCCAGACCACCCACCGCCAGCGCCGGCCACAAGCGAATGCCCCACACCAGCAGCCCCGCCAGTCCGATCCCCCCAGGGATCCAAATACCCGCCACACCGCTGCCGGGGCTGGTGGTGAGGCTCGAAAGCGCATCCACCCCGCCGAAGACGACGGCGAGCACAACTGCCCGCATCAGGTCACCCCGGCTCCACCGCATACGTGCCATCCCTATTCCCCCGGAGCGGCGCGCTTCACACGCTCGGCCACTGCGATGCTGTCCGCCAATTCGTCGGCCAGAATGGCCCGGGCGCTCGCGCGTTCGGCCGCCATTCGCAAGCGGGCCAACTCTGTGAGCTCACCGTCGCTCAGGCCATCGGCCCGTTCCGCGGCCTCCAGCCGGGTGATGTCGGCCGCGATCTCGCGCACCCGGGCCCACCGGCGATCGGCCACGGCGCCCGCGCCCCCCGGCGGTGCAGCGGAGGAGCCGTCAGTCATTCGCCCGGGGGATCGCCGGTCGTGGAATCGGCGCCACCCGAACCGCTCACCGCGCCTGTGGCCTTCTTGCGACGGCGGCGGCGGCGCTTACGTGGAGAGCTCGGTGCCTCCGCTGGCGCACCATCTCCCGGTACCGATGCATCTGCCGATTCAGCCGGGGCGGCGGCGGGCTTCCCCTTGGCCTTCTCCTTGGGCGGGGAGGGGGCATTGGCCACATCGGCGGTACTCAGTTTGCGACGGCGGCGGCGGCGGCGCTTTCCGGCGGCATCATCTCCTCCGCTCTTTGACGGTTCGCCGATTCCCACATCCTCGGCTGGGGGCAAGCGCGGGCACTTGGGGCGCAGTTGGTTCCACGCCCGCCGGTTCTGCAGGGCACGCGCATTTCGAGTGCCCACGGCGGCGCGCAGTGCACGGCGGCCGTCGGGCGTTGTCCAGTCGATTGCGTCCAACGCGCCACGAAGCGCCGCCCATCCACCGCAGGCACCCGCGGCACGGCTGGCGATGCGGATGTCCTCGCTCTTCTGCGGCACGTCACCGGGGCCGAGGGCCAGCACCAGACGTCCGGCCACGCCCGGCTTGAGCGGCAGCTCACCGTCGGGTGGGGCGATGGGATCGGGGGCCGGCGCGCCCACGGCGCGCAACCACAGCCCGATAAGGCCCACGTCGCCACCGTTCTCGATCAGGTGCTGTGACTCCCACTTCGCAATACGGTGCAACTCCTGGTTACGACCGGGTCGGCTGACATCAGCCAGCCCACGCGATACCTCCCACGCCCAGGAGGGCGCCCACGCCGATGCCGAGTCGAGGGCCGACCATCGACGGCGGCGTTCGGCCGATCGCCCCTGCTGCTCGAGCGAGGCCACGCTGTCCCACCTGCCATCCTGATCGGCGTGGAACCACAGCGCACGGATGCGTTCGCGGGCCGTCATGCGAAGGCGGTCCAGCACCGCGCGGGGCGCATCTTCGGGCAGTGCCTGACGCAGTTCGGGGTGCACCAGCAGTGCCAGCGCCCATGCCCGCCACAGCGGTTGCTCGTCGCCGTGCTGCGCCTTGCGCGCCACCACGCCGGACAGTGCCCACCAGGCATGCGCCCCGCGCACGTCGAACCCGGCCGACACCCACTCGGCCACCTCAGACCAGTCGGTGTCGTGAGCGGCCGCCTCCACCCACTCCTCCATAACGCCCATGGGGATGTCGCCGGGATCGGCCTCACGCCAGCCGCCATCGACGAACCCCTTCACCAGCGTGCTGGCGCTGGCACGTGGGTTCACCAGGCTCGCACGCCCGCCGTCCTGTTCGGCCAGCACCGCGGCCGCGCGCGCAAGCTTGCCCCGCTCGCCGCCCTCAGGGGGCCCGGCAACCCGACCGAGCGGCTTGTACCAGCCCTCACCAAACAGGTCGTGGCTGGTCTGCACGCCCATGGGATCACCCACCGGCAGAAACTCCACCGACACGGCCTCCTTCTCGGGGGCCGGGCGCATCACGCGCCCCAGGCGCTGCACAAACACACGCTCCGACGTGGTGGGCGCCAGATGCATGACCACCGCGGCACGGGTTTCGTCCCACCCCTCGGTGAGCAGGTCGGCGTTGCACAGCACGTCAATTTCGCCGGCCCCGAACTGTCTGAGGACCTTCTGCAATTCCCTGCTCTGCGTCTGCCCCGACACCGCGGCGGCGCGCACGCCCCGCTCCACCATCTCGTCGGCCAGGGCATGCGCCTGCGCGACCGTTGCCGTGTAGGCCACGCCGGCGAGCCCGAGCGGCTGAAAGTGCTCTGACCACACATCGGCACAGGCGCGGTGCCACAGCGCACGATCGAGGGCGCGGCCAAGGCTTGCCTGGTCGAAGTCGCCACGCACGCGGGTGACGTCGGAGAGGTCCACAGCCCGCTCAACGCGCAGCGACCTGAGCGGGCAAAGGATTCCGCGGTCGATCGCCGCCTGGCGGTCGAGCGTGGTGGCCACCGGGCCGAATACCTGCTCCACATGGCCGGTGGTGGTGGCCGGAGTTGCGGTGAATCCCACCACGATCGCGTTGGTCGCGTTATCGATCATCTTGCGGGTCTGCTGGCCCAGCGTGGTGTGGGCCTCGTCGCACACCAGCAAGGTCACTGACTCCCAATCGGCCTCGTCTACATGGCGGAGCGCCGCCTGATACGTACAGATGGTCACCCCCGGGGTCCCGATGCCCGCCACCCCATCCACCCTGAATTTGAGGCCGGGGAAGAACGTCTGCAGCGCGGTGGCGGTCTGCTCGGCCAGGTTGCGGCGGGGAACGAGAATGAGTGCTGATCCGTCGAGCGCTGCGGCAAGTGCGCAGAAGGTGATGGTCTTGCCCGACCCAGTGGGGGCATCAACCCATGTGCGTGACGCACCGGCACGCAGCCGCACAGCGAGCTCGTCGAGTGCCTCAATCTGATGCTCACGCAGCACGACGTCGGGCCACCACATCGCCGGATCGGCGAGCGCAGCCAGAAGCCGCTCGGCGGGGGCGAGGACCTCGGTGGTCTCTGAGGATGCAGTCATGCCATCTCGCACATTTCGTCCCGTGCCTGTGGGGCATTACGGGCGTCGGCTCCAAGGGGGAACCGATGCGGACAGGGAGGTCGGAGGCGATCGGCGCGGGTCAACAACTGCTGGCGCCAGATGGCCCTGCGGCCTGCCGGAAACATAGCATCAGCCCCCGGCGCACAGCACTGCGAACGGGCTCCGTGACACGCGCGCCGTGGTGTTGAGGTAGAGTCGCCGACGGTTATGGCTGCAAACGACTCCTCTCGCGGCGGCACCAACGCCTGGGCACGTCCTGTGCTTCTGGCTGTTTCGTGCATCGTCATCGGCTTTGTCATCGGGTGGTTCGCCCGTGGCGACGGCGGCGGCCTCACGCTGCCGCCGGTCGGCCAGGCGATCGAGACCACCGCCACCGTGGCACCCACCGATACCACCGCCACCAGCGCGGCCATCGACACCATGGGCACCACGGCGACCGTTGACACCACAGGGACCACGGGTACCACCGGCACGACGGGCTCCACCATCTCCGGTGCACCGGCGCGTGACCAGATCAAGCTGGTGGTGCTCAACGGCACCGCCACCAAGGGCCTGGCTGCCAAGACGCAGGCGCAGGCGCAGGCCATCGGGTACGTCAATGTGGGCAAGGGCAACGCTGCCGTGCAGCCGACGACCATCGCGTACTACCGCACCGGTCAGGACGCCGCCGCCAAGCAGGTCGCCGCCGATCTGGGCGCGCAGTCGGAAGATGCCCTGGTCGCGGGAAGCACCATCGAGTCGGCCGCCGTCACGGTGCAGCCTGACGTCGACGTGGTGCTCGTCCTCGGGGGATGATCCCGGTGGGCAGTGGGCCCGGCCTCAGGCTGGGTGTCAGGCTGCCGCAGTACGCATCGTCGTGGCCTGATCTTCGCGACGCGGCCATCCGTGCCGAGTCGCTGGGGTTCGACTCCGTCTGGCTGAACGACCACCTGTGGACGCCGGGCCGCCTGCACCGGGACGCGGCGTTTGATGCCTTCACCGGCCTCGCTGCCATCGCCGCAATCACAAACCGCATCACCCTTGGCACCGCGGTGCTGTCGGCTGCCTACCGCCCCCCGGCGCTCGGGGCCAAGATGGCCTCGGTGCTGCAGCACATCTCGGCCGGCCGCCTGGTGATCGGTATCGGTACCGGATCAGACAAGGGCGAGCACGATGCCTACGGGTATCCGTTCGTGCCACCGAAGGAACGCACTGAAGGGCTACTGCAGGCGCTCGACGTGATGCGCGCGATGTTCGCCAACCCCGAGGGTGCGACCGTGGATGGGCTCATCACCGATGCCCCATGCGCGCCCGGGCCCACCACGGCACCCATCCTCATCGCCGCGCACCGCCCCCGGCTGCTGCGCATCGCCGGTGAGCGTGCCGATGGCATCTTTGCCGCATTCCTCGAGCCGGACGACTTGGCAGAGCGCGTGGCCATCGCCGTGGCCGCGCGGGAGGCGGCTGGAATCGAGACGCCCCTCCGGGTGGCCACATACCTCTACGCGCTTCCCGTGCGCGACCCCGATGAGGCCCTCGAATGGATCACGCCCGAGGCCACCGCGCTCGAGACCGAGCCCGGCAAATACCTGCGCTGGCTCGAGCACAAGGGTCTGGTGGGGAGCCCGGCCGACATCGCATCCCGCCTGCGCGCATTTGCCGACGCCGGTGCCACCGACGCCATTCTGGTGATGCCCAACCGGGTGCCCGCCGAGGCGCTGAGTGCCCTTGCCGAGGTTATGGAGACGTCGGCGTCGGTGAACCGCTTCCCTGCCAGCGCGAGCCGCGAGGCAAATCTGGTGGACCTGCTGGTGGAGCGCCACCGGCGCGATGGACGCGGACATACCCCGGCAGTGACCGATGAGGACGGCACGTGGACCTACGACGATCTCTCGTCCGCCGTTGGGGCCGGGGCCGGGGCACTGCGGGGGGCAGGCCTGCGGGCGGGCGAGCGCGTTGCCGTGGTGCTGCGCGACGGACGCCACTGGATTCAGGCGGTGCTCGGCACGGCAGCCGCAGCCGGGGTGGCCATCCCCCTCGACCCAAACGGTGACCACGAGATGCTGGCGGGAATCCTCGACGACGCCGCACCGGCGATCGTGGTGACCGAGGTGCCGGTGCCAGAGGGCCCGTGGCGCACCATGACCCCCGACGACCTGGCGCAGGGCACACAGGTGCCGGTGACCGCAGTACACCCCGAGGACCCCGCGTACATCGTGTTCTCGTCGGGTTCGACCGGACGCCCGAAGGGGGCGGTCCATGCCCATCGCGACATGCGAACCTCGGTGGATGGCTACGCAACCGAGGTGCTGGGGCTCGGGCCCGGCGACACCTGTCACGCGGTCTCGCGCGGCTTCACGTCACTCGGATTCGGCAACGGGTTCTTCCGCCCCCTCGGTCTCGGCGCACATGTCGTTCACACACGCATCACCCCGAATGTGCGCACCGTCATTCATGCCTGCCGCGACCACGGGGTGACAGTGCTCACCGGCGTTCCCACCTTCTGGTCGCAGCTGGCCGAATTCGTCAACCGGCACCCGGATCAACTCGAGGGACTCAGCACCGTGCGCCTGGGGGCATCATCAGGCGACTCCCTGCCCGCAACGGTGCTCAGGCGTCTGCGCGAGGTGATGCCCTCGCTCGACGTGGTGGAGGGCCTCGGCTGCTCGGAATGCTCAAACGTGGTGTTGTCCACCCGGCCGGGCGATGATCTGCCCGGAACCCTCGGGCGACCCGTTCCGGGTGCCGAGGTCTCCCTGCGCGACGCAGACGGCGTGCCAGTGCCACGCGGCACTGCCGGTCAGTTGTGGATCAAGTCCGACAGCAACACATCCGGCTACTTCCGCCGCGCCGACCTCACCCGTGACCTGCTCATGGGCGAGTGGATCCGCATGGGCGACATGGTGGTTGAGGAGCAGGGCATCTACCGGCATGTGGGCCGTGCCGATGATCTCTTCAAAGTGGACGCCAAGTGGGTGAGCCCGGTGGCCGTGGAGAACGTGGTGCTCTCACATGCAGCGGTCGCCGAGGTGGTGGTGGTGGGACGCCATGACGACCGCGGCCTCATGCGGGCCATCGCGGTTGCGGTGGCGGTGGATGGCGCCGACACCGAGGCGGCGGCGAAGGAGATCCACGCGGCCGTGGCACACGAACTGGGCATTCATGCGGCACCCGCAATGGAGTGGCGCGACGAGCTGCCGCATCTTGCCTCCGGAAAGGTCAATCGCCGGGTGCTGCGGGAGAGCGCACCGCTGGAGCCACCCAGCTAGGTCAGGAGCAGGGCGCCCAGATCGGTGGCCACCGCCACTGGCTGGACACCATCCCACGCCTCGACATCTGCGGCATCACTCACCCCGGTGAGCACCAGCGCACCATCAATGCCCGCGGCCGCCGCGCCGCCGATGTCGCTGTCCAGCCGATCGCCCACCGCGAGCACCGGGCCGTCCACCCCGAGGCGTTCACGGGCAATTCGCCAGGCATGGGCACCGGGCTTGCCCACGGCCACAGCCTCGGCACCTGAGCAGTACTCCACGTAGGCCACCACCCCGCCGGTGCCGGGAATCACCCCGAGGTCCGATGGCACGACTCGGTCGCGACCGGTGGCCACGACCGTGGCGCCGCCATAGGCGGCCCGCACCGCCCACGTGAGCTCGGGGTAGGCAAGGCCGGGATGGCCTGCCAGCACCACGACATCGGCATCGGGCACCAGCGACTCATCGGCGATGACGCGTAGCCCGGCAAGCCGCACATGTCGCACCATGGCCTCGCTTCCCACCACCACCGAAGTGCAGCCGGCAAAGCGTTCGGTCAGGTATTCCTGCATCACCACGCCGGCGGTGATCACCTCGTCAAGCGATGCACGCACGCCATGGGCCCACAACCGCTGCACCACTTCGTCGGGTGCCGATCGCGGGTCGTTGGTGAGAAATACCAATCGCCGGCCAGATGCCCGCCACGCGTCCACTGCGGTCGCGGCGAAGTCAACAGGTTGGTCACCCACCCAGAGGCATCCATCCAGATCAAGGATGAGGCCGTCGTAGCGCTCTGCAAGGGGTGAGAGATCCGTCACGCGCCGATGCTACCGCCGCCCGGTTGCACACCCTACGATTGCCGCATGGACAGTTACCAGCACATCGCCGTGGCAATCGAGGACAGCCCCGGGTCGCGCAAGGCTCTGGACGAGGCATCGCGGATCGCAGCGCTCACCGGCGCACGCCTCTCGGTGCTTCACGTGACCAGCATTCCCATGCCACCTCCCTACATGGGCGAGGGCGGGGTGTTTATCCCGGACCCCGAGGTGATGCAGAGCGCCGCGCTCGAGTGGCTGACGGAGGCCGTGGCCGGTGTGCCGGGTGCAGAGCCAGTGGTGCTGCAGGGGCATCCGCCCGATGCCGTGTGCCTGTGGGCCGAGGAGCACGGCGTTGACCTGGTGGTGGCCGGAGCCGAACGCGGCAAAATTGAGCGCCTGCTCCTGGGATCGTTTGCGCTGCACCTGTCGCGGCACGCAACGTGCGACGTGCTGCTGGCGCGCATTCCCAAGGGCTGATCGCGGCCGCGGCGGCGGCTGGGTGCACCCGTCACGCCGGGTAGGGTGCCTCCCCTATGTCACTCCTTCAGTCAATCGTGCTTGGAATCGTGCAGGGACTCACCGAGTTCCTTCCCATTTCCAGTTCCGCCCACCTGCGCATCGTCCCGGCCTTCTTCGGCTGGTCCGATCCGGGCGCCGAGTTCACGGCCATCATCCAGATGGGCACTATGGCCGCCGTGGTCATCTATTTCCGGCGCGATCTATGGAACGTGGTGACCACGTGGTTCAGGAGCCTCACCCGCCCGCGCCTGCGCTCGGACCTGAACGCGCGCATGGGCTGGTACCTGATCATCGGCACCATCCCCATCGTCATCTTCGGATTTCTGTTCCGTCACCAGATCGAGACCGGTGCACGCAGCCTGTACCTGATGGGCGTCACACTCATCGTGTTCGGCCTGCTGCTGGGCGCAGCCGATTCGCTGGGGTCGAAGAAGCGCCCGGTGGAATCCGTCGGCCGCAAAGACGCCATCGTGGTGGGCATCGCCCAGGCGCTGGCGCTCATCCCCGGGGTGTCCCGCTCGGGCGCCACAATCACCGCTGGCCTGGTGATGGGCTTTGATCGCGAGGCAGCCGCCCGGTTCTCATTTCTGCTCTCCATCCCTGCCATCGTGCTGTCGGGCCTGTACGAACTGGTCAAGGAGCTTGGCGGTTCGGGGTCGATGGACGCGGGTGTCGGAGCGGTGCTGGTGGCCACGATCGTGTCGTTCATCGTGGGCTACGCCTCCATTGCATTCCTACTCAAATGGCTCACCAAGCACAGCCTCTACATCTTCGTGGTGTACCGCGTGGCACTGGGGCTGATCGTCCTTATTCTCGCCGGATCGGGCGCAATCAGCTGATCAGCAGGGCACGATCCTCAGATCGCGCTACCCTGCTCAGTCGTGTTCGGAGCTCACCATGACAGCACCCTCGCCCGCGCCAAGCGCAAGGCCGCGCAGGACGCGAAGGACAAGGAACAACGCCGCTACGACATGATCGAGGCGCTGCGGAATGCCAAGAAGGCAGCCGCTGACCCCGAGGAGATCACGCGACGCGAGCGCGAGCGGCGGCACAAGGACTCGCTGGAGCGCTGGCCCGCCAACTGGTAGCCAGCACCGGATTCCCATATATGAAGGGCCGCCCGGGCAGGCGGTACCATGTGGGGACACTTGACGGCGCACCGGATCTCCCAGAGGGTCCGACCGGAGCGCGTGAATGCGCCCGCCGCCCGGGGCGCGACCTGATTGCACGAGGAGATTGAATGTTCGAGGTTGGGGACAAGGTCGTCTACCCGCACCACGGTGCGGGAACCGTTCTGGCCAAGGAGTTTCACGAGATCCGTGGTGAGCGGCGCGAGTATTTGACGATTGAGATCCTGCAGCCGCCGATGACCGTGATGGTGCCGTGCGAGAACGCCGAGACCGCTGGCCTGCGCCCGGTCATCAATGAGCGTGCGGTGTCTGAGGTGCTGTCGGTGCTCGCCGCCGAGGGCAGCGAGATGCCAGCGCAGTGGAACCAGCGGTTCAAGCGCAACCAAGAGAAGCTGCGAAGCGGCGACATCCTGGAGTTGGCGGAGGTGGTGCGCAACCTCGAGCGCCGTCAGCAGGATGCTCGCCTGTCGCCCGGTGAGATGCAGATGCTTGAGCGCGCCCGTCGCGTGCTGGTGAGTGAACTGATGTACGCCCGCCACGTGGACGAGGAGGGCGCCAGCCAGCTGATCGACGACGCCCTTGCCGGCAGGCTGGTCATCAAGCACAAGCCCAGCAGCAAGCGCGTGGCCCCCAAGCCGCCGCCCAAGGCCGATCCGAAGGCCGCGGCCGCCGCACGTGCCGCCGCCGCCCAGCAGAGCCGCACCGGTATGCGTCCGGCCGTGCGCCCGCCGCTGTCGTCCACCCCACCGTCGGCGGCCACCATGGCCAAGGCTGCCCTGCAGAAGGCTGCTGCGAAGGCCACTGAAGAGAAGGCTGCAAAGGCCGCTGCCGCGCCGGCTGCGAAGGGCCCGGTCAAGGCCGCTGCGAAGCCCGCTGCCAAGCCTGCCGCCAAGAAGGCTGCCGCCAAGCCGGCTGCCAAGCCTGCCCCCAAGAAGGCTGCTGCCAAGCCGGCTGCGAAGGCCCCGGTCAAGGCTGCTGCGAAGCCCGCTGCCAAGCCTGCTGCCAAGAAGGCTGCTGCCAAGCCGGCTGCCAAGGCGCCAGCCAAGGCTGCTGCCACGCCGGCCGCCAAGAAGCCCGCTGCGAAGCCAGCCGGGAAGGCCCCGGCCAAGGCTGCTGCAAAGGCACCGGCCAAGGCCGCCGTGAAGCCCGCCGCGAAGAAGCCCGCTGCCAAGCCCGCTGCAAAGGCTGCGCCGAAGAAGAAGTAGTCAGCCGTGGACCCGACGCCTGAAGACGACGGTGCTGCCGTCGTCTTCCAGGCGTCCGGGTTCGAGGCCCTCCACCCGAAGGTCGGCCACATCGGCTGCCGTACGGGCGTCCTCAATCACAATTGCCCGGGCCAGCGCACCCTTCAGCGACTTCCCTGCGTGTCCCACCGACCGCTGCCCGCCGGGGGTGTCGTCCACGATGTCCACCCGCACCCTCGCACCGGGTCGGAACTGCGCGAAGTCGAATGCGGCCGCGTGCTCCATGGGCAGCAGATCGATGACCGCGCCCCGGCGTGCCCGGGCCGCGACGATCAGGCTCACGCGCGGCTTCCAAAAGGCTGAAAGAAGCCCGATGGGTGCCACACGCGCACCCATTTTGAGCCGATAGGCCGGGATGGGATCGGCAGCCGACACCACGCCCCACAGGCCCGACGGAACCAGCACTCGGGTCATCAGGCGGCGGTGTGCAGCGGCGGGCATTTCGTCAACTCCCACGGCACCCCACACCACGCCCGAGTAACGGTAGGCAGCCGGAAGCGTGGGGGCAGTGTCCAGGCCAGCCCACTCTGCGAGGGCGCGATCGAGATGGGCACCACGCACCCCGAGCAGCTTCTCTGCTGCCACCCTGCTGCGAAGCACGGCTCGCACGTCGTCACGCACGCGGGCACGATCATCGGCCAGCTCCGGGAAGGCGCCAGTATCGATGGCAGCCATGGGCCCGTTGCCACCGGGGGCCTTGCCCTCGGACGGCGGAAGCAGGATGACGGGAGGCGCTGGAGACACGCAATGAGGCTACCGGCCGCCAAAGTGTGAGAAAACCGTGAACTGTGGCGTCGATACACCCAAGATCGCCTTTTCGAAGAGGGAACCCACCTAGCCTGTATGCACCATGCGTCTCGGTGCCTCCTCATCTCACGGATTGTCCCGTGCCCTTCTTCTGGGTGGAGCGGCGATCGTTGCGATGGGTCTGGCGGCGGGTGTGGCATCGGGTGCCACCACCGATCCCACGCCGCAGATCGTGGTGCTCAAACCCACGGCCAACGCCAACGCGAAGGCCGTGACTGAGGTCATGCGCGGCAACGAGGTCACCGACGTCTACACCGCCGCCATCGATGGCTTCGCGGCCAGCCTGGATCCAGCCGACATCACCCGCTTGCGTAACGACCCGTCGGTTGTCAGCGTGGAACCCGACCAGCGTGTGAGCATCAACGCCGCGCCGGGCAACGATTCGTTCGCCTCAGCCACTGGCATTGCCGGAGCAAGCGGCAACATCACCGGCACCACGCGCAGTGCCACGCGCCAGACCGGTGAGCCCAGGCCGCTGTCGGTGTGGGGTAGCAGTGGGTCATCCATCTGGTACTCGTGGACCGCCACCGACACGGGCACGTTGTCGCTGTCCACTGTGGGCAGTAACTACGACACGATGCTCGCCATCTACACCGGGTCGGCCGTGGGGGCGCTCACCGTGCTGCCCAACGGTGCCAACGACGACTTCGGTGCCGGGCTCCTCACCAGTTCCGTGA
>CAJAPZ010000139.1 GCA_903943955.1 uncultured Actinomycetes bacterium
ATGATTCGGCACTGGTCCCGACAATCTCGATGACCTTGTAAACGCTGTCAGTGGACACGAAGTGCCTCCCCGTCGCATATCCGCGGTTTATCGCGGCTCACCATGATTGTGGCGGGCCGACCGCCCTTCCTGCAACCTCAAGAGGGATGGCGATGGTCCCCTCATCCGTGAGCCGGGCGATGTTGACCTCGGCCCGGGCACTGAGATCGGGGTCTGCCGGGATGATGACCACACCGCGATCGTTGCTTCCGATGCGTGCCCAGCGGTCTCCATCCCCATGCAGGCAGCGGTACGCGGTGACAGCACAGGCGGGGGCGTCGATGGCAGCAGCCTCGTCGAGGGCGGCCAGGTCACCCGTGCGCTCAGGCTCGGGCCAGGCACTGAGATCTGCTCCATCGGCGAGAATCATGCGTGCCGGAATCAGCCCGTCGTTGCGTGCCCTCCCGCCCCGGGGGCGGAATGCGGGTGGACGCACATCGAGCCAGGCTGCGCGATAGGCAGCCAAGCCGAGGGGCGCCGAGCCGGGTTCGTGGTCGCGCTCCCAGAGCAATTGGCGGATCACCTGGTCAGGGATCCCTTCGACAACGATCTGGGCCGGCGGAAGTAGCGCGGCAAGGATGGCGCCCCGTGCGCCCCCATGAACCGTGACCATGCGGGCAGGCGTGACAGGAAATGCGGGGATGTCGAGCCACGCAAGTACGTGTTCCATGTCGCGGCGCCCATTCGTGTCGGGAGGAATCATCACCGGTGCATCGATCACCACAAGGGCGGGAGATGCACCCACGGTGGCCGCGATCTCCGCGTTGGAATTGCACATCTGCACGCCGAGAAGGTCGCCGGTGGGGCCGATCTCGGCCACCGCGGACCGCCCAGGGGGATCGACCCGGGTCATGTCGGGCATCAGGTGGATTCCAACTGCGCGCACGTGGCGAGGGTACCCATGAACGGAGCGTTGCAGAGGAGTTCCGGCACCTGCGCTACGCTTTCGAGCGTGTCGCCGCGGCCTTAGAGTGTCGCGGCGCTTCCCGATCCGGTTGGAGACATGAGTTCGATCCTGCTCCTCATCATCTCGCTCGTTGCCCCGTGGGTGGTGCAACTCGCCCCACCGCGTCAGCGGCCCGTCGCACTGGTGGCGGTCATCGCCGTGCTGCTGCTGTTTGGCATCTTCTCCATCAACCCGATCACTGCATGGCAGTTCTGGGTAGGCCTCATCATCGGCATCGTCTCGATCGTCGTCTGGATCAACATGGGCAACCGCCCGCGTGGACGCAGCCGGTGGGAGGACGAGGAGCGCGCCGAGCCGACGGGCGAGCTCTAGCCGGCAGGCACTCCGAGGAGGGCGCTGCCAGCGCGCTCCTTCAGCGCGTACGTGTCGGGCTTGCAGAGTGTCAGGGCGCACACCACGAGCGACTGCCCGGCCACTGTGTTCCACTCGTAGCCCCCGAGCCCAGATCAGGCGCGCTGCGTCCGTGTTCGCATGTGGCCATAGGAGTGGCGCTGTGGTCAGTCGAGTTTCCGAGTGGCTTCGTGTACCGGTCGAAGCTCATTGAGCGGACCACGCGCTCACCGGCCGGTGCGCACCGGACCCCCGCTTCCTCTCGAAGGCGAATCGCGCAGTCATGGCAGTGCGGTTGACGTAGAGCACCGAGCACCCGCCGTCCTTCACCTGACCCGGGTTGATCGTAAGGGTGCTCGCGAAGCAGGTGATCGTGACGACGGGTGCAGGCGCGTCGGATGCGGCCCCTGCTCCGGTCATGGCAACCACTGCACCGGTGATCGCCAGCCGGATGGCCATGCGTCACTTGATGAGTTCCCTTCGATGAGCCGTGAGTGCTGCTGGAACGGCCAGCAGACCTACGCGTTGGGCTCGAGGTTCTCCGCGATGAGCTGATCGGCCCGGGCTTGATCCGACATCAGCAGGAGCCCCCTCTTGAGGCTCGCGACGCCCTGCGCCTTCTGCCCCGCGGCGATCTGGGCCAGTCCGAGAGCGAGCGGGCCGTCCTCGTACTTGGTGTCGAGCGTCGAGGCCGTGGTGGCTGCGGCGATGGCAGCTTCGTTCTGGTTCGTGGCGACGAGCGCGTAGGCAAGGAATGCCTGGCCCACGGCGTCACCGGGGTCCTGCGCCACGGCTGCCTGGAACACCGGCACGGCCTCCGCGGTGCGATCAAGGCGCGAGAGCACCAGGCCCTCACCGAGTAGCGCCGGTGCGAGCGTCGGGTCGGTGGTGGTGGCCTTGAGATATGCCGCGAGGGCACCCTTCAGATCGTTCTTCGCGGTGAGGATCTCACCCTGAAGCATCTGACCGATGCCGGTCTTCTTCATGGCGGGAGACCAGGCGTCAAACTGCTTCTGGGCATCATCGGGCTTGCCGACGTCAATGCGGTTGCGGGCGCTGGCCAGCATGTACCCCAGCTTCGGGTTGCGCTTGACGAGCACCTTGAACGTTGCCGCGTAGTCGGGTGCCGGGGTCCAGTCGGGTGGCACCTGCAGCGTTGCCGATACGACGGTTGCGCCGCGTCGATACTCAATCGGCATAGGCGTGTCGGCCGGCAAGGTCTTGATTGCGGCCTGCCACTGGCCGGGGGTGCTCACATCAAGGTTGTTGATCTTGGTGATGACGTCACCGCGGCGCAGGCCTGCGGTGACGAGCGCGCCCTTCACGGCCACCGCAGTCACGAGCTGGCCACCGGGAGCGATCTTGAGCTGGCGGGCAATGGCGGGGAGATTCGGCACGGTGTAGCCGTCAAGGCGGCCACGCGGAGGGGTGAGGCTGAGCAGGAACTTGCCGGTGAGCGGCTTGGACGTGCCCTCCGAATTCTTGGCAACGAGCGACACCGTGTATTTGCCGGCTGGCAACTGGTATCCCTGATCGTTGACGGCCTGCACGAGGAACCACACCTGCCCCTGAATATGATCCTGAGAGCTGGTGAGGGTGCGCACGACCTTCTTGGTCGTTGCGTCCTTGATGGTGGCGGTCACCGTGGCCACGGTCTTCGACTTGACGCCGAGCATGAATCGTGCGTGGCCCTGCTCGGCGACGATGGTCTTTCGCAGCCGCAGCACGCTGAGCGCGGGCGGACCCGTGACCCGCGGCACCGTGGGGGTGGTGGCGCTGGTGTTGGTGGTGGCACCAGTAGTGGTGCCAGCAGTGGTTGGGGCGGTCCCTGCGCCGGTCTGAGCCCATGCCCCTGCGGGCAGACCAAGAACGGCAATCGAGAGAGACGCAGCCATGAGGGCTGTTCGACGCACGGAGTGAACATACCACCCCTTGCTACCGTGACCCATCTTGGATGTTCCGCGACCGACGCTCGAGGTGCTTGAGCGCACACGACGTGGCGAGGTCATTGACCCCGCTGACATCACCGCGCTCGTGGGTGCTTGGACGACGGGGGCCGCGTCTGATGCGCAGATGGCGGCGTGGTGCGCCACAGCCGGTATTCGCGGTGCATCCTATGAGGTTGCAAAAGCCCTTGCGGAAGGGCTTTTGGCTGGGGGTGATCGCCTGGAATTGGCGTCGTTGGGCCCCACCACCGACATCCGCTCAACCGGTGGGGTGGGGGATAGCGCGCTCATCTTCGCCGCGTCTGCCGTGGCGGCTTCGCTTGGGGTGATCGTGGCATCAACGGGCGCCCGGGGGCTCTCGTTCACCGGAGGCATCCTTGATGCACTCGAGGCCATCCCAGGCATGCGTGTGGACGTCACGCTTGAGGAATATGTCCTGCAAGCACGCAACTTCGGGATCGTCATCGCCGAGCCCGGCGACAGGCTTGTTCCCGGGGAACGTCGCCTTGCGGATCTTCGCGAGTCCACGGCAACGGCGGAGGGGG
>CAJAPZ010000140.1 GCA_903943955.1 uncultured Actinomycetes bacterium
CCACATCGGCACGCCGGGCAAGGCGATCGGCCGCGGCATATGCCTCGACGTCGGACCGCGTGAGGTCGAGGCCGTCCACAACCCGGGTTACCAGCATGCCGTTACGGTCGTCGGTGACCGCCAGACGCTCGGTTCGGCACATCACCCGACGCAGCAGCTGCTCCACCTGTGCGCGGGCGTCACGTGCGGCCGCGCCGCCATCGGTCGCGGCCTCATACAGGGCGGTGCGGAAGCGCCGAAGGTCGTCCGGAAATGTTGACGGGCTGTCACGCAGCCCGTGGAGCAGGAAGTCCACCGTCTGAATGAAGCCGCTGTAGTGATCTTCAGCCGCCTCCCCCTCGCGGCCCGCCTCTTCGTGGGTGGTGAACATCTTGTACGGCGTGGCCGAGAGCAGCAGCACTCTCGCCTCGAGATCGGTGTGATCGTCGACAAACCCGAACAGGTCGTGCGCCAACTGGCTGGCGGGGTCGTCGCCATGGAGGAGCGACCCAAAGCGCTGGAACTCGTCGAGGATGATGAGGTCGGGCTGAAGCTCTGCAACGCACGCCTTGGCCAACAGCCGCCGT
This sequence comes from uncultured Actinomycetes bacterium, assembly GCA_903943955.1. Taxonomy (GTDB): domain Bacteria; phylum Actinomycetota; class Thermoleophilia; order Miltoncostaeales; family Miltoncostaeaceae; genus SYFI01. Next base: position 567 of record CAJAPZ010000140.1, read on the forward strand.
ACCTCGCCGACGAACAGGCGTCGGGCTTCCAGCTGCGCGTGAGTGCGGTCGCCTGCGTGGCGGAACTCCTCACGCAGCACTTCGTACCGCTCGCGCAGCGCCGGGCGGCCCTCAACGACGGCCGCGTCGTCGGCAGCCTCAATATGCGCGCCGAAGGCCTGCAGCAGGCTGGGCGAGATGCCGCCCTTCATGTCGCTGCTGAGCCCCTTCACCGTGCGCGCAAACCACTCGACCCGGCTCACCTGCCCCTGAAACACCCGCATGGCGGCCGTGCCCGACACCGCGGACCCGCCCCATAGTGCGCGCAGCATCAACACCAGCATCGCGCGCTCGCGCTGGGTGCCCTCACTGCTCTTCAGGTCGAGCGACGTACTTGGCGTGAACGAGAAGAAGTTGAGGCCCTGCTCCGCCAGGTGCCCGCTGTGTAGCGGCAGCATCGTTATGCGGTCGGGCAGCGGCGCCTCATTCATGCCATGCGCACCTCGCAGACGGGCGATGTTCTGCCGCGCAATCTCCGCGTTTGAACAGATGTAGACAACGTCAATTCGCTTGGTGCCCCGAGCGCGCAGGTGGTCGACAACCTGCGACACCACTCCCCGGGCCACCATGGTCTTGCCAAGGCCAACCTCGTCGGCAATGAGAAACCGTGTGGCCGGGTCGACGTCGTCATACATTCGCGCGAAGGCGTGCTGCGCCGTGACGCGCTGGAAGTCCTTCAGCTGCGCAAGTGGGTCGGTATCGAGGGTCACTACTCGCGCATCTCCTGACACGCACTCCAGACGACGTCCCACACCTCGTCGAAGTCGGGAGGTAATGCCGCGCGGCCCTCGGGCGTCTTTCGAAGATCGTCCACCAGCGACGCGACGTGGTCGAGGGAGTCGGGGGCGCGGGCTGCTGCTCGCACCAGCACCTCCAGCAGCGGCGGAGCGGCGTCACCACGGGCGAGCGCCGCCTGGGCATCGCGCCAGAACGCAGTTCCGCCCCCCTCCCCCACGCCATCCTCGGGCTGGCCCAGAAGAAGCAGCAGGTACTCGATGAACCGGGCGGGGTCGGCCAGCAGGGCGGCCAGCA
>CAJAPZ010000141.1 GCA_903943955.1 uncultured Actinomycetes bacterium
CGCCCCAGTGACGACCTGCCAAGCGCCGCATGGGTCATCGACCCGGTGTTCGGAAGGCAGGTGCGCGTGCCGGATCGGGCCTTTCGGAAGATCGCGGCCTCGCACCATGACGTCGCCCACCTGAGCAGACGCGACCTGCTCATCGCCATCGCGAGCGCCGACATCAGCTTGCCCGACCCCGAGCGACCCCAGCGGCAACGGTACTTCCACGCCGGGATGGGGCCATCGCGATGGATCTGCGTGGTGGTGGAATATGATCGTCTTGGTCGGGGCGAAGCGTTCAATGCCTTCGCATGCAGGCGAATTCCGGGGAGGAGCAGGTGACCGTCACATTTGGGACAGCGGTGTTCGACGCCGTGGAGTACGACCCGCGATGGGATCTTCTGTACCTGCGCTGCAGTGAGGCGCCTCTCGCCGACGACTGGAACGTGACCGATGCCGGCGATGCCCTGGCCTTCCGTGATGGCCAACTGATCTCGGTGGACGTTGCGAACGCCGGCCTGCGGCTGGCGAAGACCGACGGGATCACCATCACTCTGGAAGATGGCACCGTGCTGCGGTCGCCAGACGTGCATCTGGCGCTGCGGGTCACCGCGGCGTAGCCCCGCACCTTCGCGAGCCCGGGCAGGATCACCGGCCCGGGTGCGGAACCCTCTCCCGAGGCGCGTTTGCGTCGCTAGTCTCCCGCGCGCCCTCGCACCAGAAGCCAACCGAGGTTCTTCCGAATGCCGTCCAACGCCAGCGTCATCGTCCGCGCCGAGCTCTCAGCTGGCCCTGAGGTGCTCAGCCACGTGATGACCGCCATCACCATGGCGGGCGGCGAGGTGGATGGCATGGACACCGTGCGGTCCACCCGCGAGACCATCACCCGCGACATCGTCATCCTGGGTGCCGATGAGCAGGCCACCGATGCCATCGTCCAGTCGCTGGGCAGTGTGCAGGGTGTCACCGTGCACGGCGTCACCAACGCCATCTTCCGTGCGCACGAAGGCGGCATGCTCACCATGCGCACGCGCATACCCGTGAGAAACCGTGACGACCTGTCGATGGCCTACACCCCGGGCGTGGCCCGCGTGTGCATGGCCATTCACGACAACCTCGACCGCGCCTGGGACCTCACCATCAAGGGCAACAGCGTGATGGTGATCAGCGACGGGTCAGCACTTGTGGGGCAGGGCGATCTTGGCCCGCTCGCGGCGCTTCCGGTGCTCGAAGGGCTCTCGCTGTTCATGCGCGAGATGGCGGAGGTTGATGCCTTCCCCCTGCCCATCGACCTCGACGACCCGGCAGCCATCGCCGATACCGTCATCAAGATCGCATCGGTGTTCGGTGGCATTCACGTGGCCGACATCTCGGCGCCCAACTGCTTTGAGATCACCCGTATCCTGCGGGGGGCGCTCGACATCCCTGTGGTGCACGGCGACGGCGAGGGCACTGCTGCTGCGCTACTGGCTGGCACCCTCAACGGGCTGGCCGTGGTGGGCAAGAACATCGCCGAGTCGCGCATCTGCGTGGCCGGATCGGGCCCGGGCGCAATGGCCTATCGGCGCTTCGCCGAGAAGGCCGGTGCC
>CAJAPZ010000142.1 GCA_903943955.1 uncultured Actinomycetes bacterium
CCCTCACCCCCCAGCAGCGGGACCGCGTTACCGCGACACTACATCATGTCGCGTTAGTGCTGCAAGCGGCAGGGGGGATTACCGCCCCTGCCGCCCACTCCTTCTAGGAAAGTCCGTCGTTGCCGGCGGGCCCTGCCGACATCATCCGCTTCAGGATTTCCTCGCCGGCGTCCACCGCGGGGGCCCGGCTTACGCCGCCCTCGAGGGTGTCTGCCTGGCGACGAACGGCCTGCTGCATGGCGTTCTCGCGGGTGCGCGACGCCTGCACCAATCCGAACGCGGCCCACACACCCTGCGGGCTGTTGTAGATGTCGGGCTGCTGGTTGATGAGGGCCACGACGTCCGGGGCCATCGCGTCGAACTCCTGCCCGTAGGTCGAACGGATCTCGGTGATTGCCTCGTTGAGCTGCGTCTCGACCTGCTGCTGCTGGATCGGGGCGAGGAACTGCCCGAGGCGCTCGTCCAGCATGGCGGCGATCCGGGTCTCTGACTCCTGGATGCGCTGCTGGGCGACGAAATCCATGACACGGGCTTCGTCGTGGCCGAACAATGGCAGCAGCTCATCCATGCCGGGGATGTTCATACTCTCAAACTGCTGGTCTCCACCACCGGGGGCGTTGACGGCGTTGCCGTAGTCGAACTCCGGCTGCTCGGCGTACTGGCTCATCATCCGGTCGCGTTCGGACTGCATCCGCTGGCGCGCGTCCTCGGCACCTGACCATGTGCGGGCCAGGTGGTCGAAGTCCTTGACGCCCGCGTTCCCGAGGCGCTCCTGCACGTCTGATGGCTGCCCGTTTGCCCACTGCTGGAACGGGTCGAGCTCGGCACCCTGGTCAACCTGAACTTCGCCACCCATCCCATCGTCAATCGGGACGTCGATGGTCGTTGTCTCATCACTCATGCGCTACTCCTGGTGGGTTTCCGCGCGGAGTGATTCCTGACGCGGGTAGTCAATCAGTGCGCCGATGGCGCGGTACTCTGCGGCGAGCGTTGCCCGCTCCTGGTCGCCCACGTCCTCTTGGACAATGCGAGCGATGATCTGTTCTTTGCGGTGGGTGGCGTGCTCTGTGAGCACCCGCCACCCCGGATGAGCGGTGAAGGTCGAAAGAATCTCGACCATGTAGCGGGGGTCATCCACCCGGCATCGGCTGTGGCGGGCCGACGGGGACCTGACCACCCATACCCGGTGGGGGTGTCGGGCTTATAAGGCGGTCGGGGTTCTGCCCGAGGCTTTCCATGAGCATCCGCATGAGCTGATCCCACTGAACCTGCTGCTGCACCGGGGGCGGGAGCATTGCGACCGCCTGCACCAGCGCGATCACGTTCTTCGCCTGCTCCTGGCTCTGCGGTGGTGCCATCGCGCCGACGTCAATCTGCACGTCGTACAGCTTGTCCGGCGTGTTGACCTCTGCCCCGATGGTGGCGAGGTCGCCAGTCATGTTCATCCCGAGGGCATCGGTCGGCGGCTGGTACCCGGACTCAACCGGGACGTGGCGCTCGAGGGGCCCGAGCACGCGGTCGATGTAGTCGAACGCGATCGCCACGTCCTGCATGGCGAGCTCGTGCTGGTGGCGGAGGGACTCGTACCGCTTGTTGCCCTCCGAGACGATGAGGCTGATGCCCGTCGCGGTCTGGTTGTCCACGCCGGCGCTCGAGCTCATGCCGGCGCCGTAGTCGGAAGTGCCGCCGATGAGCTGCGCTTCGGACCTGATCTGCTCGTACACCACTGAGAAGTCGCGGGTCATCGAGCCTGGCTGGAAGCGGGCGACCGCATCCCCAGGAGGGCCCTCGACCGCGAACATGCCACCCGGTGCCGACCATGCTTGGGCCACGTCCTCGGGGCGCACCTTGCGGGCGTCGAATCCGAGGGGGGAGAAGATGCTCGCGCTGATCTGATCCGTGTAGGCGTTGCGGAGCACGCTGAGCTCGCGCTGGTGGGACGACAGCATTTCCGCGAGCGAGATCCCGTACGGTGAGAACAGGTCGGGCGTCGGTGTGAACACACTGAACGGGCGGAAGGGGCGCCGCGAGGGGTCGAGCCACACGTAGTCCTCGTCCTTCTGTACCGACAGGATCATGGGGCGGTCGGTGCCCGCGATCACGACCCGTGCGCCCTCCTTGTACCAACACTCGATGAGAGGGACGACCGCGGTGCGGTCGGTCCACTGGCTCGAGAGGCCGCTGATCTGCTGACGCTCCGCGTATGAACTGTCCTTCACGCCACGGTCTGCGAGCGAACCGATGAGCTGCTCAAGCGTTTCGGGGTCATAAAGCGCCTTGCCGTCGGCGTCTTTGCGCTGCCCGAGGCGCTGTAGGTCGCGCTTGGTGTGCCAACTGCGGTGGAAGATGACCTCGCTGGTCTTCCATGAGGTTGCCTCCGGGGAAACGAAGACATCCCACCAGTCCACGGCCAGGATGGTCGGGCCACCGATGCGCTCGTCGAACGGGATCTTCATCACGCCATCGCCCATGACCATGCCGGTTCTGAGGGCGAGCTGAATCTGAGTGTCGGCGCCGGCCCGCTTGAGGTCGTGCTGAATACGCATTGACTTCGCCTGCGCGTATGACACTGCGGCCGGGGTCTGCGGGCGCGCGATGATCGTCGGGGCCTGGGTCCCGAGGCGCGGGAGGATGGTCTCGATCGACCAATAGATCATGGGGACCGTGGTCGTGGACCACCCGAACGGGCCGGTTGCTGCCTCGGACTTGCCGCCATCGGCGACGTCGGAACGCCACGCCCGGTAGTCCCGGTATGACTGGCGCTTGCGATCCTCAATCTCATGGCGAGCATCGCGGGCCGCGATCCAGTCATCCCATGCCTGCTCCTTGATGTGGTCCTCGGTGAGACCACTGATGAGCGCGGGACCGTCCGGGCGTTCCGGCATTACGCGGCTCCGACCGGGCCACCGCCCATGTCCATCGTGGATGCCTGGGCCACGGCCTGCTCCAACATGGCGGCGGCGACCGGCTGAATCGCCTGGGCCTGCATGAGCTTGGTCTGGCTGACTGCCTGCATCATCGCGGTCTGCTGGTCCTGCGCGGCCATCTGGCTAATGATCGCCATGAGCTGGCCGGGGTCGGTCGTGGGGAGCGGGGAGGCGCTCATTGGGCCACCGGCTGCCATGTCCATCGGCATCCCACCGGGGCCGGGAGGACCGGCCATTGCCGCCATCGGGTCCATGCCCATCTGCGGCGCCATCGGGTCCATGCCAGGGGGGGGAGCCATTGGGCCCGGAGCTGGTGCTCCGCCGCCTTGCGCGAGGAGTGCCATGAGATTCGGGTCCATGTGGGAAGGCTCCTATCGGTACGAAACGGTGCCAGTCTGGTTTCGCGTTCCGCGATGATCGGCGCCATTGAGGTAGAACGATGCGCGCGGCAGGGTGTGAAGAACTGTCGCGTTACCACGGAGACTATCCGCAACACCC
>CAJAPZ010000143.1 GCA_903943955.1 uncultured Actinomycetes bacterium
GAAGTACTCACCCGCAAGCCCAACGTGCGCCTGCTTGAGACCGGCGAGCGTGTGCGCCCCGGCAACCCCGCAGAGCCCGTGTACCGGCGCGTGATGGGTGGCATGTTGGTGCAGGACCCGGATGAGGGCCACGAGGGCCGCGACACCATGCGGTGCGTCACCCAGCGCGAGCCCACCGACCAGGAGTGGGTTGACCTGGTGTTCGCCTGGAAGGTGTCCAAGCACGTAAAGAGCAACGCCATCGTGTTCGCCAAGGACGGCGCCACAGTGGGTATCGGCGCTGGTCAGATGAGTCGGGTCGACAGCGTGCGCATCGCCACATCGAAGGCCGCTGAGAATGGCCTGCCCATTCAGGGCAGCGCCATGGCCAGCGACGCATTCTTCCCCTTCCCCGATGCGCCCGAGATGGCCATCGCCGGTGGCGCCACGGCCATCGCCCACCCCGGTGGGTCGATGCGTGACGACGAAGTGATCGCTGCCGTGGACGCCCTGGGCGCGGCGATGGTCACGACCGGGCGCAGGCACTTCCGGCACTGATCTGGTTCGTCGTCATCGGGATCCTCGCCCTTGCCTGCTGGGCGGGGGTGCTGCTGCACCCCGCGCGCCCGTGGGACCTGCGACCAGTTGACGCGGATGACCCCCCGGTGCCCGACCCGGATCTGTGGCCGTCGGTGGGCGTGGTGGTTCCCGCACGCAACGAGGCCGATTTGATTGGCCCCACGCTGGGCGCGCTCGACCAGCAGGACTACCCCGGCGAGATGTCGGTGGTGGTGGTGAGCGAGCGGTCAACCGATGCCACCGCCGATGTGGCGCGCGAGATGGCGAGGGTGGCGCGGCATGGCATCGAGGTGATCGACGGTGCGCCGCTGCCCGACGGATGGGTGGGCAAGGTGTGGGGCATGGATCAGGGCATCCGCCTGCACCGCGAAACGACTGCCCCGGAGTGGCTGCTGCTCACCGATGCCGACATCCACCACACACACGACTCACTGCGCGCGCTGGTGGCTGACGCCCTTGCCGGTGGGCTGGCTCTCAACAGTCGAATGGCGCGGCTGCGCTGCACGTCGCTGGCAGAGCGGCTGCTCATCCCGCCCTTCGTGCTCTTCTTCTTCCTGCTCTACCCCATGCGGTGGGCCAACCGCGCCGGGTCGCGCACGGCATCGGCGGCCGGGGGATGCATCTTGGTGCGGGCCGATGCGCTGGCCGCTGCTGGCGGAATGGATGCCGTGCGCGGGGCGCTCATCGACGACCTGTCGGTGGCGCGCATGATCAAGCGCGGGGTGGGCTTGCCCACCCGCCTGGCGCTCAGCCGGGAGCGGGTGACCAGTGCGCGGGCCTACGACGACCTCGGGTCGGTGTGGCACATGGTGCGTCGCAGCGCATTCACCCAACTGCGTCGATCGTGGCCCCTGCTCATCGCCGTGCTGGTGGTGCTCACCATCATGTTCGCCGGGTCGGTGGTGGCCCTCATCGCCGGAATCGTGGGCGTGGCAAGCGGCGGGGGTGCGGCCGCATTGTGGGCGCTGGGCCTTGGCGCCGCCGGGTGGATCGCAATGGTGGCGGTGGCCACGCCCGTCGCCCGGGAGTTCGGCCTGTCGGGTGTCTGGCGTCTTGCGCTCCCCGTGAGCGGCCTGCTGTACGGGGCGATGACGCTCGACTCCGCACTGCGGGGACCGCAGGGTGGTGGCTGGCGATGACCACGGTCTAGCCTCATGGCCGTGATCCGCGCACGCATCATCACCGCCGCCGCACTGGCCGCGTTGGCTGTGGCCTCACCGGCGATCGGAGACATCCCGGCCGGGGTACCCGACGCGCTCTCGCCCGACCCCGTGGTGCGTGGGGCACTCATCGCCATGCCCGCCGTGTGGAACGTGCAGGTGACCGCGCATCTCACCGGGCTGCGGTTGCGCAGTGGCACTGTGATCTCGCTGCCTGCCGAGGCGCGGGAGGTACGAAAGGAGGGCACCGCCTTTGCCGTGACCCCCGACGGCTACCTGGTGACCGCCCACCATGTGATCTCCCCCAGCCCGTCGGAGATCGCCGCCACCGCATATCTGGAGAAACTCGCTCTGCAGGGGCAGCCGCACTCGGAGCAGATCGCTGTTGACTGGGTGAAGCGCAATGGCGTGACTCCCGTGGGGCTCATGCAGTTGGAGCGTGTGGTGCGCCCGGCTGCTGCCGGGCCCGGTGCAGCCCGAAATAACGGGGCATCGGTGCGCCTAGTGGCCACCGACCGCGCACGCGACA
>CAJAPZ010000144.1 GCA_903943955.1 uncultured Actinomycetes bacterium
ACTCGGCTCGCAGGGCGGCGCATTCAAGCGCAAGGACGACCTGTACCGCATGGCCCAGGCCAACAAAGCCTTCGCGCACTACCGCTGGTAGGACCGGGGTCGGCCCATCCGGGCATTGACTTCCACTCGCATTCCCGACGGTCGCGGGCGATCACCTCGCCCGCGACCTCACACGGACAGACAGGTGATCTGAAGTGTCGACTGAGGTGAAGAACGTCCCGCTCGAGCGCACCCGGAATATCGGGATCATGGCGCACATCGATGCCGGAAAGACGACCACGACCGAGCGCATTCTTTACTACACCGGGCGTACGCACCGGATTGGTGAGGTGCACGAGGGCGCAGCCACGATGGACTGGATGGAGCAGGAGCAGGAGCGTGGCATCACGATCACGTCGGCTGCGACCACCTGCTTCTGGCGCGACCACCGCATCAACATCATCGACACCCCCGGCCACGTGGATTTCACGGTTGAGGTGGAGCGCTCTCTGCGCGTCCTCGACGGCGCCGTGGCCGTGTTCGACTCGGTGGCCGGTGTGGAGCCGCAGTCGGAGACTGTGTGGCGTCAGGCCGATCGCTATCACGTGCCGCGCATCGCCTACGTCAACAAGATGGACCGGATCGGTGCCGATTTCGCTGCGGCCGTGCAGACGATGATTGATCGCCTCGGCGCCCGTGCGGTACCGATCCAGTTGCCGATCGGTGCCGAGGGCGACTTCGCTGGCATTGTCGACCTGGTTGAGATGAACGCCACGACGTACAAGGACGATCTGGGCACTGAGGTCGAGGTGGGCCCGATTCCCGCCGACATGCTCGAAGAGGCCGAGCTTGCCCGCGTGGAGCTCATTGAGGCCCTGGCCGACAGCGATGATGAGCTCGCTGAGCTGTACCTCGAGGGCGGGGAGATCCCGGCCGCGCGTGTGAAGCAGGCCATCCGTACCGCCGTGCTGGCCATCTCGGTCACCCCGGTGCTCTGCGGTTCGTCATTCAAGAACAAGGGTGTGCAGCCACTGCTCGACGCGGTTGTGGACTTCATGCCGTCGCCGTTGGACGTACCGCCCGCCGAGGGCGTTGACGACTACGGCAACTCGGTCGAGCGCCCGTCCGACCCGGACGCCCCATTCGCTGCGCTGGCGTTCAAGGTGATGAGCGACCCCTACGTGGGCCGCCTCACCTTCCTGCGCGTGTACTCCGGCAGCATCAACGCAGGTGACGGCATCATCAATGCCACCAAGGGTGAGCGCAAAGAGCGCATCGGCCGCCTGCTGATGATGCACGCGAACCACCGCGAGGAGGCCGAGATGGCAACGGCCGGCGACATCGTCGCTGCCGTGGGCCTGAAGACCACCACGACCGGTGACACGCTCTGCGACCCGGCGCATCCCGTGGTGCTTGAGGAGATGACGTTCCCCGAGCCGGTCATCCGTCTGGCCATCGAGCCCAAGACGAAGGCCGACCAGGAGAAGCTTTCAACCGCCCTCCAGCGCCTCCAGGACGAGGACCCGACCTTCCGCGTGCGTACCGACGAGGAGACCGGTCAGACGGTCATCGCCGGAATGGGCGAGTTGCACCTTGAGATCATCGTCGATCGCCTCATGCGCGAGTTCAGTGTGGATGCCAACGTGGGCGCTCCCCAGGTGGCGTACCGCGAGACCATCCGCAAGCGGGTCGAGAAGATCGAGGGTCGCTTCGTCCGGCAGTCGGGTGGTCGCGGCCAGTACGGCCACGTGTACATCTCGGTCGAGCCGAACGAACCCGGCAAGGGCTACGAGTTCGAGAACAAGACCGTGGGTGGCTCCATTCCCAAGGAATACGTCCCGGCCGTGGACGAGGGCATCAAGGAGGCGCTGGAGGGCGGCATTGTCGCCGGCTTCCCGATGGTCGACGTCAGGGTGCAGCTGATTGACGGCTCGTACCACGACGTGGACTCGAACGAGGGTGCCTTCAAGATTGCCGGGTCGATGGCCGTACGTGAGGCCGCCAGACGCGCCAGCCCGTGCCTGCTCGAGCCGCTCATGGCAGTGGAGGTCGTGACCCCCACCGAATTCATGGGCACCGTGGTGGGCGACCTCAACGGTCGTCGCGGCCGCATCAGTGGCATGGAGGAGAAGGGCACCGCCGGAACGATTCAGGCGCACGTGCCGCTCTCCGAGATGTTCGGGTACGCCACGTCGGTGCGCTCGGCCACACAGGGGCGCGCCACGTTCAGCATGCAGTTTGACCACTACGCAGAGGTCCCCAACTCCATCTCGGAGGAGATCAAGGCCAAGGTCGGCGCAACCGCATAGATGTGGTCGTCGGCGCGTGACGCCGACGAATGATCCGCGAAGGGCCCCACTCGGGGCCCTTCGTCGTTCTACGGGTTGAGCAGGCGGTCGAGATACACGGCGGGGTGAAGGGCCTCGACGCCGGTGAGGTCGGCGATCTGCTGCCTGCACGATGTCCCCGCCGCCACCACCGGGCCGGTGGCGGCGGACACGGCGGGTACCAGACGGTGTTCGCCAATCAACCGCGACTCAGCGGGATGCTGGTACCCAAATGCCCCGGCCATGCCACAGCACCCGGCATCGGTGGCCGTGGCATCCGGTCCCACGGCTGTGACGGCCGCTGTGTCGCCCAGGGCGCGCGCGTGGCAGTGGCAGTGCACGGTCGCATTCGAGGCGGGCACCTGGAGGCCGAGGTCCGTGACGGCCTGTTCGAACGACATCACCACCTCCGACACCCACCTGGCGCGCGGGTCATGCGGCAACAGGGCAGGGAGGTCATCGAGGAGCATCGACCAGCATGAGGGCTCCAGCACCACCAGCGGCCGTCCAGCAATGGCGTGTGGCGCGAGTCGGTCCAGCAGCGCGCTGGCCTGCTTGCGGGCGAGGTCGGGGAATCCCTGTGAGAGCGCCGGGCGACCGCAACACCCACCCACCCGCACTTCCACTCGTGCGCCAGCCCCGGCAAGCACCCGTATGGCGGCATCGCCCACCTCGGGATGCAGAAAGCGGGTGAAGGTGTCGGCCAGCAGGTCAACGGGGCGTCCGCGGCCGGTGGGGCCGGGGGGGCGCCACTCGCGCACCGGAGTGGGCAGCGGTCGCCCAACGCGGCGCGCTCCAATGCGGGTGACGCGCCGGGCGAGCGCCGACCCCTTCGACCCCGCAGCCAGCAGGTCGTGCACGTAGGCGGCCGCAGTCACCTGCAACGCAGGCCGCACCACCTGGTGTCTCGCGGCCAGCGCCTCGACCTTGAGGCGTGACATGTCAACGGCAGCGGGGCATTCGGTGGCACACGCCTTGCATGACAGGCACAGGCCGAGTGCCTCGTGCAGACCGTCGTCGGCGAGACCACCCGGCAGACGGCCCTCCACGGCGGCCCGCAGCAGTACGGCACGCCCCCGCGTGGAGTGCCGCTCGTCATTCAGGGCCTGATAGGAGGGGCACATCCCCTCGTCGGTGCGCCGGCACTGGCCATTGCCGTTGCATGCCTCGATGGCCCGCTGGAATCCGCCTTCCCGTTCGAATGGGATCGCGGTCGGGATGTCGTGACGCGGAGGTGATGCCGCGATGCGCAGCCCGGAGTCGAGTGGCTCGGGGTGCACGATGACCCCGGGGTTGAGGATGCCCTGCGGATCAAGGATGCGCTTGGTCTCTTCGAAACGCGCCATCAGGCCGGGGGCGTACATGCGGGGCAGCAGTTCGCCGCGCAGGCGTCCATCACCATGCTCACCTGACAGCGATCCGCCGTGGGCCACCACGATGTCGGCCACGGCCTCGGCCACCTCGCGCATGCGGGTAACCGCCCCCGGCGCGCGCAGATCAACCATGGGCCGGATGTGCAGGCATCCCACGCTCGCGTGCCCGTACCAAATGGCATCTCCCATACCGGCATCAGTCAGCACCCGGCGCACCTCACCGGCGAACGATGCGAGGGCGTGCGGTGGTACGGCAGGGTCTTCAATGAAGGGGATGGGCTTGCCATCCCCCTCCACCCGGAGTGCCCGCGAGATGCTGGTGCGCCGGATGCGCCAGATGGACCCCTGGTCTGAGGGGTCGCTGACGATCGTGGCACCGACGTGCCGCCGTGCCGCGTCGAGGGCCTCGCCGACCTCGCCGGAGTGCTCCACCACGAGCATCGCCGGTGCACGGCCCACGATGCCGAGCAGCGCGCGCTCGCCCGGTGCGCGGTTGGCGGGGTCCAGCAGGTCGGCATCCATCAGCTCGATGGCCGATGGGTGGGTTTCAAGCAGTGCGGGAACTGCCTCGAGCGCGCTCGTGACGTCGGCGTAGGGGATGAGCACCAGAATCCGCTCATCCGGGGGCCTGATCAGGCGCAGGCGCGCGCTGGTGACCACGGCGAGGGTCCCCTCGCTGCCCGCGATAAGTCGCGGCCAGTCGGGGTCATCCCCCGCGATGGCATCGAGGGCATATCCCGACACCCTGCGAAGCAGCGCGGGGAAGCCCTCGGCTGTCGCGATATCGCCCACTGCCCGGAGTGCCGGGGGCACCGCGCCTCCCCGTGTGAGCGTCGCCCGCGTCCCATCGGCCAGCACGACGTCGAGTGCCTCGATCGAATCCGCGGTCAGGCCGTGCACCACGGAGCGGGCGCCGGCCGAGTTGTTGGCGATCATCCCGCCGAGAGTCGCGCGACTCGACGTGGCCACATCCGGCCCGAATATCAGGCCATGAACGCCCGCCGCCCGGTTGAGGTCGTCGAGCACCACTCCCGGCTCCACCACTGCGATCTGGGTATCCGGATGTATCTCAATGCGCCGCATCGCCGAGGTATCCACCACCAGGCCACGGCCAACGGCCTGCCCGGCCAGACTGGTGCCAGCACCCCGCATGGTGAGTGCGACGGAGTGATCCCGGCATGCCGCGATTGCCGCCTCGATATCCGCTGCGCCCGTTGCCCGCAGCGCACCCCCCGGAACTCGGCGGTACAGGCTCGCATCAACGGCGTAAAGTTCGCGCGTGGCCGTATCGCCACGCACCTCGCCTGCCGCCTCTCTGCCCAGTTCATGCAGGAAGTCAAGGGGTCCGCCCATTCCCCGATGGTAGGCGTTTGGAGCCCCACCGAAGTTGCGCTTGCGAGCCGGGTGGGTCGTGCTACTCTCCACCGGCTTTGAGGAGCGAGGGCCACTCAGCCCGCGGCGAACCAGCCGCGCGATCATTGAGCTAGGCCTGTTTGTTGAGAAGCACTCGGCGGGTGTCGACCCCGATGGTCGCACGCCCGCTCGGACGCGCATGAGGAGCGATGATGGCGAAGGAGAAGTTCGACCGTTCGAAGCCCCACGTCAACGTGGGCACAATCGGTCATGTTGACCACGGCAAGACGACCCTTACGGCTGCCATCACCAAGACGCTTGCCGAGAAGTACGGCGGCGAGGTGCGCAGCTTCGATGAGATCGACAAGGCACCCGAGGAGCGCGAGCGCGGTATCACTATCGCCACGTCGCACGTCGAGTATGAGACGGAGGCCCGTCACTACGCCCACGTCGACTGCCCAGGTCACGCCGACTACATCAAGAACATGATCACGGGTGCAGCGCAGATGGACGGCGCGATCCTGGTGGTGTCGGCCGCAGATGGTCCGATGCCGCAGACCCGTGAGCACATCCTGCTTGCCCGCCAGGTCGGTGTGCCGTACATCGTGGTGGCCCTGAACAAGGCCGACATGGTGGACGACCCCGAACTGCTCGAGCTTGTTGAGCTTGAGGTCCGCGAGCTGCTGTCGGCCTACGACTTCCCGGGTGATGACATCCCGGTGGTCCAGGTTTCGGCGCTGAACGCCCTCAACGGCGACGCCGCCGCGCAGGAGGGCGTTCTCGCCCTTATGCAGGCTGTGGATGACTACATCCCGCTCCCCGAGCGCGACGTGGACAAGCCCTTCCTGATGCCGATTGAGGACGTCTTCACCATCACCGGTCGCGGCACTGTCGCCACCGGTCGCGTCGAGCGCGGCATCATCAACGTGAACGAGGAAGTCGAGATCGTCGGCATGATGCCGCAGGTCGAGAAGACCGTCGTCACGGGTGTTGAGATGTTCCGCAAGCTTCTCGACCAGGGGCAGGCCGGCGACAACATCGGCGCGCTCCTGCGTGGTGTGAAGCGCGAGGACATCGCCCGCGGCCAGGTGCTGGCCAAGCCCGGCAGCATTACGCCGCACACGAAGTTCAAGGCGCAGGTGTACGTGCTCTCCAAGGAGGAGGGCGGACGCCACACGCCGTTTGTGAATGGCTACCGGCCGCAGTTCTACTTCCGCACCACCGACGTCACCGGCGTCATCCAGCTCCTTGATGGCGCTGAGATGATCATGCCGGGCGACAACGCGGTGCTCGAGGTTGAGCTCATCGTGCCGATCGCCATGGAAGACGGTCTGCGGTTCGCCATCCGTGAGGGTGGTCGTACCGTGGGCGCCGGCGTCGTAGAGACGATTCTGGCCTAGCGGTACGCGGAGTACGGGCCCCGTCACCCCTTTCAGGGGGGCGGGGCCCTCGCTTTCCCCGGGGACGAGAGACGACGAGAAGACAGAACCTTGATTACGCAGAACAAGATCCGAATCAGGCTCAAGGCCTACGATCACGAGCTGATCGATAAGAGCGCCGCCTCCATCGTGGAGACGGCACAGCGAAGTGGCGCGACCATTTCCGGTCCCGTGCCGCTCCCCACCGAGTGCCACCGCTACTGCGTCATCAAGGGTCCGTTCAAGGACAAGGACTCGCGGGAGCACTTCGAGGTGCGGACGCACAAGCGTCTCATCGACATTTTCTCGCCCACGCCGAAGACGGTCGATTCGCTCATGCGTCTCGACCTCCCGGCTGGCGTCGACATTGAGATCAAGGTCTGACGATGGCCGCGATCATCGGACGCAAAGTGGGCATGACACAGATCTTCGCCGAGGACGGCGCGCGGATTCCGCTCACCGTTATCGAAGCGGGTCCGTGCCCGGTCGTGCAGGTGAAGACCGAGGAGCGCGACGGTTATTCCGCCGTGCAGCTCGGCTTCGGGGCGGCGAAGCCCAAGCACATCAACAAGCCCGAGCAGGGGCATCTCAAGAAGGCTGGCTCGCCACTGATGCGCCACCTCCACGAGTTCTCGACCGACGAGGTCGGAGCCGCGGAGATCGCCGAGGGCGAGATGGTCACCGTGGAGTCGTTCGTGCCCGGTTCCTACGTCAAGGTGACGGGGACCTCCAAGGGCAAGGGCTACGCCGGAACGATCAAGCGTCACAACTTCAAGAGCGGGCCCAAGAGCCACGGCTCCCACAATGTGCGTGGGCCCGGTTCGATCGGGGCCGCCGCCTACCCGGCGCGCGTCTTCAAGGGCATCCGGATGGCTGGTCACATGGGCGCCCGCCAGGTGACACAGCGCGGCCTGCAGATCGTCGATCGTGACGTGCAGCGCAACCTTCTTCTGATCAAGGGTGCCGTCCCGGGTGCGGTCGGCTCCATCGTGTGGGTGAGGCCCGACTGATGGCAGCACACCTCCTTTCCACAACCGGCAAGGCAGCCGGCAGCGCCGACGTGGGCGATGTCATTGCCACGCAGGCCATCAAGCCGCACCTCATTCATGAGGCGGTGACGGCTGAGATGGCGTGGCGTCGCGCAGGTACCCACAGCACCAAGACCCGCTCCGACGTGAGCGGCGGTGGTGCAAAGCCGTGGCGCCAGAAGGGCACAGGCCGTGCCCGTGCCGGCTCGAGCCGTTCTCCCATCTGGACCGGTGGTGGAATCACGTTCGGCCCGCACCCGCGCAGCTATGGCGGCAAGGTCAACCGTAAGGCCCACCTGCAGGCATTCCGCTCGGCGCTGCGCGCCCATGTGGAGCGCGGGACGATTGCCGTCATGGAGCCCACGGGCTGGGACGCACCGTCCACCAAGCGCGCGTCCGACTATCTGTCCAAGACGCCAGACGAGATCACGGCCCGCCCGCTGCTCGTGGTGGTCAGCGAATCCGCCAGCATCGAGGCCCTGTCGTTTCGCAATATGCGCGACGTTCGGGTGCTCGAGGCGCGCGACATCGAAACCGTCGACATCATGGCCGGCCGCTGCGTGATCGTTGAGCGGGGCGTGTGGGACCGCTGGAACGGCGCCGCCGCTCCGTCAGCCGAGGGAGATGACGCATGAGCGAGCAGCTTCGCGATGACGTCCGCCGGGCCATCGTGCGCCCGGTCGTGTCCGAGAAGAGCTACATGCTCGTTCAGGCGCACAACCAGTACACATTCCGCGTGCTCGAGGATGCTCACAAGATCGAGATCCGACAGGCTGTCGAGGAGCTCTTCGACGTCACGGTGACCGACGTACGCACCATCGCGGTGAAGGCGAAGCCGAAGCGCCGCGGCCGCAGCGCCGGCACGCGGCCCGGCTGGAAGAAGGCAATCGTCGAACTCCAGCCTGGCGACAGCATCGACATCTTCGAGGGGGCCTGATGGGTATTCGTAAGCATAAGCCCACCTCGCCGGGCCGCCGCTTTGTGGCGAGCTCGGACTTCGAGGAGGTCACCAAGAGCACGCCCGAGAAGTCGCTTCTGGGCAAGGTCAACAAGACCGGTGGCCGCAACAACAACGGCCGCATCACGACCCGCCACATCGGTGGCGGTCACAAGCGCCGTTACCGCATCATCGACTTCAAGCGCACGAAGGACGGTATTCCGGCCAAGGTCGCTGCGATCGAGTACGACCCGAACCGCACCGCCCGCATCGCGCTGCTGCACTACGCCGACGGCGAGAAGCGCTACATCATCGCGCCGCTTCGCCTCGAAGTGGGTGACACCGTGACCAGCGGTCCTGGCTCGGACATCCGCCCCGGCAACGCGCTGGCGCTCCGTGAGATCCCCACCGGTACGATCGTGCACAACGTCGAGCTCCAGATCGGCCGTGGCGGCCAGTTGTGCCGCTCCGCCGGCACCGGTGCCCAGCTCATGGCGAAGGAGGGCGATTACGCCACCCTGCGCCTGCCGAGTTCCGAGATGCGCATGGTGCACATCGACTGCCGTGCAACAATCGGCCAGATCGGCAACCCGTCCCACGCGAATGAAGTGGGCGGCAAGGCCGGTCGCAGCCGCTGGCGCGGCGTCCGCCCGACTGTCCGTGGTTCCGCAATGAACCCGGTCGACCACCCGCATGGTGGTGGTGAGGGCAAGAGCAACTCAGGTCGCCACCCGGTGACCCCCTGGGGCAAGCCAACCAACGGTCACCGCACGCGTGACAAGAAGAAGGCAAGCCAGAAGATGATCGTCCGCGGGCGCAAGCGCGGCAAGCACACGGAAGGCCGATGAGCCGAAGCCTGAAGAAGGGTCCCTTCGTGGACCCCAAGCTCCTGAAGAGGATCGAGGACATGAACGTCGCCGGGGAGAAGCGCATGCTTCGCACCTGGTCGCGATCGTCGACGATCTTCCCCGAGATGGTGGGACACACCATCGCCGTCCACGATGGCCGTAAGCACGTGCCCGTGTTCGTGTCGGAGAGTCTCGTGGGCCACAAGCTCGGCGAGTTCGCCCCCACGCGGACATACAAGGGCCACGGCAACGACCGCACCACGACGAGGCGCTGACGTGGCGACCACCGAGACCACCACGGAGACCACCGACATCGAGGCGCCAGAGGCCGTGACCGCGTCCACACCGGTCCGCTCCGACGACGGCCGCACCCGCACGCCCGCCCGCCCGGAGGCCACCGCGAAGTTCGTGCGTGTGTCCGCGCGTAAGGCCCGCCTCATCGCGGACCTGATCCGCGGCGAGTCGGTCCCCAATGCCCAGGCCATCCTCGCCTTCGCCACCCGCGACGCCGCTGTGCCGGTGCGCAAGGTGCTCGAGTCGGCCATGGCCAACGCAGATCACAACGCCGGCATGAACGTGCGTGAACTCTTCGTCACCCGCGCAACTGTTGACGAGGGCCCGACCATGAAGCGGTTTCAGCCGCGCGCCATGGGCCGTGCCGGGAAGATCAACAAGCGCACCTGCCACATCACAATCGGGCTCGGGCCCGCAGAGGACGCCTGATGGGTCAGAAGGTTCACCCCACCGGATTCCGCCTGGGCATCCTCCAGGGCTGGAAGAGCAATTGGTACACCGAGCGTGACTACGCGGCGTACCTCGACGAGGACCGTGCGGTTCGCGCGCACATCACGCGCAAGCTCAGCCACGCCGGGCTCGCCGACATCCAGCTTCGCAAGGACGCCACCAAGCTGACCGTTGACATCTTCACGGCCCGTCCGGGCATCGTCATCGGCAAGAGTGGCTCCGAGGTGGACGCGCTTCGCCGTGAGCTGAACGCGATCACCAGCAAGCAGATCCAGATCAACATCAACGAGATCAAGCGTCCCGAGCTCGATGCCACGCTGGTTGCTCAGTCGATCGCCGAGCAGCTCGAGAACCGCGTTTCGTTCCGTCGCGCCATGAAGCGTGCCCTCACCTCCGCCATGCGGTCGGGTGCCCAGGGCGCGAAGATCCAGTGCGGCGGCCGCCTCGGCGGTTCCGAGATGTCGCGCATCGAGCACTACTCGGAGGGCCGTGTGCCACTCCACACGTTGCGCGCGGACATCGATTACGGCTTCTCCGAGGCGAAGACCACCTTCGGCCGTATCGGCGTGAAGGTATGGATCAACAAGGGTGAAGTCCTGCCCGAGGGCGTCGTGGACGCCCGCGGTCGCAGCATCGATGCCGAGGCTCCCATGCCTCCGCGCCGCCCCCGTCGCGATAACCGCGGCGGCGGCGCAGGTGGTCCCGGTGGTGCTGGCGGCGGTCGCGGTCGCGGCGGCCAGGGCGGCGCTCCGCGCCAGGACGGCCCGCCGGCTCAGGGAGCGAGGTGACGCCATGCTGATGCCAAAGCGCACCAAGTTCCGCAAGGCCCACCGCGGTCGTCGTCAGGGGCTCGCCAAGGGTAACCAGCAGGTCCACTTCGGCCAGTACGGCCTGAAGTCGCTCGAGGCCGCCTGGGTGACCAACCGTCAGATCGAAGCTGCGCGTGTGGCGATGACTCGCTACATCAAGCGTCAGGGCAAGGTCTGGATCAACCTCTTTCCGCACCTCCCAGTCACCAAGAAGCCGGCCGAAACCCGAATGGGTTCCGGCAAGGGCTCGCCGGAGGGCTGGGTTGCGGTGGTCAAGCCGGGCAAGGTCATGTTTGAGTTGTCCGGCGTGGATGAGGCGACTGCCCGTGAGGCCATGCGCCTTGCGGCCATGAAGCTGCCCGTCCGCTGCAAGTTCGTCATCCGTGAGGACGCATAGATATGCCGGCACAGAAGGCCAGTGAACTGCGCGAGCTCACCGAAGACCAGCTCGCGCTCAAGCTCGAGGAGTCCCGACAGGCACTCTTCAACCTGCGTTTCGAGTTGCCCACCGGGTCGCTCGAGCGCACCAGCGAGATCGGTTTGCGCAAGCGCGAGATCGCCCAGATTCTGACGATCGCGCGTGAGCGGGAGCTCGCGACAGAGGAGGCCGCCCGTGCCTGAGACGCCCCAAGAATCGGTATCCCGGCGCAAGACGCGTCAGGGCATCGTCACAAGTGACTCGCGTGACCGCACCATCACGGTGCGGATCGACACGTCGCGTCGCCACCCCATCTACGGCAAGACGGTTCGCCAGTCGACGAAGCTGCATGCGCACGACGAGGAGAACACGGCTGGCATCGGTGACGTGGTGCGCGTGATCGAGAGCCGTCCGCTTTCCAAGCAGAAGCGGTGGCGCCTTGTCGAGATCATCGAGAAGGCCCGTTAGGAGCTCGGGATGATCCAGAACGAATCACGACTTCGCGTCGCAGACAACACGGGGGCTCGAGAGATCCTCTGCATCCGCGTGCTCGGCGGCAGCCGCCGCCGTTACGCATACGTCGGCGACACCATCGTTGCGACCGTCAAGCAGGCGACGCCGAATGGCGCCGTCAAGAAGGGCGACGTCGTCAAGGCGGTGGTGGTACGCACCAAGAAGTCCCACCCGCGTAACGACGGCACGTTCATCTCATTTGACGAGAACGCGGCAGTCATCATCGACAATGCCCAGAACCCTCGCGGTACCCGAATCTTCGGCCCCGTGGCGCGAGAGCTCCGCGAGAAGCAGTTCATGAAGATTGTCTCGCTCGCCCCGGAGGTGCTGTAATGCCGGCGCGCGTGAAGAAGGGCGATGAGGTCATGTGTATCGCGGGCAAGGACCGCGGCAAGACCG
>CAJAPZ010000145.1 GCA_903943955.1 uncultured Actinomycetes bacterium
AGGTGGGTCTCTTCGCGCACGCAGTCGAGCGCGTCGCTGCGGTGGGCGGTGGCGTCACCAAACACCGGGGTGCACACCACCAGCGGCAATCCCTCGCCCTCGGCCTGGCGGGCGGGAGCGGCGGGCCCTCCCGTACCAGCGGCGATGGGCACGCCCAGCAGCCCGAGGTCGGTGCAGGTGAGGCCGGCGAATGCGGGAAACCGCGTGGCCAGGCGGTCGAATGCCTGCGCCGCGGTGCGGTCGGGAAGCGGCTGGCCCATGCGGTGGCTGAGGCCCACCAGCACCTCCCAGGCGGCCGCGGCACCTTCGGGCCCCGCGGCACCGGGGCGCAGGCGCTGGGCCCGGCCGGTCATGCTCACCAGGGTGCCCGCCTCCTCAAGCCCGTACAGCACGGGGATGGCGATGGCGGCGAGGTCAACGATGGGGCTGCGGTGGGTGCAGAGCGCGATGACCGTGTTCACCTGGTTGAGCGCCGCTGCCCAGCGGGCGCCACCCGGGCCGGTGGTTGGGTCGGCCTTCACCGTAATGAGCACATCGACCGCGCCAGCCTCGATCTGCTCAAGCACGCCGGTGGCCGGGATTCCGAGCGCTCTCAGGCCGGGGCCCGAGACGTCGGCGGCAAGTTCGATGGCGCGTGCCCCCGGGGTGAATGCCACAAGGCGGGCGAGTGCGTCGGCGGTATCCGGCTCGGCGGCCAGGTCGCACTCGTCCCACAGCACGATGGCGCGCGACGAGCCCAGCAGGCGCTCGGCCACCACGTCGATGGCGTCGCCAAGACGACCGGGCACGGTGCGAAGTGCCTCCGCCGTTTTTCCGTCGAGCGCCGTGGGCCGTGGGCCCACCATGGCCACGCGGGCACCATTACGACGGGCCTTTCGAATTCGCAATTCGGTGACCGGCTGCTGCGACGACGGGTCGCCGCCCACCACCACGATCACGTCGGCGCCGTCCATGTCATCCATCTGGGCCCCGGGGAGGGCGCGAAGCGGGCCGAGCCCGTCGTCGGCCACCCCAAGGCGTGCCACGGGCCCGTCGCCCAGAAGGTGGCTCAGCTCAAGTGCCAGAAAGCCATCCTCAACCGTGACGGGTGTGCCCAGCAGAAATGCCACCCGCACGCCGGAACGGCGCAGGATGGCGCCGGCGTCACCCACCGCGCGCTCGATGCGCACCTGGCGGCGCCCCACCTGGTCAATGATCTCGGGCATCAGCAGGCGGTCGCCGGCGGTGAGCGCCGGGAATGCCCAGCGGCCGCGATCGCAGATCCAGCCCTCTTCAACCGCCATGTTGGGGTCGGGCCGGCCGGTCACGCGCTTGATCTCGCCGTCGCGCTCTGTGATCTCCAGGTTGCAGCCCACCGAGCAGCCCGCACACACAGACGGTGCGTTCTTGATGTCCCAGGGCCGGCTCACGAACCGGTACGGGTTGCTGGTGAGTGCGCCCACGGGGCACAGATCGATGGTGTTGCCGGTGAACCGGCCCTCGTACGGCTCGCCGCTGAACGTGGCGATCTCGGTGTGGTCGCCCCGCTCGTGGAAGGTGAGCTGGCCATCCTCCGCGACGTCCTCGCTAAACCGCACGCAGCGGAAGCAGGCGATGCAGCGCTCGCGGTCGAGCGCCACCAGGGGCGAGAGGTCGAGCGGCTTGGGGAAGTGGTTCTTGGGCTCGAGTGAGCGGGTCTCACCCGGGCCGAACTGAAAGGTGCGGTCCTGCAGCGGGCACTCGCCGCCCTTGTCGCACACCGGGCAGTCGAGCGGGTGATTGGCCAGGAGCAGCTCCAGCACGCCATCCTGGGCGCCCTTCACCTGGTCGCTGGTGGTGTTCACCACCATGTCGGGCGCCACCGGGGTGGAGCAGGCTGTCTGCAGGCCGCGCATGCCCTCCACCTCAACCAGGCACATGCGGCAGGCGCCAATGGGCTTGCCAAGGCGCGGCTCGTAACAGAAGACCGGGATCTCGACGCCGACCGCCTTGGCAGCGTCAACCAGCATGGCGCCCTTACGCGCCTCCACGGCCTGGCCGTTGATGGTGATGATGATCGGGGCCTCGTCATGCTCAGGCATTGATCACGCCCATCGGCTCGGGCACGGGCGACCCGCCCTGCTCGATAACGCGCTCGAAGTCGTCGCGAAACAACTCAAGTGCACTCTGCACCGGTGCCACGGCACCGTCGGCCAGCGCACACAGCGTGCGGCCCGAGATGCGCCCGAACAGCGACTCGAGCATGGCGAGGTCCTCAAGGCGGCCCTCGCCGTGCACCATGCGGCCCAGAATCTTCTCGAGCCAGCCGGTGCCCTCACGGCAGGGCGTGCACTTGCCGCAGCTCTCGTGGCGGTAGAAGTGCGCCAGCCGCCAGGAGGCGCGCACGATGCAGCCGGAGTCGTCCATCACGATGCAGCCGCCGGATCCCAGAAAGCTGCCCGCGCCGGCAAGCGATTCGTAGTCGAGCGGTGTGTCGAGGTGCTCGGCGGTGAGCACGGGCACGCTTGATCCACCCGGCCAGCAGGCCTTGAACTCGCGCCCGTCGCGCAGCCCGCCGGCGAGGTCGAAGATGAGGTCGCGCAGGGTGGTCTCGCCCATCACGATCTCGTAGTTGCCGGGCTTCAGCACATGCCCCGACACCGAGAAGATCTTGGTGCCCGGGCTCTTCTCGGGTCCAAGGGCGGCGTACCAGTCGGCACCCCGATGCATGATGGGCGGCAATGCCGCGAGGGTCTCGACGTTGTTGATGAGGGTGGGGCAGTCGTACAGCCCGGCCACGGCAGGGTATGGCGGCTTGAGCCGGGGCTGTCCGCGCTTGCCCTCGAGGCTCTCGAGCAGCGCGGTCTCCTCGCCACAGATGTAGGCACCGGCACCGCGGTACAGCGTGATGTCGAATGGTGCACCGGGGCCAAAGGCGTCTGGCCCCAGGCGCCCGGTCGCGCGGCACTCCGCGATGGCGCGCAGAAGGACATCCCATTGGTGGCCGTACTCGCCGCGCACGTAGATGTATGCACGCTCGCAGCCCACGCCATACGACGCGATGGCCACGCCCTCAACGAGCTGGAAGGGGTTGTTGTCGAGAATCTCCCGGTCCTTGAAGGTGCCGGGCTCGCTCTCATCGGCGTTACACACCACGTAGGTGGGCCTACCGGAGTCCTTGGGGAGAAACGACGCCTTGCGGCCCATGGGAAACCCGGCCCCACCGCGGCCGCGAAGGCCCGAGCGGTGGAATGCGTACAGGGCATCATCGGGGCTCATCTCAAGCGTGGCCTTGAGGCCATTCCAGCCACCCGCACGCTCGTAGCCGCTCAGCGTGAGGAGGTCCTGGAACTCGCGGTGGCGATAGACGGAGTTGAGCTGGGGCATCGTCGGCCGCCTACCGGTCGTACCGGGTTGGGGCGCCGTCGGCGCGAAGGGCCCCAATGATGGCGTCGGCGTCGTCGTGCGTGAGCGGTCCCTGCTGATCGCCGGAGTCAACCTGCAGGCACGGCGCCCGGTCGCAGGCACCCAGGCACTCGGCGCGCTGCAGGGTGAACATGCCGTCGGCGCTGGTGCCCTCGCCATCGGTACCGATGTTCGCGGCCACGTGGGCCAGGAGTTCGTCCGATCCACGCAGCATGCACGACAGCGTGGTGCACACCGAGATGACCCTGCGACCCACCGGCTCGGTGTACAGCCGGTCGTAGAACGACGCCACGCTCTCCACGTATGCCTGTGAGTACCCGGTGGCCTCGGCCACGGCCGCCATGGCCTCCTGCGGCAGCCAGCCCTGCTCCTCCTGCGCAAACCGGAGCGCCGGCAGAATGAGCGATCGCTGGTCGGCGAACTCGTGACGGATGGGCGCGAGGAACTCGCTGATCTCGTGGGCGGTCATCGGTCGACACCACCCATCACCGGGTCGAGTGAGGCGATGACGGCGATGAGGTCGGCCAGGTACCCGCCCTTGGCCAGCGGCCGGAGCGCCTGAAGGTTGACGAACGAGGGATCGCGCATGTGCACGCGATACGGCTTGGGTCCGCCGTCGCTCACCACGTAGCAACCCATCTCGCCGCGGGGGCTCTCGATGGTGGCGTAGGCCTCACCCGCCGGCACCTTGAAGCCCTCGGTCACCAGCTTGAAGTGGTGGATGAGCGCCTCCATCGAGTACGCGAGCTCCTCGCGTGGCGGCAGCACCACCTTGCGGTCATCAGCGATAACCGGCCCCTCGGGCAGCCCGTCGATGGCCTGCTGCATGATCTTCACCGACTCGCGCATCTCGCGTACGCGCACCAGGTAACGGGCGTAGCAGTCGCCCGCCGTCTCGGTGGGAACGTCGAACTGAAAGTGCTCGTAGCCGGAGTACGGCTCGCTCTTTCGCAGGTCGAGCCCAATGCCGGCGGCGCGCAGCGTGGGGCCGGTCACACCGAGGCCCAGCAGCTGCTCGGCGGGGATGATGCCGATGCCCTTCATGCGGTCGATCCAGATGGGGTTGTTGGTGAGGAGCGCCTCGTACTCGTCGATGCGCCCCGGCATCTCCTTGAGGAACTTCGTGAGGCGCTCGAGGAACCCCTCGGGCAGATCCTGTGCGCAGCCACCCACCTGGAAGTACCGGTGGTTCATGCGCTCGCCCGACACCATCTCGAACATGTCGAGCACTTCGTCGCGCTCGCGATAGCAGTAGAAGAAGATGGACATAGCGCCCATCTCCAGGCCGCTTGTGCCCAGGAACACCAGGTGACTGGCCAGACGGTTGAGCTCGGACAGCAGCACGCGGATCCACTCCGCACGCGACGGAATCGCCATGTCCAGCAACTTCTCCACGGCCAGCACGTATGAGTGGATGTTGGCGAAGGGCGCCAGGTAGTCCATGCGCGTGACACACGTGATGGCCTGCCACCACGTTTTGTTCTCGCACTGCTTCTCGATGCCGGTGTGCAGATAGCCGACAACCGGAACGACCTCGCGCACCACCTCGCCGTCGAGCTCCACGATCACCCGCAGCACACCGTGCGTGGATGGGTGGTTGGGCCCCATGTTGATGATGAGCGGCTGGCGGCTGCCCGGGCGCGAGTCGGCCAGCATCTCGTTGCGCAGCGTGCGCTCAGCGGCCTCAGCCGGGGTGTAGGCCTCAACGGCGGCAATGGCACGTTCGGTGGGCGTGAGCGACCTGCCCTCGCGGGTGGCGCCCTCCACGGCCTCACGGCCCTCCATTGCCAGCGGGAATGCGCTCAGCGGGTCGGTTGTGCTCATCACCTACACCGCATCCGTGAACTGCACCTCTTCGCCGCCGATGGGATAGTCGCGCCGAAGCGGGTGACCGTCCCAGTCGAGGGGATTGAGAATGCGGCACAGATCGGGGTGTCCGTGAAAGCGCACGCCGAACTGGTCGAACACCTCGCGCTCCTGCCAATCGGCTCCGGGCCACACCGAAGTGACCGAGTCGATCTGCGGGTCGAGCCCACCGGCCCATGCGCGAAGCCGCACGCGCCCGCCGGTCTGGACCGATCGCAGGTGGTACGCCAAACGGAACCTGCCCGGCTCGTCGGGGAAGTCCGCACAGGTCACACCTGAGAGCAGCGTGAACTGCGATGGCCCGTTCTTGAGTGCCCGCGCGGCCTCAAGAATGCGGTCGGCCCGTACCTCAACCGTGAGCTCTCCGTGATCCTCAAACTCCTGCACCACGGCACCCGGTGAGGTCGCCTCGATCTGGGTCGATACGTCGCTCAGTTCGCCGGCCCGCCCTTCAGGGCGTCGCTTGCGTGCTGGGCGTCCCACTCGGCGCGCTCGGCACGGCGCGCCGCAATGAGTTCCGACGACGGCACCTGACCATTGGCGCCGATTTTCTTCCGCAGGATGTCAATGCCTTCCATCAGGCTCTCGGGCCGCGGCGGGCAGCCCGGCACATAGACGTCAACCGGAATGACCTTGTCGCAGCCCTGCAGCACGGCGTAGTTGTTGAACACACCCCCGGTGCTGGCGCAGGCCCCCATGCTGATGACCCACTTGGGCTCAAGCATCTGGTCGTAGATGTGACGCACCACGGGCGCCATCTTCTGCGTGAGGCGTCCGGCCACGATCATGAGGTCGGCCTGGCGCGGGGTGCCGCGGAAGTACTCGGCCCCGAAGCGCCCCATGTCGAGGCGCGGCGAGAGCGTGTGCATCATCTCGATGCTGCAGCAGGCCAGGCCGAAGGTGGCAGGCCAGATTGCCGAGGTCTGCGCCCATGCGATGGCCTTCTCAACCGTGGTGGTGAGGATGCCGCGGGACGCCTCCAGGGCCTCCGGGTCGCGCAGGTCCCAGTCGATGGCATCGTCGGTGCGCGGCGAGCGGCGGATGGGTGCGCCGGGCGGTGGGATCAACGCCATTCGAGTGCTCCCTTGCGCCAGACGTAGGTGAGGGCGCCCACCAGAATTGTGGTGAACACGACCAGCTCGATCACCGCGGTGACGCCGACATCACGCAGCACCACGGCCAGCGGGTACAGAAAGGCCAGTTCGATGTCGAACACGATGAACAGCATGGCCGTGAGGTAGAAGTCGATCGAGAAGCGCTGCCGTGCCGGCTGCGTGGTGAGGATGCCGCTCTCGAAGGGCAGCGCCTTGGTGGCGTTCGGCCGCTTGCGTCCGATGAGCGACAGCGAGAACAGCGCCACGGCAACGCCCGCGCCGAGCACGAGATAGATGAGGATTGGAAGCCAGGTGCGAAGGTCCATGTGGACCCGCCTCCGCCGTTGTCGCCGAGTACGACACCGGGTGTACTTCCCCCGTGTCGCTGACCACGGTACCAATGGTCAGTCACAAACACATCATCGTGCGGATTGCCTCATGGCAAGGGCAATCTCGCAGGGTCTGA
>CAJAPZ010000146.1 GCA_903943955.1 uncultured Actinomycetes bacterium
ACATGCCCGCCGGCTCATGGATCGCAACAAGGCTCGGCCCTCGCAATCGACGACGGGAGAGGAGGGTTTTGGACGAACCCACTACGTGTTCGAGCGGGGACGCAAGCCCTGTCGCAGGTGCGGGGCGGTGATCCGGGTCGAGCAGCAGGCCGAAGACCTCGGGCCGGGGCAGGTGAGCCTGCTCGGGCCCGGCGCTGCTGGCGCCCCCCGCCTCACCTACTGGTGCCCCATGTGCCAATGCGCCTAGTTCACGGATCACTCCGCGAACCGCCCGCCTCCGCGAAGGCACCCTGATCGGGCTACCTTGATCTCCATCATCTCTGGCGAATTCGGTCGCTCGGTGCCCGCGTTCAGTGAAGGGCAGACCGCCAGTTCCCTGGCCCCAAATCGGATGGACGGTTGAGTGGATCTCCCCGACATAGGCTGGTTGCCCTGGCGCCAGGCGCTCGTCATTGCGGCGATCCTGCTTGTCGTCACCGTTGTGCTCAGTGTCGTCCAACGCCGCGTCCCTCAGCAGACGACGCGACTGGCCTCCTTGTCCTTCATCACCAGGGAAGCAGCTCTAGTTCTCGTGCTGTATGCGGTGTGGCAGTACGTGGGGTCGATGACCGTGAGCGGCCTTGATCAGGCTCAGGCCTCGGGTCTGTGGCTCGCCGAACTGCAGTCCTCGCTCGGATGGCCGACCGAATTATCAATTCAGCAGGTCGTTATCGGCAACGACACACTGATCAGCGCCGCCGATTGGTATTACCGTTATTTGCACGTGCCCGTGTTCGTTCTTACTCTTGCATGGATCCTGCTGTTCAGGCGCGCTGCATGGCCTTTCACGCGAACCACCATCGCGGTGCTCACCGGCCTATGCCTGCTCATCCAGCTCAAGCCTGTCGCCCCGCCGCGCTTGCTTCCCGAACTCGGCATCATCGACACCGCCGCGGTCAACGGCCGCTCGGTCTACGCGCTCATCCCCGGGGCGAACGAGTACGCAGCCATGCCCTCGGTGCACGTCGCCTGGGCGTGCGCGGTGGCCCTCATCATCGTCATTGCAGCGCGGAGCCAGTGGCGCTGGCTCGCACTGCTCTACCCACTCCTGACGTCGTATGTCGTGGTGGTGACTGGAAACCACTTCATCATTGACGGTGTGGTGGCGATGCTCCTTCTTGGATTCGCCGTGGGCTGCGCCATGCTCATACCGTCGCAGCGGCCACCGGCGCGCAGCCCCTCGACGGGCTGATCCGTTGTCAGTGCCGCGCTGACCTCAGGTCGGCCGGCGCGACCATTGAATCCACGGCAGGCGCTAATGAGGTGTCACCACATAGCCGAGAAAGACCTCGATCGCCTCGGCCACTTCGCGTGCGTGGGTTTCCATGAGCGGGATCATGCCGCCCTCGATGATGACGGTCTGAACCGTGGGCGATCCCGTGAGGCCCTCGCGCACGCGGGGAAGGTCGGGCATCGCGAATGGGTCGGCTGCAGCTCCGATCATGAGAACCGGGGCGGTGACGAGGCAGATGCGGTCCTCCATCCGGTAGCGGGCGCAGGCCCGGTGGCCTTCAACCGGGTCGAGGCCGGGGGCGAGGGCATCGCGGATGAACCGGTCAAG